>DASQBG010000213.1:0-11123 GCA_035635335.1 Myxococcales bacterium | reverse complement strand
ACCCTTGCCTGCCTTTCGGCCGGCGGTCTGTTCTCTGTGGCGCTGTCCCGCGAGTCGCCTCGGCTGGCCGTTAGCCAGCACCCTGCCCTGTGGAGCCCGGACTTTCCTCCCGCGCGTGATTGCGCCGGCGTCCGCCCGGGCAGCTCCGACCATCGACTACTGTAACACAGCGTCCGCGCTCGAAAAGGGCAGCGCCGCCGAATACGGCTCCGGCTACACGTCGCTCAGCTGCTCGTCGATGGCGCGGTTGGACATCTCGTCCGCGAGCCCGTTTTGCTCGCGCGGGACGTGGATCAGATCGTACCGGTCGAACGACCGGAGCAGCGCGAGCGCCTCCTCGTGCAGGCGCTTGAGCACCTCGTTCTTGACGGCGTACTTTCCTTGCAGCTGGCGGATGAGCAGCTGGCTGTCCGCCCGGACCTCGACCTCGCGGGCGCCCATCTGGCGGGCGCGCCGCAGGCCGAGCAAGAGCCCCTGGTACTCGGCCACGTTGTTGGTCTGCTTGCCGAGGAACCGTCCCAGACGGGCCAGGACGCGGCCGTCGCCGTCGAGGATCACGGCGCCCGCGCCGGCTGGCCCCGGATTGCCACGCGCCGCTCCGTCGGTGAAGACGCGCACCCGCCGGACCTCTCCGGGCGAGGTGACGCGCGCGGTGGGCCTGGGCTCCGGTTCCGCGGCGCCCAGCTGCTTGGCGGCTCCCCGCAAGAGCCGCCGCGCCTGCTCCTTGTCGATTCCGAGCGCCTCGCTGGCGGCGTCGAGCGTCCCGTGCTCGGCGAGCGCGAGCAGGAGCTGCGCGGGCGAGGCAGGCACTTACGCGGGCGCTGCCGCGGCCTCGGCCTCGGCGGGATAGATGAAGCGGTGGCAGTTGGGACAAGTCAGCAGCTCGGTCCCGGTGCGCAGGTTGTTCGCCATCTGGGGCGGGATGTTCCTCTGGCAGCCCTTGCAGGTGATCCCCACCACCGGCACGACCGCGAGCCCGCCGCGCTGCTTGCGGATGCGCTCGTACCTGGAAAGCATCGAGCGCTCCACGCTGGCGGCGACGGCGTCGCGCTCCTTCTCCAGCACCTGCACCTGGCCTTGCAGGCCGGAGAGCACGTCCTGGATCTGCTTGCCCTCGCTCTGGACGACCGCTTCCTTCTCGCCCAGCACCCGCTCCAGGTCGGCGGTCCCCTTCTTGAGCTCTTCGTATTCCCCGGACAGCCTGCGGATCTCTTCCTCCGCGGTCTGGTTGGTCTTCTTCGCGATGTCAAGCTCGCGGGCGAGCGCGGCGTACTCGCGGGGCGTCTTCAGCTCGGCGAGGCGCGACTCCCACTTGCGTACCTTCTCCTTCTCCAGCTGGAGGAGCTGCTCGTTCTGGCGGCGTGCCCGCTCGTTGTCGGCTAGCCTGCCGCGCTGCGCATCGAGGGCCACCCGGGCCTGGTTGCGCTCCGTTTCGATCTGCTTGAGCCGCGCGGGATGCTTCTCTGCTTGCTGCGCGAGGTCGCGGATCTGGAGATCGACCTTCTGCAGCTCTTCCAATGCCCTCAGCTTGTCACGCGACACGTGTCCTCGCTCTTGAGTTTCGACCTGCCGGACCCCGCCGCCCGGGGGGAGAAGCTTGTGCACCTCCGAGCGCCGATCTGTCAACGCCCCGCGTGGTCCCGAAGTTCCTTGAGTGGGCCCGGCAGGATTCGAACCTGCATGCGACCGGTTATGAGCCGGCTGCTCTGACCGTTGAGCTACGGGCCCGGGCGCATCGTAGAGCACATTCGGCCTCAGGTGAGATGCGCCGGTCGCGAAGGGCCAAAGTCCGAGCCGCGACGTCCGCGATGTTGAAAGACGTAGCGCCGCCCTGGCAGCGGCGGCTAGGATGCCGCCCCGGTGAAGGCGCGCATCCTACTCGGGCTCACCGTGGCGGGCGCTTTCGCCGCCCGCGCCGACGTCGTCGACCTGACCCGCGGCGGCCGGCGAGGCGAAACGGACCTCGGCGGGCTCTCGGTGCGGGCGGAGTTCGGTAACGACTTCGCTCCGTATGGACTGGTCGGGGCTGCGGTGAGCTACCTCACTGCCGCAGGCACGGCCTTCGAGGCCGGCGCCGGCGCCGGCTTCCCGGGCGTCCAGCTCGGGCTCGGAATCCGCCAGCTCTTCGGAGCCGGCGGATTCAACGTGGCCATCGAGCTGGGCTTCGCGGGCAACACCAAGCAGCCGCGGGCATCGAGGGACATCGCAACGACCGCGGACAGCTCGCGCTACGTCTGGACCAACCTGGGCGGCGGGTTCGAGCTGCGCCCGGGAGGACCGTTTACCGCCAGCGTGATCGCCGCCCTCGCCTTCACCCCCGCGGACGGAGAAGCCCACTTCGGCCTCCACGGCGGCGTCGGGTACTACTTCTAGCCGCCGCCCGCGCGAAACATGTCCGGAGGCGGTGCGTCCATGCGTCGTCGGGGTGAGGCCCCGCGCGGTGCGGGGCGGAGAAAAGGAGCAGGCCATGGCGGACTTCCTGTACGTTTTCCGGGGCGGCGGCTTCCAGCAGCTCTCCCCCGAGCAGATGCAGAAGCACATGCAGGCGTGGGGCACCTGGATCGGCGAGCTGTCCAAGCGAGGCCAGTTCAAGGGCGGCGATCCGCTCGACCCGGGCGGCAAGCAGGTGAAAGGCAAGAAGAAGACCGTGGTGGACGGCCCGTTCGCCGAGGCGAAGGACCTCGTCGGCGGGTACCTCCTGGTCACGGCGGACAGCCTCGACGACGCGGCGGAGCTCGCGCGCGGGTGCCCCATCCTGGAAGTCGACGGAGCGGTCGAGGTCCGCCCGATCCGCAAGATGTGAGCTCGGATGCCGAGAGAGGGGTGGTCGTCGAGCACCTCTTCCGCCACGAAGCGGGGAGGCTCGCGGCGGCGCTCGTCCGCGTCCTCGGCCCGGCCAACCTGGACCTGGCCGAGGACGTAGTGCAGGAAACGCTTTGCCACGCGCTCGAGGTCTGGAAGATGGGGCGGGTGCCGGACAACCCGGCCGCGTGGCTGCGGGCCTCGGCGCGCAACCGCGCGCTGGACCTGCTCCGCCGGCAGCGGACGAGGACCCGCCTTGCGCCGGACGTCGCCCAGCTCCAGGGCGAGCTGGCGCCCGCGGTCGATGCGGCCTTCACCGAGGACGCGCTCCGCGTCGAGCAGCTTCGCATGATGTTCGCCTGCTGCGACGCGCGGCTGCAGCCCGCGGTGCAGGTCGCGCTGGTCCTGAAGCTGCTGTGTGGATTCGGGGTGGACGAAGTGGCGCAGGCGTTCCTCGCTTCCCCCGGGGCGATCGAGAAGCGGCTGGCGCGCGGCAAGGCGGCGCTGCGGCGGGCGGGCGCGCTGGCGGATCTCTCGGATCCGCAGCTGGCCCGCCGCTTGGAAGCGGTGCTGGACGCGCTCTACCTCCTCTTCAACGAGGGCTACCACGGCGCGCACCCCGAGCTGGCGGTCCGCGCCGACCTGTGCGCGGAGGCGATCCGGCTCGTGCGGCTCCTGGCGGAGAACCCGGCGACCGCGCAGCCGCGCACCTTCGCGCTGCTTGCCCTCATGTGCCTGCACGCCGCGCGCCTTCCGGGCCGTCTCGACGCGCACGGCGCGCTGGTGCCCCTCGAAGAGCAGGATCGCTCGGCCTGGGACCGCGCGCTGGCGGCCGAAGGCGCGCGGTGGCTCTCGCGCGCCGTATCCGAGCCGCCCACCGCGCTGCTGCTCGAGGCCGCCATCGCAGCGGAGCACTGCTTCGCGCCGACCTTCGCCGCGACGGATTGGCGCGCGATCGTGACGCTCTACGACGCTCTCTACGCCCAGCATCCCACGCCCGTGGTCGCCTTGAACCGCGCCATCGCGCTCGCGCAGGTGGAGGGACCGGAGCGCGGGCTGGAGGAATTGCACGCTCTGCACGGCCGCGATCGCCTGGGCCGCTATCCGTTCTACTTCGCGGCGCTCGGCGAGCTGCACCTCCGCGCCGGGCACGCGCGCGAGGCGGCGGAGGAGTTCCGCCGGGCCCTGCGGCTGGCGCGCAGCCCGGCCGAGCGCCAGCATTTCCAGCGCAAGCTCGCCCCGGCGAGGTAGCGCAGCCCAGAAGCAGTGAGGACCTTCCGTGGATGACGGAAGGCGGTCACGACGACCTTGCGGCCGAGCGCCTCACCGAGGACGAGGTGCAGGCATACAAGGACGCGCTGCTCCACTTCATCGAGACGCACGACGACCTGAAGGAAGTCGGCCGCGCGGCTGACCTGCTCCGCAAGCTGGAGCGGGGCAAGCGGGAGCTGGAGCCGTGGGAGCTCGAGCTCGCCCGCCACGCACGTGTGGAGATGGAAGAGGAATAGCTCCGCGACGCGCCTGCACGACCAAAGCCTGGCTCGAAGGTACACATCGGTTCACCCACGGCGGACCCTTCGCACCTGTGCGCGTTGAAACCTCTGGACCCCCGTTGCTAGGACCGGAAAAACTCCCAGGAGAGGATCATGCGCGAGCGGGCCGCCGGGGGCTTCACGCTTCTCGAAGTGCTCGTCTCGATGGTCCTGCTGGCGTTCGCCGGCACGGCCCTGGTGGCGGCGTTCGGCGCAAGCGGGCAGCTCGGAGTCCTCGCCCGGCGCCAAGCCACCTCGGTCGCCCTGGCGCGATCGCTCGCCGCCCAGCTCGCGCTCGCGGACTACGGGGACGCGCGGATCGCCAACTCGAATCCCGCAAACGACGCGAGCTTCACCGACGCCGCCGCGCTGTTCGCACGCGCCACGCTTCCCACCGGGGCCGACGCTCCGGACGCGACCCTTCCCATCATCGACGCCGCTGGAGAGTCCTACCAGGTCTACGTCAACGTGAAACCGGACCTCGACGCGACCGGCGCGGAGCAGGGCAGGGACTTCGCCGTCATCGTTCGCTACAAGGTCGGCACGGTCTGGGCGCGCGCCGTCGTCCTCGGCTACCGGTACAACCCCTCTTCCATAGGCGTCGCCGGGATGCCGATGTGAGGCGCCGCGGCTTCACGCTGATCGAGGTCATGCTCGCGGTCGCGATCCTCGCGATCGTGATCGCGGGAATCTCCGGCCTCCTCGTGCAGCAGGGTTTGCTCTTCGCCAAGCAGCAACTCCAGCGCACTCTGGAGGAGAACGGGCGCCTCGCGCTCCTGGACGTGTCCCGCGCGGTCCGCCAGGCCGGGTACGGCATCTCTCCGATCGCTGCCTTCGACTTCGACCGGTACGCTTGCGCCACGCCGGGCACGGCCTCGACCTGTCCGAAGGGCGGACGCGATCGGATCGACGGTCCGGACGAGCTGGTGGTGTCGTTCCGCGACCCGGCCTTCTCCCGCAACGCGACCTCCCTCGTGGGCAGCGGGCCGTGGACCCTGACCCTCGACCGGCCCGTCGCGCAGCTCCTCAGGGCCGGCCGGGTGGTGCAGCTCCTCTGCGCGGGTGCGGAGCCTTCGGCGTACGTCGCCCTGAGCGCCGATGCGCCGGCCGGGAGCGGCACGCTCGCGCTCCGGCCGCTGTCCAACGCGGACGGCTATTTTCCGCAGGACGGGCCCACCGACTCCTGCTTCGGGGCCGCAGTGGTCATGCTGGTCGAACGGCAGAGATACTTCGTGCAGGACGACGCCTTCGGCGTGCCCTGCTTGTACCGCGAGCGCGGCAGGGGCCGGATCGAGCTGCTCGAGCGCGGGATCGAGGACCTGCAGCTCACCTGGCAGATCGGTCCGCCCCCCGCCGGGTCGCCGTATGCGGCGGCCGGCGCGACCCCCGTGGCGCCTCCCGAGAGCTGCGCGGGCGTCCCGGGATGGATCTTCGGCGGCTGCGCCGGAGTGGCCGAGACGCCGTCGGAGGCCGCCGCTCCGCCCGATTGGCGCAACGATCCGTACGACTTCCCCTCTCGCTATGGCGCGCACCCGGCCAACGTGCGCTCGGTCACCATCACGGTCGTCGCGCGATCGCTCCAGGAGACGCCGGATCGGTCGGGCGACCCCTTGCCCGCGCTGGCGAACCGGGCGGCCCTTCCGGCAGGCGTCTTCAAGCGCAGCGTTTCCAGGCTCATCGAGCAGACACCGAACCTCCTCACGCGCGCGCATTTCCTTCCGCCCGTGTTCGCGAGCGGCAACGTCGGAGGCGGCTGATGCGCCCCGCCCGCGGAAGCGCGCTTCTCGCCGCGCTGATCGTCATCGGAGTGCTGGCGCTCGTCACGGTCGCGACGTTGGAGCTCGCGCGCATCTCCAAGAGCGACTCCGTCCGCGATTCGCGTGCGCTCACCCAGACCGCCTGCGTCGAGGCGGCCCGGCAGCAGGTGCTGGGACGCCTGCGCATCTTCGGCCTCGATCCGACCTCCATCCAGCTCGACCAGGCCTTCCAGGTGGACACCGGGAACCGTCGGATGCGCACCGGGCATGTCCAGGGCCCTTCCGTCACCTCGGTGCGCGCGCTGCCGCCGCAACTCGTCGGCGGATCGAGCGCGCGCAACCGCGACCTCTCCAACCTGCTCGTCCCCAGCCCCACCTTGGGAGGACGCCACTACCGGGTGGTCGTCGCATGCAGCGATCCCGCCGCGGGCGACATGGAGCTGGAGTTCACCTTCCGGTACGGACTCTAGGAGGATCCGATGCGGAGCCTCATCGCGCTTGCGCTCCTCGCAGCCGTCGCGGCCCCCCTCCGCTCCGAGGCGGCCGGCCCGGGCAGCGCGTCCAACGACGTGTCCTGCTGCCTGAACGGCAGCTCGCTCTCGCAGCGCCTCTTCCCCAACTTCGGCGGCGACACGGCGTTCTTCGCCTCGCAGACCAACGACCCGCCCAACGTCGTGTTCATCCTGGACAACTCGACCTCGATGTACGAGCTGCCGCTGAAAGTCGCGGCCTTCCCGAACACCAGCTTCCTCTCCAGCGGCACGACCCAGAGCGGCTCCAGCTCGACGGACGTCGCCAGCTGCCACGCGAACGCCTTGTTCGAGGCGCTGCGCTCGGCCAGCGGCCAGGCCTACTCGAACGGGACCGCCTTTCCGGCGTTCGACCCCGCTTTCCCCTCGTATTTCGCGGGCGCGAGCTACTACAGGTACATGGAGTGGACCTCGGCCGCCCCGGGCGGTACGACCAGCTCCGCCACGGCCTGCTCCGCGATGAGCGCCGCCGCGAACAGCGGGGGGCCTGGACTGACGCGCCGCGAGCGCTGCACGCAATGCCTGGACGAGGCCGGGTACTACCTCGATCCGACGGCGAGCGGTTCCCAGACCGACGTGCGGAACGGCCGCTACCTGTTCAAGGGGAACTGGCTCAACTTCAATCCGCCCAAGTTCCTGGTGGCCCGCAAGATCCTCACCGACTTCGTCACGCAACAGAACACGACCCGGGTCGGCATCGTCACGTACGATCCACAGAACACGAGCGCGCTGGGCATCTCCGGCTCGGGGCTCCAGGCCCACGACGGCGGGCAGTTCGTCAATTTCAACAACGGCATGACGCCGAACTGCAAGCAGGCCACCTGGCAGGCCACCGACCGCAACGGCCTGATCAATCAGATCCGCACGCAGATCTCGTGGGGCTCGTTCGCGTCGCCCATCGCCACGCCTCTCGCCGAGACGCTCTTCAACGTGGGCCAGTACCTGGCGGGCGATTCGGGGAATACCCTCTACACCGCGACCTTCGGCAGCAGCTGGCTGAAGACGGGCAACCCGTCGTCCGGCGGCTTCACCTCCGCGAACTCGAACAGCAACCAGCGCGCGCTGTGCACGGCCTGCCAGGCGAGCGCGGTGGTGCTCATCACCGACGGCGAGCCGTTCGGCGACAACAACCTCCCGGGCGCGAAGATCAAGGCGCTCAACGGCGGCGTCAGTGCCGCCTGTCCGGCGCCCGGCTGCGGCGCCGACCAATACAACGGCAGCGCGAACCTCCTGGCCGACGTGGCCCGCTTCCTCGCCAACAACGACCTGAACCCGAGCCTCTCCGGCACGCAGGACGTGAACACCTACGTGATCGGCCTGGGCGTGGACGTGCCGGTGCTTCAAGGCGCCGCCACCGCCGGCAAGGGCATCTACTATCGCGCCAACACCGCGACCCAGCTCTCGGACGCGATCAACTCGGCCGTCCTCGACATCTCCAACCGCGCCACCGCGTTCTCGTCCACGGCCATCCAGACGCTCCAGGTGGGCACCGGGTCCTCTGCCTACGTGCCGCGCTTCATCCCCGACGCGGGGGCCATCTGGGAGGGGCACCTCTTCCGGTTCGACCTCTTCAACGAGTTCGTGGCGGGAGTCGACAAGAACGGCGACGGGAAGCTCGATGGCGTGTTCCTCGTCGACGGGGATGGCGACATCGTCACCGAGAGCGACCGCGGCGAGTTCCAGAAGCAGAAGAACGGGCAGAGAGCGAACCCGACCTGGGATTCCGGCGCCCGGCTGCAGCAGCGCGCCTGGTCTTCGCGCACCGTCTACACGGCACTGCCCTCGACCGACGCTGGAGGCGGGATCACGGGCTGGACCCGGATGAGCTTCCTCTCCGACGCGGCGAGCGCGAACACCCTGCTGCCCTACCTCGGCATCACCGGCACCACGGCCTGCGCGCGCATCGCCCAGCGGATGCCGGGGAACCCGACGCTCTCGCCTCTGGAATGCGCGCAGACCATCATCGACTACGTTCGCGGCAAGGACGTCTTCGGCGAGAACCCGACCGATCCGAACGGCAACCGACCGCACGTGCTCGGAGACATCTTCCACTCCTCGCCGGTGGTCGTCGACCCGCCGGTGGACCAGTTCATCTGCGGCCTGGGACTGCACGCTCAATGCGCGCAGACGCTCTACGGATACCAGCAGCCTGCCGCGCAGGCCGCCGCCACGCCCACCGACCTCTACACGGTGGGCACCAAGAAGGTCGACAGCTACGAGAAGTACCTGGAGGACAACCAGGCCCGGCAGAAGATCGCGCTGGTCGGCGCGAACGACGGCCTCCTGCACGCCTTCGACGCCGGCACCGCGGCCGACTCGCCGCCCGCGCCCGACCCGGGCATTCCGTTCCGCAACATCCGCTACAACCGCGGCACCGGGGACGAGGTGTGGGCCTTCGTGCCGCCCGACCAGCTGCCGCGCCTGTGGCTGATGATGATCAACGGTCACCAATACTCGATGGACGGCGACCTCATGGTGCGGGACGTGTGGGCCGACGGCAGCGCCGCCACGAACCACGCCGGCTACAAGGAGCGCGGCGAGTTCCACACCATGGCGATCGCCAGCGAGCGCGAAGGAGGCACCCACTTCGTCGCCCTGGACGTGACCGATCCCGCGAATCCGCAGATGCGTTGGATGTACCCGCCGCCCTGCAGCCCCGAGGAGCAGCAATGGGGACAGACGTGGGGCCAGTTCGCGCCCCGGCCCCCGCCCATCGGACCCGTCCTGCTGCAGACGAGCGCGCCAGGCGCGATCCAGCGTTACGGCGTGGGCAGCGAGGAGCGCTGGGCGGTGTTCCTGAACGGCGGCCACGACCCGTACGGCACGCGAGGCCGGATCGCGGCGCTCGTCGACGTCTGGTCCGGAGCGCCGCTCTTCGAGGCCCAGTACGAGGCAGGAAGCGCCGGGCCCGGGGGCTCGATGCGGTGGTCGCTGCCGGCCGCCGCCGCGCTCGTCGACTACGCGCACGACGGCACCTATTCGCCCGACGGCTTCTTCGACACCGCCGTGCTCGGCGACGAGGGCGGCCAGATGTGGACGTTCCGCTTCGCCGAACCGGGGCACGTCGCCGCGCGCGGCCTGGTGGACAACTGGACGTTCGCGCGCTCCTTCGAGCCCGACAAGTCGGCCACCAAATCCGCGCTGGGCCGGCAGCCGATCTACACGGTCGCCTCCACCACCGTCCAGACGGAGAACGGGTGGCTGCGAGCCTATGTCGGCACCGGCGACCGCGCGCACGCGCGCTCGACGGGCGGAGGCGACTGCAGGCCCGACGACCTGAACACCTGCGTGGCCGCGGGCTGCAACGTCAGCTCGTCCTTGACTCTCGACAACGGGCCGACCCGGTACACCGGCACGTTCGCCGGCTCGTCCGGCGCATTCACTGCGCCGACCCAGTCGGTGGCCACGCAGAGCGCCTTCGCTTGCACGGCGGCGGACGCGAGCCTGAGCATCGCGGTGAGCGCGTGTCCGGCGACCTTGACCGACTTCAGCGAGAGCGTGCCGTTCTCCTGCTCCGGCTCGGGGGCGGCGTTCTCCTGCAGCGAAGGCAGCTTCCCCTCGCCGACGCCGACCTCGAACCGGGGCCTCGCCGGCAGCGCGGCGGGCGCGGCCGGGTTCCTCTCCGTCGCCGTCTTCGCCAATGCGACCGGGTCCCCGGCGCGGCTGCGGAAGCTCGACGTGGCCGCAGACGCTTCTTCTTACGACGGTGGCCGGCTCTCTGCCGGCGAGCTGGTGGACGTGACCTCGACGACCGCGACGACCACGGCGGTCTCCGGCGCGGTCGCCTCGCGGGAATCGGCCGGATGGTCGCTGCGGTACGGGAACGTCGACGAGAAGACGGTCACCAGCTCGACCCTGCTCGGGGGCTGCCTCGTCTGGAGCACGCTCTTGCCCAGCGCGGGCGCCGGGGGCTGCGCCTCGGCGGGCTCGGCGACCGCGCCCTTCTACCAGGCCGACTACCTCACCGGCGCGCCCAACTGCGCCCAGGGGTTCCTCTCGGGGGCGACGTACGCCCGCTCCATCTCGCGGAACGTGATCTCTCCGCCGCCGGAGCCCTCCGCCACGGTGGCGATCGGCGCGGGCGGGAAGTCGCTGCGCCTCTCCACGCTGGAGATCCAGCCCGGGGCCCAGGAAGTCACGCAGATCTCCGTGTCCGGCACCACCGAGATGCTGCAACTGCTCTATTCGCTCCCGCTGACCTCGGACCAGCACACCTGCCGCCACGTCGACCCCGCGGCGTGTCCCTGAGACCGCAGCGCCGCGGCGGCTAGTTTTCCACGAAGCTGCGCAGCCGCTTGCTGCGCGAGGGGTGCCGCAGCTTGCGCAGCGCCTTGGCCTCGATCTGGCGGATGCGCTCGCGGGTCACCTCGAAGTCCTGGCCCACCTCTTCCAGGGTGTGGTCGGACTTCTCGCCGATGCCGAAGCGCATGCGCAGGACCTTCTCCTCGCGCGGGGTGAGCGTGGCGAGCACCTTCCGGGTCTGCTCGGCCAGGTTCATGTTG
>DASQBG010000212.1:0-8060 GCA_035635335.1 Myxococcales bacterium | reverse complement strand
CCGAGGACCGCATCAAGAACAAGGACGGCAGCGTCGTCGTCATCTACAAGCTGCGCGGCGAGGTCCGGACGCGCGCGACCTTCAAGATCGTCGACGTGGCCACTGGCCGGCTGGTGATCGCCAAGACGTACGAAGAGCGGCGCGACGACACCAACTCCGGGTACGGCAAGCGCCCCGAGCCGATCGACCACGACGCGCTGGAGCGGTCGGCGCGGCGCGGGGTGCTCGAGCGCTTCATGCGCGCGATCGTTCCGCATCAGGAATACGTGACCGCGAGCTTCCAGAAGGACTCCGATATCCCGCAGCTCGAGGGCGGCATCGGCTGGGCGGAACGCGGCGATTGGAAGAAGGCCCAGGCGACCTTCTCGCAAGCCATCGCCGACGGGCAGAAGAATCCCAAGATCAAGAGCGAGCAGCTCGCCAAGGGGTACTGGAACCTCGGTCTCGCCTACGAGTACGCGGGCGACTACGACAGCGCGACCGCCACCGTGCAGAAGGCTTACGAGCTGTCGAACGACAAAGACATGCTGCGCGAGCTGGACAACATCAAGCGCCTGCAGGACGAGGCCAAGCGCGTGTCCGAGCAGACCGCCGCGCCCGTGGTGGGTGGTGCCCAGTAGCCTCGCCATCCCCGCGGCTCGCGCCGCGCTCGGCGCGACCCTGCTCGTCGCCGCCTGCGCGGCCGAAGCGCCGGCGGTCGTCAGGACCGCCTCGTCGCCGAAGACGCCGGCCTGGCTGGTCAAGGTGCAGCAGGAGGGCGACACCCTCTACTTCTCCGGGGCTCGCGAGGGCGCCACCTCGCTCGAGGAAGGCACCGACGCGGCCATGCAGGTCGCCCGCGCCCACGCGGCCGAGTACATCGGCGTGGACGTCAGCTCCGAGCACAAGGACGTGATGTCCACGGACCTCGGATCGGACCGGGTGCAGGACACGGTCAAGGGTCGCGCCACGGCGCTCATCCGCAGCGCGCGCATGGCCGACGTGTACTACGAGAAGTTTTCGCGCAGGGCGGGCGCCACCACCATCGACCGGTTCGACGTCTGGGTGCTGATCAAGATCTCCCGCGCGGAGCTCGACGCCGAGCGTGCGCGCCAGCAGGACGAGCAGAAGCACACCGCACTGGCGGCGCTGGCGCGCCTGCGCGAAGGGCAGGCCCAGGAGCGGCAGGGCAACGTGCTCGCCGCGTTGGTGCGCTATCGCGACGCCGCCGCGCAGACCCGCGCGCTGCCGCAGCAGATCGACCTCTCCGATCCGCAGCTGCGGACCTCGGGCCAGCTCCGGCAGGCGGCGGAAGACGCCGCCGCCAAGGCGCAGGCCCGGGCGCGCCGGGCGGTGCTGGTGGCGCCGGACTGGGCGGCCGGATCGGTCGCACAGGCGCTGTCCTCCAAGGGATTCACTGCCATTACCCAGCCGGAAGGATCCGAGCGGCAGGCGCTCGACACCGCGCGGTCGCAAGGAATGCCGTGGGTAATCGTGGTGAAAGGGAGCACGGTCGCGGGCGGACGCGTGTTCAGTCAGGTGGCCGCGACCGCCTCGCTGGACGTCCGTGCTCTGGAGAGCCAGAGCGGCGCGGTGGTCGCCTCGTCGGTCAAACAGACCAAGGGGGTGGGGCGCACCCCGGAAGCGGCGCAGCAGGCGGCGGCCAACGAGGCCGGCGTCGCCGCCGGAACGGATCTCGCGGCAGCGCTCGTGGCGAAGGAAAACGCAGGTCTCTGACGGAGGAAGCACGTGAAGAACGTCATCGGGATGGCAATGGTCGCCGCGGCGCTGGCTGCTTGCGGCGGCGAGAAGAAGCCGGACATGTCGAACCAGATCCTGCACGCCAACGGCCCTGACTGGGTGAACCGGGGGTCGGGCGCGTTCGGCGGCGAGAAGGGGAAGATCTTCTACGGCGTAGGGATCGCGAGCGGCATCCGCAACGCGGCGCTGCGAAGGTCCACCTCCGACTCCCGCGCTCGCAGCGAGATCGCCAAGACGCTCGACACCTACGTGTCGGTGCTCAACAAGGACTACCAGGCCTCCACCACCGCCGGGGACATGAGCGCCTCGAACGAGGAGCAGCACGTCCAGCAGGCGCTGAAGACGTACTCGCAGATGGAGCTGTCGGGCGTCCTGATCGTGGATCACTGGGTGGACACCGACGGGACGGAGTACTCCTTGGCACAGCTCGACATGGACACTTTCAAGAACAACCTGGACAAGATGAAGGAGCTGAACGCCAAGGTGCGCGACGCGGTGCGCGCCAACGCGGACAAGGCGTTCGACGAGCTGTCGGCCGAGGAAGCCAAGCGCCAGTAAGCGCATGCGCCCGGCGGTCGTGGTGCTCCTCGCGCTCTGCGCCTGCGGCGGCAACGCTCCGCAGAAGGCCGCGCCGAGGCTGAACCGCTGGGGCAAGCCGCTCTCATCGCGGCCGGTGCCGGAGTGGGTCGACAAGCTCCCGCAGTCGAGCAGGACGCGGGTGGTGGCGGTGGGCCGCAGCGGGCCCACCTTCTGGCCGCAGGATGCGTTGAACAACGCCCGCGAGGACGCGCGCGGGAAGGTCGCGCTGCAGCTCGCCGCGCACGTCGAGCGCTACGGCGCGGCCACCGACGCGTCCGGGCGGGCGGCGCGCGCGGTGGACATCGACAAGGAAGCGACGGACCTCTTGCTGCGGAACGCGCGCATCGAGGCGACCTGGGTGGACGAGGCGGGCGACCGCGACCAGACGGGCTCGGTCTGGGCCTTGGCAGTGCTCGACCTGGACGCGCAGGGCCGCCCGGTGCAGGCCGCCGCGGGGACGCCGGTGAACGGCAACGCGATGCCGTCCTGGCTCGAGCGGCTGCCCGACTCCCCCGGCAAGGTGTACGCGACGGGCTATAGCGGGCCCACGTTCCGCCCGGAAAAGGCGGTCGGCTACGCCGGGGACGCCGCGGTCGACAACCTCGCCAAGACTCTTCGCAGCCGGGTGCAGGCCTACCAGCTGCTGGTGCAGAACGCGACCGGGCTCTCGGTAGACGAGTTCAGCCACACCGAGGATCCGGAGCAATCCTTCCGGGACCTGGTGCAGAAGGGCGCGCGGATCGAGCAGGTCTGGGTGGACGAGGACGGAGTCCGCCCCGGCGATCCCCCGGGAAGCGCCTGGGCCCTGGCGGTCATCGAGGTCCCCACCACCGCCGGCAGCTACCAGCCAATCGAGAACCCCGACATCGGCCCCGCCCTGGACAAGCAGGGCAATCTTCCTGAGCATCGGAAAGACTGAACAAAGAACGTTTCACGCAGAGCGCGCGGAGGGCGCGGAGATTTTTTGATCAAGAACTCTCTGCGATCTCAGCGGGCTCTGCGTGAACCGTTGTTCGTCAGAGCTTCTCGTCGATCTGGGCGGTCTTGCGGAGGGTGGCGAGGTAGTTTTCCCGCTCCTTGAAGACGGAGTCGTTCGCCAGCCGGCTGCGGATCTCCTCCTTCACGTCGGCGAGCGGCTTCGACGGGATCGCGCGCCGGTCCTCGACCAGGACCAGATGGTACCCTGACCCCGTGCGGATCACGGGGCTCACCTCGCCGGTCTTGAGCGTGAAGGCGGCTTGCTCGATGGCGGGAAGCATCAGCCCGCGGCGGAAATAGCCGAGATCGCCGCCCTGCTTCGCCGTCGGTCCCTCGGACATCTCGCGCGCGACCAGCGCGAAGGTCTCGCCCGCGCTCACCCTTCGCAGCGCCTGCTCCGCGCGGGCCAGCGCGGCGGCCTGCTGCGCGGGACTCGCGTCCTGGGGCAGCGGCACGAAGATGTGCCGGGCGTGAACTTCGTACTGCGCGTTGTGCGCCTCGGTGGCGTACGCCGCCTGCACCTCCTCGTCGCTCACCTTGCGGGCCTTGACCTTGAAGCGCAGCACCTCCGCCATCAGCGTCTGCCGCCGCACCGCGTCCCGCGCCGTGTCCCAGGGGATCCCCTGCTGCTCGAGCGCCTGGCGGAAGTCGGCCAGCTCCATGTTCTGTTGCCGGGCGAGCTGCTCGAGCGCGCGCTGCAGCTCCTCCTCGGAGACCGCCAGCCCGAGGGTAGTCGCTTCCGACTCGATGAGCTTCTCGTCCACCAGCTCGGTGAGGCCGCGGTGGAGCAGGCCCGCCCGCTCCTTGTCCCGCTGCTGCCCGGGAGCTTGCTGCATGACCCGGGTCAGCTCCGGCCCGATGCGCTCCTCGACGTCGGAGAGCAGGATGGCCTGGCCGTTCACGATCGCCGCGATGCGCTCCTTGAGCTCCGCGCGGGCGGCTGCGGCGCAGAGGAGCACGGTGAGGAACACGCGCTTCATCGGGCGCAGTCTACCGCAGCAGCGAGAACGCCGCCTCGTTGATCTCGATGCGGCCGCCCTTGCGCACCTGGTCCAGGAGCTGCCGCTCGGCCTGGGCCTGCTTCTCGGCGAACGCGCGCCGGGCCACCTCTTCCTTGACCTCGTCCAGGGCGCGCTTCCGCGGCCCGCGGCGGCCGAGAAGCTTGAACAGGTGGTATCCGTAGCTCGTCTGCACCACGCCGGACACCTGCCCGGCCCGGAGCGAGAAGCACGCGTCGTCGAACGGCTTGGGCATGGTGCCGCGCGCGAACCATCCCAGGTCCCCGCCGCGCTGAGCGTCCGGCGAACGGCCGTGCGACTTCGCCAGCTGCTCGAAGGAGGCGCCCGCGCGAATCTGGTCGAGCAGGCTTTTCGCCTCCTCGGCCGTCGCCAGCAGGATCTGCTGTGCGTGCACCTCTTCCTTGACGTCCAGCTCGGAGCGGTGCTGCTCGAACCACGCGCGCACCTCGGCGGTGGAGGGCTTCTCGCCGCGCGTCTGCTCCGCGACCCACTTCTCCGCGAACAGGCGCTCGCGCATGTCCTCCGCGAGCTGCTCGGCGGTCTGGCCGTCCTGAGCGAGCCGGTCGGCGAACGACTCGCCCGAGCCACGCGCCGACTGCGCCAGCGCGTCGATCGCGGACTGCACCTCGGCGTCGGTGACCACCACCCCGGCGGTCTTGGCGCGCTGCATGAGCAGGGCGCGGTCGATGAGCGGATCGAGCAGCGCGCGCGCAAGCCGG
This sequence comes from Myxococcales bacterium, assembly GCA_035635335.1. GTDB lineage: Bacteria > Myxococcota > Myxococcia > Myxococcales > 40CM-4-68-19 > VBKO01. The sequence continues at coordinate 3,025 of DASQBG010000212.1, read as the reverse complement.
GACAGGTCCTTGGGCTCGATCTTCGCCGGCGTGGGGAACCCGTCGACCACCTGCGACCCGGCCCCCCGGCGGGCCCGATCCAGCTCGCGCTGCAGGGCGGAGACCGGGATCGCGGTCCCGTCCACCACCGCGACCGTCGGTGCGGGTACGGCCGGCGGCGCCTTCTTGCGCGCGCAGGCCAGGAGCAGCAGCGCGGCCGCCGCCCAGCGCGAGCCGGCCGCAAGCCGCATCAGTTCCCGCCGATCTTCGCGGCCGCCGGAGCGGGCGGAGCTTGCGGGGTAGCGACGGGCATCGGCGCCGCTTCGGCGTTCACCTTGGCGAGCTCCACCTCGTCGATCGAGACCTTGCCGCCGTCGCGCAGCTTCTTGACGAAGTCGTCGTACTGCTTGCTCCGCCGCTCGCGCGCCATGCGCCCCCGCACCGTCTCCTTCGACTCGTCGAAGGTGCGGTTGAGCGCGACCGTCTTCACCTGCAGCTTGACCAGCTCGACCCCGGCTGGGGTCTCCAGCGGACCGGCCACCTCGCCCGGGTTCTTCAGGTCGAAAGCGGCGTTGGCGAGCTCGGCGCCGTGCGTCTTGGTCAGCTCGTCCTTGCTGAGGAAACGCAGGTCCCCGCCCATCGGAGCGGACAGCGCGTCCTTGCTCTCCTTGATCGCGGCGGCCTGGAAGGCGTTCGCCTCGCCCTTCTTCTCGCGCGACTGGATGTCCTTGAGCAGCGACGACGCCTTCGCCCGCGCCTGCGCCTTCTCCTTGCCGTCCTTGGCGGGGAGGAAGATGTGGTAGACGCGCGCGCGCTCGGGCTTCACGTAATCGTCGAGGTGCGTCTCGTAGAACGCTTTCAGCTCGGCGTCCGGGATGTCCGAGCCGCTCATCTTCTCGTCGAGCTGCTTCTTGATCAGCTCCTGGATCATCGCCCGCTTGGTCGCGTCGCGGACCGCGGGCGACTTGTCCAGGCCCTCGCGCTGCGCCTCCTGGGCGAGAAGCTCGTTGCGGATGAGCGCCTCGAGCAGCTCCTTCTTGCGCTCCAGCGTGCCGTAGCGGGCGCGCAGGAACGGGCTCTGCTCGTCGATCCGCCGCTTGAACTCCTCCGCGGTGATGAGCTCGTCGCCGACGTGGGCGACCGCCGGCCCGGGAGAGCTCTTCTTGCACGCGCCGAACGCCAGCGCGCACAGGGCGCAGGCGGTGAGGGTCAATGCGTGCCTCGTTTTCATGCGGACGGTCCTTTGCTCGAGAGAGGGGCGAGATACCACCTCTGAACAGCGGTCGGGAAGGGGCTAATCCTTCAAGCCGCGCAGCGGCGCAGCTCCTGGACCAAGGTCCGGGCTGCCTCCAGGACGGCGGCGGGCTGCGGAGGGGGCGGAGTCATGCCAGGCAGCGGTGCGGGCGGTTGCTCGATCGCCTGCACCAGCTCCATGCCCGGGGTGAGGCGGTACCGCCCTTTACCCTTGGCGACCAGCTGGGCGAGCTTCCCGGAATCGAGGGCGGCGTCGGGACCGAGCTGCGCGATCAGGCGACCCGGGCCCCATTTCAGGCCGCGCATCCGCAACGCGCGCAGCTGGTTGCGCAGATCCATCACCTCGACCAGCGCATCGACTTCGGACGGCGGCTCGCCGCAGGTGTCCCGGACCTCGCCCTTGACCTCGTAGAGCTCCTCCTCGTTCGCGGCCGAGGCGAACCGCTTGTAGAAGAAGAGCCGCTGCTGGACGTCGGGGACGTACTCCTCCGGGATCAGCGCGGGCACGGGCAGCTCGACGTCGGGTTCGAATTCCTGCCGCGGCTCCTCGCCCTTGAGCTGTGCGACCGCCTCCTCCATCAGCTGGGTGTACAGGTCGAAGCCCACCGACGCGATCTGGCCGCTCTGATCGGGTCCCAGGAGATTTCCGGCGCCGCGGATCTCCAGGTCGTGCGAGGCGATCTGGAAGCCGGCGCCCAGCTCGGTGAACTGCTGGAGGACCTGGAGCCGCTTCTGCGCATCGCGCGTCATCGGCCGGCGCGCCGGGACCAGGAGATAGGCGTAGGCGCGCTCGCGGCTGCGGCCGACGCGGCCGCGGATCTGGTAGAGCTGCGAGAGCCCGAAGTGGTCGGCCCGGTCGACCAGGATGGTGTTGGCGCTCGGGATGTCGAGCCCCGACTCGATGATCGCCGTGCAGAGCAGCACGTCGGACTTGCGATCGACGAAGTCGGTCATCACCTCTTCCAGCTTGCCCTCCGGCATCTGGCCATGCGCCACGGCGATCTTCGCCTGCGGGACGAGCTTCGCCAGGTAGTCGTAGACCCCGCGGATCGACTCGATGCGGTTGTGCAGGAAGAAGACCTGCCCGCCGCGCGAAAGCTCCCGCTCGATCGCCTCCTTGATGGTCGCGCCGTCGAACTTGCTCACGAAGGTGCGGATGGCGCGGCGGTCCACCGGCGGCGTGCCGATGATGGAGAGGTCGCGCACCCCCATCATCGCCATGTGCAGGGTGCGCGGGATGGGGGTCGCAGTGAGCGTGACCACGTCGACCAGCTTGCGCAGCTTCTTCAGCTGCTCCTTGTGCTTGACCCCGAACCGCTGCTCCTCGTCGATCACCACCAGCCCCAGGTCCTGGAACGACACGTCCTGCGAGAGCAGCCGGTGCGTGCCGATGAGGACGTCCACCTTCCCTTGGCGGGTCCGCGAGAGGATGTCCTTCGCCTCGTTCGCCGTCTGGAAGCGGCTGATCATCTCGACCGCGATCGGATAGTCGGCGAACCGCTTGGTGAAAGTATGGTGGTGCTGCGACGCGAGCACGGTGGTGGGGACCAGCACCGCGACCTGCTTCTTGTCCTCGACCGCCTTGAAGGCGGCGCGCAGGGCCACTTCCGTCTTGCCGTACCCCACGTCGCCGCAGACCAGCCGGTCCATCGGCCGGGGCTTCTGCATGTCCGCGAGCACGTCCTCGATGGCCTTCGCCTGGTCGGGCGTCTCGTCGAACTCGAAGTCGGCCTCGAAGGTCCGGTACATGTTGTCCGGCGGAGTGAAGGCGTACCCCTGGTGCGCCGCCCGC
>DASQBG010000211.1:0-9186 GCA_035635335.1 Myxococcales bacterium | reverse complement strand
CTCCCGTCGCAGAGGTCGCTGCAAGGAGTGGTGGACACCGCCAAGGACGAGCTGCTCAGCGAGGTGCCCGTGCTCCAGCGGCTGCTCGCCCCCATCCCGGCGATGTGTTAAGAGCGCGCCTCCGGAGCGGAGGAAGACCGTGGCAGGGAAGAAGGTCGAGAAAATCCGGGGCGTCGACTTCATCTGGATGGACGGCCAGCTCGTCCCCTGGGCGGAGGCCAAGGTCCACGTCCTGACGCACTCGCTGCACTACGGCGTGGCCGTGTTCGAGGGCATCCGCTGCTACCCACAGCCCGACGGCCGGGGCGCGATCTTCCGCTTGCGCGAGCACATCCGGCGGCTCTTCGAATCGGCGCACATCTGCCTGATGGAGATGCCGTACTCCAAGGAACAGGTGGTGGAGGCCTGCAAGGAGGTCCTCCGCGGCAACAAGCTGAACGAGGCGTACCTGCGCCCGATCGCCTACCATTCCGACGGGCTGATGGGCGTCGGGGCGGTGAACCCGGTGAAGCTCACCGTGGCCGCCTGGGTTTGGGGCGCGTACCTCGGCGAGGAGGGGCTCAAGAAGGGCATCCGCGTGAAGATCAGCTCGTACACGCGCATGCACATGAACTCCGACCCCACCCGCGCCAAGGTGACCGGGCACTACCTGAACAGCGTGCTCGCCAAGCGCGAGGCGCTGGTCGCCGGCTACGACGAGGCCGTCCTGCTCGACCAGCAGGGCTACGTCGCCGAGGCGACCGGCGAGAACGTCTTCGTGGTGCGCGACGGCATCCTCTGCACGCCTCCGGTGGCCGGCGGCATCCTCGAGGGGATCACGCGGGAGAGCATCCTGCGCATCGCGAAGGACAAGGGGATCCCGGTCGAAGAGCGCCGCTTCTCGCGCGACTACCTCTACTGCGCCGACGAGGCGTTCATGTGCGGGACCGCGGCGGAGATCACGCCGGTGCGCGAAGTCGACGATCGGCGGATCGGAATCGGCGAGATGGGTCCGCTCACCAAGGAGATCCAGGCCACCTTCTTCCGCGCCGTCCGCGGCCTGGAGCCGCGGTACGTGGAGTGGCTCACGCCGGTCTAGGACGCCGCTCAGGTCGCCGCCAGTCGCCGCGCGATAGGGCGGCGCGCGCTTTCCATGGGAACGCAGGGGAGCTCCGCGGCTCGCGGCGGAATGTCACGTGACCCTCGGAGGTTGCGGAACCGGGCGACGCCGGCCCGGAAGGTGGCCGCCCGTCCGATATGTGGGTCCGCCGGATGACGCAGTGAGCCGTGATTTTCGGACAGCAATGCTGTTGATTGACAGGAGTCGTTCGCTTGCCCATCCGCTCAACGGGCAAGCATTTCAAGGGGTTGCAAAAGGAGCAGCACCGTGAGCCGCACCCGGTACATGGACCTGGACGATCGCACCGAGGACGTTCGCCATCTGATGCGCGAGCGACCGCGCGAAGCGCGCGATTTCATGGAGAAGTACGAGCTGTCCTGGGTCTATCACGAGAACGCGATCGAGGGGATGGTCCTCACCCATGCCGAGCTGCGGCAGGCCTTCGACCCCACCGGCATCACGGACAGCTCGATGGTCCACACCTACACCGAGATCCGCAACCAGCGGGCTGCCATCGAGTACGTGAAGCACGAGGCCAGGTCCAAGCAGACCCGGTACACCCTCACGCTCGTCAAGAAGCTTTACGAGATCCTCTACCAGGGCCTGCCGAACCGGATCCCCGTCGCGCTGCGGCGCGACATGCCGCTGCACCGCACGTACTTCCACGACATCGTGCAGCCGGTGCAGATCCAGCCGGGGCTGGAGCAGTTGTTCGACTTCATGAACAGCGAGGAGTTCCACAAGCTGCACCCCATCCGGCAAGCGACCCACTCGCACCACCGCTTCATGGAGATCTTCCCCTTCAGCGACCTGTCCGGGAAGGTCGGCCGGATGATGATGAACCTCATCCTCATCCGGCACGGCTACATGCCGGTCATCGTCCACAGCATGGACCGCCAGAAGTACTACGACGGCCTCCGCCTGCCCGCGACGCAGTTCGGGCACGTGGTCATGGACGCCATGGACAACTCGCTGGACAACGCGTACCGGTACTTCATCCCGGGCTGGAACGAGATGTCGCGCAAGCGCGCCGCGAGCGAATAGCGGTGGGGACACGATGTTTTTATCGTGTCCCCCATCTGCGCAGTTGGGGGCCAACCAGTCCGGCCTAACTGCGCAATTGGGGGACACCATTCCCATGGTGTCCCCTCCTCAAGACCGGATAGACTCCTCCCCCATGCTTCTAGGCGCCCACGAAAGCATCGCCGGCGGCCTCCACGAGGCGTTCGCCCGCGCCCTGGCCGACGGCGCGGAGGCCGTGCAGATCTTCACGAAATCCAGCCGGATGTGGCGCGCGAAGGAGATCACCCCGGCGGATGCCGCGCAGTTCCGCAGCGCGGCCACGCTGCCCGTTTCGGTGCACGCGAGCTACCTGGTGAACCTCGGCGCCGATCCCGGCGACCTGCGCGAGAAGTCCATCGCCGCGTTCGTCGACGAGTTGCAGCGGTGCGACCTCCTCGGGATCCCGCACCTCGTCCTCCACCCGGGCGCGAACCCGGACAAGCGGCGGGGAGTCGGCAACGTGGCCGAGGCGCTGGACCGCGTGTTCGCGGCGCACCGCGGCCGGTGCCAGGTGCTGCTCGAGACGGCCGCCGGCCAGGGGTCCTCCCTGGGCAGCCGCTTCGAGGAGCTGCGCGAGATCCGCGACGCGTGCAAGAGCCCGGATCGGATCGCCATCTGCCTCGACAGCTGCCACGTCTTCGCAGCGGGATACGACATCGCCTCCGATCGCGGCTACGAGTCGACCTTCGAACAATTCGACCGCGTCCTGGGCGTCGACCAGATCCGCGCCTTCCATCTCAACGACAGCGTCAAGCCGCTGGGATGCCGGGTGGACCGCCACGAGCACGTCTGCAAGGGCGAGATCGGCCCGCTCGCCTTCCGCAAGCTCGTGAACGATGAGCGATTCCGGGAGGTTCCGGGGTACCTCGAGATCCCCCCGGAGGGGAATCGGGCCTGCCTCCTCCGTCTCAAAAAGCTGCGCGTCGCGGCGCCGGCCCGGAAGCGGCCCCGCGTTGCGCGGGCCACCCGACCCCAGTAAGGTGCGCACCTTCATGTCCCCACCCTCGCCGCCAGTCGAGCGGCTCGAGCCCGCTGCATCCGACGACCAACTGCGCTTCAGGCTGCGGAAGCTCCTGTCCGTCGCCCGGTCGCACAAGCGGGCGCTCGTCCTCACCCACGACAACCCGGACCCGGACGCGGTGGCGAGCGCCTGCGGTCTGGCGTTCCTGCTCGAGCACGGCGCCCACGTGCACGCCCAGGCAGCCTACGGGGGAATCATCGGACGGGCCGAGAACAAGGCCCTCCTCAAAGTATTGCACCTGCCCATCCAGCCGGTCGGGCGGATCGAGGCATCCCAGTTCGATCTCGTCTGCCTGGTCGACACCCAGCCGGAGGTAGGGAACTACTCGCTGGCCGCCCGCTCCGCGCCGGACCTGGTCATCGACCATCACCCCGCCCGCCCCGCCTCGCTGCTCTCCGCGTTCCACGACGTGGGCGGACCCGCGGGAGCGACCTCGACCCTGGTCACCCAGTACCTGCGCGTAGCCCGCCTGGTCCCGGGACCCGCGCTGGCGACCGCGCTCTTCTACGGCATCAAGAGCGACACGCGGGACCTCGGCCGCGAGGTCGAGGGCGCGGACGTGGACTCCTACAACTGGCTGTTCCCCCACGTCGACAAGCAGGCGCTCTCGCGCATCGAGCACCCGCAGGTGCCGGCGCGCTATTTCGCTGCGTACCACACGGCGTACGAGCGGGCGCGGCTGCACGGGAACGGGCAGGCCTGCGTGGTGGACCTGGGCGACGTCTACGTCCCCGAGATCGTGCCCGAGGTGGCGGAACGGCTGGTCAGCCTGGAAGGCCTGCGCTGGTCGCTGGCCACCGGCGCCTACAAGGGCGAGCTGTACCTCTCGCTCCGGCTCAACGACCGGCGCGTGAACGCCGGCAAGGTCGTGCGCGAGGTGTGCAGCGCGTTCGGCGGCAGCGCGGGCGGCCACGGCGCGATGGCCGGCGCGCGCATCCCGCTCGATGGCCGCGTCCAGGCCGAGCTGGCGCAGGAGATGGCGGCGGCCTTTCTCAAGGTCTTCCACCTGCGCGCGGGCCCCGGAACGCCCCTCGTCCCGCAGCCGTGATCTACCTCGACGCCAACGCGACCACCCCGCTCGACCCCGCCGTGATGGCCGCCATGGTGCCGGCCCTGGGCGAGGTGTTCGCGAATCCCTCCTCGGTGCACAAGCCAGGGCAGGATGCGCGCGCCTTGCTGGACCGGGCCCGCGAGCAGTGCGGTGCCGCGCTCGATTGCGATCCGCGCGAGATCGTCTTCACCTCCGGCGGCACCGAAGCCGATGCTCTGGCGGTCCGCGGGGTCGGCCGCCGGAAGGTGGTCGCCACGGCGGTCGAGCACCCGGCCCTGCTCGGCGCTTGCGCGGAGCTGGAGCACGCGGGAGCGCAGGTGGTGCGCGTCCCGGTCGACCGGTCCGGCCAGCTCGACCTGGATGCGCTGGACGCCGCGCTCCCCGGCGCCGACTTGTGCTCGGCGATGGGCGCGAACAACGAGACCGGGATCGTCTTTCCGCTGGCGCGGATCGGCGAGCTGTGCCGGAAGCACGGGGTGCCGTTCCACACCGACGCGGTGCAGGCGGTGGGAAAGATGCCCCTCCGCATTCGCGAGCTTCCGATCGATCTGCTGTCGTGCTCGGCGCACAAGATCGGCGGCCCCAAGGGTGCCGGGCTCCTGTGGGCGCGGCGCGGTCTCCAGCTGGCGCCGGTCCAGGTCGGCGGGCACCAGGAGCGTGGCCGGCGCGCCGGCACGGAGAACGTGGCCGCGATCGTCGGTCTCGGCGAGGCGCTTTCGCGCGCCGTCGCCGCCGTGCCTTCCGAGGCGCCGCGCCAGGCCGCCTTGCGTGACCGGCTGGAGACCGCCGCGCGCGAGATCCCCGGCAGCCAGGTGGCGGGCGCCGGCTTCCCGCGCGTCTGCAATACGCTGAACGTCGCGTTCGAGGGCTGCGACGGCGAGACGCTGCTCGTCGCGCTCGACCTGGCCGGCGTGGCGGTCTCGACCGGCTCGGCGTGCAGCTCCGGATCCCTCGCACCCTCGCCGGTCCTGCTCGCGATGGGGTACCCCCCCGTGCTGGCCCGGGGCGCGATCCGATTCTCGCTCTGGCGCGGGACCACGGCGGCGGACATCGACGAAGTATGCCGCCTCCTGCCCGACGTCGTCGCGCGGACCCGCGGGCGCCCCGACCGCCGGCAGATCTGGCAGATCTGGGGACACCATACCTAACTCCGCCGTAGGCCGGGAGTTAGGTATGGTGTCCCCGGGTCCTCTTAGTCCTATTGCTTGAACAGGCCCCGGACCACGCTCGCGATGCCGAGCGCCTCGCCGACCATCTCGTCGTGGAAGGGCTTGAGGGCGTCGCTGAACTCCGCGGCGGTCTGGTAGCGCTTGTCGGGATCGCGGTTGAGCGCCCGGCGCAGCACGTGCGCTAGCCCCGAGGGGAGGTCCTTGCGAAGCTCCTCCAGCGGCTTGATCTCTCCGTTGCGCACGGCTTGCTGCAGCTGCTCGGTGTTGCTGCCCTGGAAGGTTCGCTGGTTGCCGATGATCTCATAGAGCACGAGCGCCGCGCCCCACAGGTCCACGCGCGGCGTCAGCGGTCCGCGGTCGAGCTGCTCGGGAGCCAGGTACGCGAGCTTCCCCCAAAGCGTCTCGTTGCTGTCACCGCCCATGGAGCGCACCTTGGCGATACCGAAGTCGCCCAGCTTGATCTCCCCCAGCCTGGAGATGAACAGGTTGGAGGGCGAGACGTCGCAATGGACGATGTTGAGGTGCAGGCCCGTCGGGCCCCGCGCCTCGTGCGCGTACGCGAGCGCGTCGAGGACGCGGCGCACGATGTAGAGCGCGAAGGCGACCGGCAGGAAGATCTTCCGCTCGCGGCAGCGCGCCAGCACCATGCCCAGGTCGCGGCCGTCCACGTACTCCATGGCGAGGTAGTACATCTCGCCGACCACGCCTGCCTCGAGCACCTCGACGATGTTCGGGTGCTTCAGCAGGCGCGAGACGTCCGCCTCGACGGTGAAGAGGTCGACCGCCTCGGGGTCGGCGGCGAGCTTGGGGGCGAGGCGCTTGAGCGCGACCTCCTGGCCGGCGCGCGTTCCTTCCACGATGCGCGCCTTGTAGACCTCGGCCATCCCTCCGCGCCCGAGGAGCTGCAGGATCTCGAAGCGCCCGAAGCGCGGAGGCGCCTTGGCCACAGTCACGGCCCGCGCCCCAGATTGTGCGAGCCTTTCGCACCCGCGAGCAGCTCCACGGCGGCGGCGCGCCCGGAGTTGGCCGCCAGCGCGAGCAGCAAGGTGGCGAGCGGGCTGTGCACCGGCGGCGACTGTACCGGAGGGGTGCACGAGCGGCAAATGTTCGCGTTGACTTCACCGGGCCCACGCTCCACACTTCTTTTCACAGGAGGAATCCGAGGGGAACTCCGACGGGTTTGACATTGGGGGACACGATAAAAACATCGTGTCCCCACCGCGATCGCTTTCCCCTGCCTGGACTGCGTGATGGGCGGCCAACCTCGTGCCCGATAGCTGTCCAACGGGGTCCTGTCCGCGCCTGCGGTGTGCAAGCCCCCGGCTGCGAAGCCGACTGGGGAAGCCTGAAGCAGGCCAACCGGGGTCCCACCTGCCATAGCGCAGGGCACCACCGATGCTGCCCACACGGCCAAGGCGGGGGTCTTTTCCGGGAGCGGCGGCGCGCGCCGTCGCTCCCTTCGTTTTGGCGGGTGGCGCGTGACCCTGGAGGAGCGGAAGAACGCGCTGCGCGAGGAGCTGCGCCGCCGCCCGCGCGGCACGCCCGAGGCGTCGCGGGCGGCGCAGGAGCGGCTGCTCGCGAGCGGCCTGCTTTCCGGGACCGTCGGCCTCTACCGAGCGCTCCCTACCGAATGCGGGACCGATCTGCTCGCGGCCGCCCTGGGCGAGCGGGCCTGCTTTCCCTGCGTGGTACCCGGCCAGGCAGAGCTGCAGTTCCGGCGCGAGGGAGGCGCCTGGGCCCGGGGCCCGCTCGGCGTGCTCGAGCCCCGGGGGGAGCCGGTGCCGCTGCGCGAAATCGACGTGCTGGTGGTCCCGGCGCTGGCGGTCGATCTGCACGGGCACAGGCTGGGGCGCGGGCGCGGCCACTACGATGCCACCCTGGCGGCGTTCGCGGGCAGCAGCGCGGCGCTGGTCTTCGAATCTCAGCTTGTGCCCGAAGTCCCGGTGGGCGAGCATGACCGGCCGGTCGGCGCGGTCTGCACCGAGACGCGGCTGGTGCTCGCGAGGAGCGCGCTTTGAAGGTCCTGTTCCTGGGCGACATCGTCGGCAAGCCGGGCCGGACGGCGGTGCGCCACTTCGTGCCAATCCTGCGCGACCGGCACGCGCTCGAGCTGTGCGTGGGCAACTCGGAAAACTCCGCCGGCGGCGCCGGAATCACCCCGGAGACCGCCGAGGACCTGCTCGAGGCGGGCCTCGACCTGCTCACCGGCGGGAACCACACCTGGAGCAAGCGCGAGATCCTGCCCTATCTCGATCGGAGCGGCTCGCGGCAGCTGCGGCCCGCGAACTATCCGGACGGGGCGCCGGGGCGCGGCCACGGGGTGGTGACTTCCCGGGGCGGGCGCAAGCTGGGCGTCGTCAACCTCGAAGGGCGCGTCTTCATGAAGCCGCTGGACTGCCCCTTTCGCGCGGCCGAGCGGCTGATCGGAGAGCTGCGCGAACAGACTTCGTGCATCCTGGTCGACATGCATTGCGAGGCCACCAGCGAGAAGAACGCCATGGGGCACTTCCTCGACGGCCGCGTCTCGGCGGTGCTGGGGACCCACACCCACGTGCAGACCGCGGACGAGCGCGTGCTGCGGGGAGGGACGGCGTACCAGACCGACGTGGGCATGTGCGGTCCGTGGGACAGCGTCATCGGGCTGCGCAAGGAATCCGCCATCGAGCGCTTCCTCACTGCGCGCCACACCCCGTTCGAAACCGCGCAAGGCGAGACCGTGCTCCAGGGCGCGATCGTGGACATCGACGACCAGACCGGGCGGGCGCGGAGCATCCTGCGGATCCGGGAGATGCTGCCCGAATGACCAAGGACCTCCTGGGGCGCGCGACCCCTTCCGAGCAGCTCGCCGAGGTCACCCGCGGCGCGGTCGACGTGCACACCCGCGAGGACCTGCTGCGCAAGCTCACCTCCTCGGTCGAGCGCGGCGTCCCGCTGCGCGTCAAGATGGGGTTCGACCCCACCGCGCCCGACCTGCACCTGGGGCACACCGTGCCCCTCGAGCGCATGCGCAGGTTCCAGGACTTCGGGCACACCGTCATCTTCCTCATCGGCGACTTCACCGCGATGATCGGCGACCCGACCGGGCGCAACACCACCCGCCCTCCCCTGAGCGACGAGCAGATCGCCGCCAATGCCGACACCTACAAGCGGCAGGTCTTCAAGGTGCTCGACAGGGACCGCACCGAGGTGCGGTTCAACAGCGAGTGGCTGCTCCCGCTCGGCTCGCCCGGCATGATCAAGCTGGCCGCGAAGTACACGCTGGCGCGCATGCTGGAGCGCGACGACTTCAAGAAGCGCTACGCCGAGGAGCGGCCGATCGCCCTGCACGAATTGCTCTACCCGCTCGCGCAGGGCTACGACTCGGTGGCGCTGAAGGCGGACGTGGAGCTGGGCTCCTCCGACCAGCTCTTCAACCTCCTCGTCGGGCGCACCCTGCAGAAGGAGTACGGCCAGCAGCCCCAGGTCTGCCTGACCGGGCCCTTGCTCGAGGGCACCGACGCGCGCGAGGAGAACGGCAAGATCGTCGGCGACAAGATGTCCAAGTCGCTCGGCAACTACGTCGGCATCGACGAGCCCGCCCCGGACCAGTACGGCAAGCTGATGAGCGTCTCCGACGCGCTGATGTGGCGCTACTACGAATTGCTCAGCCGGCGCACCGTGGCGGAGATCGCGGAGCTGCGCCGGGGACATCCGAAGGCGGCGAAGATGGCGCTGGCGCGGGAGATCGTCGAGCGCTACCACGGCGCCGCAGCGGCGCGCGCAGCCGAGGAATCCTTCGAGCAGG
>DASQBG010000210.1:0-2239 GCA_035635335.1 Myxococcales bacterium | reverse complement strand
GCCGAGCTGGAGAAGCGGATCGGCGGGCTGTCCCACCTCGCCATCGTGGTGCGGACCGACGACCTCGAGGCCGGCGAGCGCTTCGTGGACGCGCTGGCGGCAAAGCTGAAGGAGTTGCCGCCCTCGCTGGTCGCGCAGGTCCACTATCGCGTCGACGCCGAGAAGGAGTTCCTGGACCGGCATGGCGCGCTCTACGCCGACCTCAAGGATTTGATCGCCGCGCGCGACGCGCTGCGCTCGCAGATCGCGAAGGCGAATCCGCTGCTGATCGATCTGGCGGAGGAGTCGGATCCCCCGCCCGTAGTCGTCGATCTCGAGGAGGTGGTCGGCCGCATCAAGGCCGCCTACGCGAAGCTCGACCGGTTCCCGGACGGATACCTCGCGGGAGAGAACGGACACACGCTGGTGGTGCTGCTCTCTCCTCCGGGCGCCGCGGTGAGCCTCGAGGACGACCAGCGCATCTTCAACGCGGTGGACTACAAGGTGAAGGAGCTCAATCCGAAGAGCTTCCATCCCAGCATCGTGATCGGGTACGGCGGGGAGATCCGCGGCGTCATCGAGGCGCAGGAAGCGCTGGTGCGCGACCTGGCGCTCTCCAGCGCCTTGACGCTGAGCGCCGTGAGCCTGGCGCTGATCCTCTACTACCGCACCATGCGCTCCGTGCCCCTGCTGGTGGTCCCGCTGTTCACCGGCGTTGCGCTGACGTTCGCGCTCTCGCGGGGCGTGATCCATTACTTGAACCCGAACACCGCCTTCCTCGGCAGCATCATCGTCGGAAACGGCATCAACGCCGGCATCATCCTGCTCGCCCGCTATCTCGAGGAACGGCGGCGCGGCTCCGAGGTTGCCAGGGCCCTGCCCCTCTCCTTGCGCGCGACCTGGATCGCCACCTTCGCGGCCAGCGCCGCGGCCGCGGCCAGCTACGGTTCGCTGGGCGCGGTCCGGTTCCGCGGCTTCAACCAGTTCGCGTTCATGGGCTTCTTCGGAATGATCATCTGCTGGCTCACCACCTACGCGCTGATGCCGGCGCTGATCGGGCTTCAGGAGAGGTACTGGCCCTTCCGCGATCTCTCGATGCCGAAGCGGGGGCGCGTGGTGGGCTGGCTGGCGGGACCCTTCGCGCAGCTGATCGTGAAGCGGCCGCTGATCCCGGTGATGGTCACCGTGACGCTCGCCGGCGCCTCCGTGTACGCGGGCTACCTCTTCGCGCAGGAGCCGATCCAGTACGACTTCACCAAGCTGGGGAGCCGCTCCAGCGAGCAACGGGGCCAGGGGTACTGGGATCGCCACGTGGACGCCGTGCTGCAGTCCTACCAGACTCCGACCGTGGTGCTCACCGGGTCGCCGGAGCATGCGGAGGCGGTGGCCGACGCCATCGAGCAGGAGAAGGAGCGCGAAGGGACGAACAGCACCATCGAGTCGGTGGTGACGCTGCAGCAGTTCCTGCCCAAGGACCAGCAGGTGAAGCTGGAAGTCCTGCGCGAGATCTTCGTCATCATCGACAAGAGGCCGGCCGCGCAGATCCCGCCCGAGATCCGTCGCTTGCGCAAGAAGACGAAGCTGGAGCCGGTCACGCTCTCGGACGTGCCGGAGAGGCTCACGCGCGCGTTCGTGGAGAAGGACGGGCACCGCGGCCGCGTGGCGCTGGTGTTCCCTACGCTCGAGACCAACAGCTCCAACGGGCGCGCGCAGATCCAACACGCGCGGACGGTGCGCGAGGCGGCGCTGAAGGTGGACCCCAACGCGCTGATCGCCGGGCAGATCGTGCTCACCACCGACATCGTGCAGGCGATCACCGAAGACGGGCGCTTCACCGCCCTCCTCAGCTTCTTCGCCGTGACCCTCCTGACCATGGTGGTGATGCGCAGCCTGCGCGACGGGGCGTGGGTGATCGGCTCGCTCGCGCTCGGCGTTCTCTGGGGCGCGGGAGCGATGACGGTGCTCAACCTGAAATTGAACTTCGTCAATTTCGCGGTGCTGCCGATCACCTTCGGCATCGGGGTGGACTACGCGGTGAACCTCTACCAGCGATACCGGCAAACTTGTAGTGTTGAAGACGCGCTCGCTTCTTCCGGCGGCGCCGTCGCGCTCTGCTCCGTCACCACCATGATCGGCTACGCTACGCTGGTGACGGCTGACAACCAGGCGATCCAGAGCTTCGGGCTGACCGCGGTGATCGGCGAGATCACCTGCCTGTCCGCGGCGCTGGTCGCGCTTCCCGCGGTGATCTCGCTGCGCG
>DASQBG010000209.1:0-2318 GCA_035635335.1 Myxococcales bacterium | reverse complement strand
GAAGTCCTCCTTCATCATCCGCAGGCTGCGGCGCAGCTCGTCCATCGAGTCCTCCGCCGCCTGGTGCAGGTCGGAGAGCTCCTTGCGGATGGTGGGGAGGATGGCCGCGCGCGCCTCGTTGTTTCCCGAGAGCCGGGCGCGCACTTCGGAGCCGTCGATCATGTTGAGCAGGTACTCGCTCTGGATCACCACGGAGGAGAGCACCCCGCCGAGCCCGTCGTGGATCTCGCGCGCCAGCCGGTTGCGCTCGTCGACCACGGCCATCTCGCGGAGGGCGCCGGAGAGCTTCTGCAGCTCGCGGTGCTTCAGCCGGTCGCGCTCGTTGAGATAGACCATCATGTAGACCACGATGCAGTTGATCGCCGAGTACCAGAGCAGGATGAAGAGATCGATCTGCATCAGCGCATGGCCGCCGAGGATCTGGGCGAGCTTCGCCACCACCGGGAACGTGAGCAGCGGCGGGACCACGGCGAACGGAGTGGGAAAGAGGACAACGAAGAGGATGGTGAAGAGGAGCTGCGCAGCGAGCAGCGGGCTCCGGAGTCCCCCCGTGACGCTGACCAGGCAGACCAGCACGCAGAGGTCCGCGCACAGCGTCGCGAAGGTCACGATCTTGCCGATCTTCCTGTGCGGCAAGAACAGGTAGTTCGCCGCGCTGTACGCGACCATCACCAGGTAGATGGCGAAGGCCCGCGGTCCTCCGATGCCGAATGCGGCCGACCAGGAAGGCACCCCGATCACGCCCAGGCCGAGCACGAGGAAAGCGAGCCGGGCGTAGAACAGGGCCCGGGCCCGGGTGAGAAACCGGTCTTCGTGGAATGCGCGAGTCCTCTCGCTGCGCTCGGACGGTGCGGCGAGCGTCCCCTGGCGCTCGGGCGCGCCCGCCACCAGCGCCGTCGTCTCGCTCACGGCGCGCGACGATAGCAGCGCGCTCGGGCGGGGGGCAATCAAGGGCCGGCGTCGGCTCCGCAGGCGCGCGCGATGTCGGGATGCTTCGCCAGGACGTACTGCTCGCGCGGCACCGATCGCCCGGTCTTCTCGTCGAAGAGCGGAGTGCCGCCAGCGTAGAAGGTGTCGGGAGGATCCCCGAACGGATTCAGTCCCTTCGCCTTGAGCTGCCGATCGAGGCAAGACTCCGGTGCGGCGGCCGTCGGCGGCGACCCCGGCCGGGCCGTCGGCGGCGACTCCGGCCGGCAGGCAGCGGCGAACAGGACCACCAGGGTTGCCCAGCGCGTCACGGCTGCTATCCTGCGCGACCGCGGCGAGGAACGCCACATGACGCCACTTCTGCGCTGGGACGACGCGCGCCTCAAGCTCGAGCTGTTCCGGCCCCGGGGGTCGGTCTCGGATCGGGCCCCCGCGCCTCAGGGAACGGTCGAGCTGAGCGGAAACCAGGCGCTCTCGTTCGCCCGATCGGGCGCCGAGCTGGCGTTGCGGGGAGCGGTCACGTACGAGATGCGTGAAGCGCTGAAGATCTGGGGAGTGCGCATCGCCCCGCGCGGAAAACCGTGGAATCCCGATCCCGCGGTGTTCGCGCGCACGCTGGGGGCCGAGCTTCTCGAACAACTGGGCGAGGCCCCGCCGCTCATCGTCTGTCCCGCCGGGGAAGGTCCAGCGCTGCTCGGCGCGCTCGCGGCGCTCCGGCAGAGATGGCCGCGGGTCCGAGGAGTGGCGCTGGTCGCCGCCGGCGAGGAGCTGCCGGACTTGCCGCGCTCGGCCGATGTTCCGGCGGAGATCGAGCAGGTGGCCATCGCGCGCGACGATGCCGCGCGGGCCCGAGTCCGCTTGGGTCGCGAGCTGGGGCTGCTGGCGAATCACGCCGGTGCGGCGGCGGCCGCGTACGCGCACGAGCGCGGGGGCGTGGCCATCGTCACCGCGCCCGGGGAGCGCGAGTTCTCGCTGGAGGCGCCGCGATGAAGACCGCCGTGCTGCTCGGGGCGGGTGGGCTGGGCTGCCCCGCGGCGCTGGCGCTCGCCGAGGAGAAGCTCGACCTGCGCCTGGTGATCGTCGATGCCGATCGCGTCGAGCGCTCGAACCTCGCCCGCCAGATCCTCTACGGGGACGGCGATCTCGGCCGCCTGAAGGCGGAGGTCGCCGCGGAGCGCGTGGGCGGCGAGGCGCGCGTCATCCGGTTCGACGCGGCGACCGCCGGAGAGCTGCTCCGAGACGCCGATGTGCTCCTCGACGGCACCGACGACTTCCAGACCCGTTTCCTCGCCAACGACGAAGCCGTCCGGCGCGGGATCCCGCTCGTTCACGGGGCGGCCCTGGGATGGGCGGGCCTGCTCCTCACCGTCGTGCCGGGGCAGAGCGCGTGC
>DASQBG010000208.1:0-16824 GCA_035635335.1 Myxococcales bacterium | reverse complement strand
GGCGAACTTGACCGACGGGATGACCGGACCGTTGTCGACGTTGGAGAAGCGCGAGAGCTGCGCGGTGTACGCGGTCTGGAAATCGATGTGGAACGGCGTGGTGAAGGTGACCGTGGTCCCGCTGACCGACTGGACCTCCATGACCTGGCCGACGGGCCGGTCGGGGCGCGTGAACCAGGTGCGCGACACGTCGCCGGGAGGGGACTTGGTGCTCCACTCGGTGATGGCGGGATTGGTGACCTGGTCGACCACCACGATCTCGCCCGGGGTCAGACCGGGGTTCGAGGTCAGCACGGCCGTCTGGCTTCCCTTCACCGCGTCGCTCGCCAGATTCCTGGACTGGGTGAACTTGAACCAGTGCGTGCCCACCACGATCGGCGTGGCGCTGGTGCCCACGGGCATCTTCAGCTTGGTCAGGGTCGGGCCCATGCCTCGCAGCACGACGCCCTTGGTGATCCCGATCGTGCCGGCGATCTTGAAGTCACCGGAGGAGAGCTGCACCACCTGGCCGACCGGACAGGTGTCCAGCGCGGCCTGGATGCCGGCGCGCGCGTCCGCCGTGCCGTTGCCGTAGGTGGAGGCGTCCACCGTCGCGCAGACTGTCGTCCGCGCGGGGACCCCGCCGGCGATCCCGGGGTTCCAGATGGTGCGGCGGACCGCCGGGATGAGATTGAACGTCGCCACCGAGACGACCGCCGTGCCGATCTTCAACACGTCCGCCACGCTGGTCGCCAGCAAGTGATAGGTGCCCTCCACCACGGGCGCGGCGTACACGCCGGAGGAGCTGACCGTGCCGCCGCCCGCCTCCTGCACCGACCAGGTCACCGCGCTGGACTGCAACGCCGTGATGCCCGTCACCGTGGCCGTGAACGTCAGCGTTCCGCCGGGCGCGATGGAGGCGGGATTGGGCGAGATCGAGACGGCGATCACCGGTGTCGGCGTGACCGTCACGGTGGCGGTGCCCGTCTTCGACGTGTCGGCCACGCTGGTGGCCGCCACGTGGTACGTGCCGGCGACGGCGGGCGCGGTGTAGACCCCGGTCGCGCTCACCGTTCCGCCGAGGAGCTCCTGCACGGACCAGGTCACCGACGTCGATTGGCCGGCGGCGGCCCCGGTGACCGATGCCTGGAAGCTGATCGTCCCGAGGATCGCGGTGGACGGCGCCGAAGGATTGACCGTCACCGCGATCGAGGGCGGCGGCGGAGTGCCCTGGCCCACGGCGAAGTTGACGTTCGGTCCGTCGTGCCAGACGCCGCTGCCGTCCTGGTAGGTCGGGTACGAGAACCACTGCCCGAGCGGATCGGCGCTCCCGAACGTGCGCGAGGCGGCCAGCGTCACGGTGGCGCCGGGCTGCACCACCTGCCCGTTCAGCTGCGGCAACAAGTCGTAGTAGGGCCCGCCGATGTTGGTCCCTCCGGGCGGCCGCACCGAGACGGTCAGGTGCTGGATGGAGAGCGGCGTCGAACCGGTGTTCCGGTAGGTGACGGTGCCGTGCAGGGTATCGCCCGCGACCACCGTCGTCTTGTCGAGCGAAAGGGGCGACGAGATCACCAGGCCGCCGGGCGGCGCAGCCATGCTGACGGATACGAGGGCCGTGCCCTTCCGGGACGGGTCCGCGACGCTGGTCGCCACCACGTGGAAGCTGCCTGCCGAGGAAGGCGCCGTGTAATAGCCGCCCGCGTCGATCGTGCCGCCGCCCGCTTCAGGCACCGACCAGGCGACATCTGTCACTGGAGCGCCGGTGACGGTCGCCGTGAAGGCGAAGCCGCCCTGCGGCTGGACCGAAATCTGATGAGGAGTCACGGCGACCGAGACGGACATCGGCATCTGCCCGCCCGGCGCGCAACCGGCGCCGGCGGCGCCGACTCCGATCGCGAGCGCGAGCCTCGCGAGAGCATGGATCCGCATGTGTCGCCCCCCGGGTACAGCTGTTGGCTGGCAAACACGTTCGCAGTAAAATTCCGCTCGACATGCAAAATCCCCCGCGCTTCTGCTTGGTTAGCTAAGCGGGCAGCTCCACTCGTGTCATCCACACACGCGGCGCCCGATCTGCGCTGGCTACCTACTTCGCGAGAAGCTCGCGGAAGAACACATCGAGACGGTGTGCGGCCGCCTGCCACGAATAGCGATGTTCGACCAGCGCGCGCCCCTCTCGCCCTAGCCGCGCCCCGAGTTCCGCATCGTCGAGCAGCCTTCCGACCGCGGCAGCGAAGGAGGCCGGATCGTCGGCGAGCAGCAGGTGACGCCCCGGCTCCGCTTCGATGCCCTCGGCGCCGAGCGAGGTGGAGACGACCGGCCTGGCCATCGCCATCGTCTCCAGGACCTTGAACCGTGTGCCTCCGCCGATCCGCAGCGGCACCACGGACGCCGCTGCGCGCGCGAGGTGCGGGCGCACGTCGTCGACCCGTCCGAGCACCTCGATGCTCGGACCCTGGAAGGCGAGGATCTCCTTGGTGGGGTGCTGCCCGACGATCTGGAGGCGCGCGTGCGGATGGCTCTGCGCGATGCGCGGCCAGACCTCGCGAAGCAGATACAGGAGGCCGTCCACGTTGGGGAAGTAGTTGATGGCGCCGAAGAAGATGACGGTGTGTCCGTCGGGGAGCGGATCGTCGCTTCGCGGCCTGAAGTACTCCGGGTCGACCGCGTTCGGGACCACCGCGGACCGGACCTTCGGGACCAGCTCGCGGGCGCGCGCCTGGTCCTCGGGAGAGCAGAAGGTCACGCCGTCGAAGGAGCGCCAGACCTCCAGCTCCTCGCGCCGGATCTTCCGCCAGTTGATCGAGTTGTAGATCCTCCGCGCGGCTCCGTGCTCCTTTCCCGTCTGCTGCCGCGCGAGATCGAACTCGATGTTGTGCTCGTCGAGGACCAGCCGCGGCGCGGGCCGGCCCGCGGGCGCCTTGGCAAGGCGCCGCAGCGCGAGGAACGGAAACGCGACGCTCACGACGTCGAATGCGCGTCGCGCGAGCAGCGAGTCGAGCGCCCTTCGCAGCGCCGGCAGGTCGTGAAATCCGCGCTCGAAGCTCCGGGTCGACAACAGCGATCGCATCTGCTGCAGGCGCTTGCCCGAGCCTTGCCACGCCCGCGCCGGCACCAGCACGACCTCCTGGCAGTACGCGCGCATCGAGCGCGTCGCAGCCGAAGGGTCGAGGTCCGGCGCGATGAGCGAGACGCCGGTGATCTCGTGGCGCCGCGCGAGCGCCGCCATCAAGCCTTCCATGCGCCGCTGCGCGCCGAACGTCGGCGGACCGGGCGGGAACTGCGACAGGTAGAGGAGGTGCAGTCGGTCGCGGCCCATCGTCGCCCGGCGCCGGCGGTTATGACACACGGTTCTGGACACTGTCGACCATGCGCGATTGCGAACGCGCGTTGCGCGACGCATCCTCCCGTATCATTTTCCAACGTCAATGTGTGGAATAGCCGGGATCATCGGGCGTATCGGCGCCCGCAACCGCGCCGCTCTCCAGCGGATGAGCGACGCGATGCTCCATCGGGGGCCGGACGGCTTCGGCACGTGGGAGTCCCCGGCGGACGCGCGCGGCTTCGGCGCCCTGCTCGCCCACCGCCGCCTCGCGATCCTCGACCTCTCGCCTGCCGGCGCGCAGCCGATGGTGGACCCCGTCACGGGCCACGTCATCGTCTTCAACGGCGAGATCTACAATTTCCAGGAGCTGCGCGGCCGCCTCGCCGCCTCCGGACAGACCTTCCAGTCCTCCGGCGACACCGCGGTGCTGCTCCGCGCGCTGGGAACGCAAGGGCCCGACGCAGCCGCGGCGCTGCGCGGCATGTTCGCGTTCGCCTCCTGGGACCCGCGGCTGCGCAAGCTCCTGCTCGCGCGCGACCCGCTGGGGATCAAGCCGCTCTACGTCGCCCGCTCGACCGACCCTTCCGCGGAGTGGTCGCTCGCGTTCGCCTCGGAGGTTCGCGCCTTGCTCGCCTCGGGGCTTCTCGGCAAGCCCCGGCTGCACCCCGAGGCGGCCGCCTCGGTGGTGTGGAACGGCTTCGTGGTCGGGCCGCACACCGCCGTCGAGGGCATCGAGTCCGTCTCGCCCGGGCAGCTGCGCGTCTACGACGGCGCCGGAGAGGAGGAGGTGTCGCGCGACTTCTGGACCGTGCCGCCTCCCGCCCCTTCCGGCGCGATGGACGAGGAGCGCCTCTCGGCCCTCCTCGAGGATTGCCTGCGCATCCACCTCGTCAGCGACGTTCCGCTCGGCGTCTTCCTCTCCGGCGGGGTGGACTCCTCGGCGGTCGCGAACCTGGCGCAGAAAGCCAACCGGACCCCGGTCCACACCTTCACCCTGGCCTTCGAGCAGCCGGAGTACAACGAAGGACCCATCGCACGGCGCATCGCCGGGGCGATCGGCACGCAGCACCGGGAGGTGGTGCTCACCGAACAGCAAGTGGTGAGCCAGCTCGACCAGGCGCTCGACAGTCTCGACCAGCCGACCTTCGACGGGCTGAACTCCTACTACATGTCGAACGCGGTCCGGCAGGCCGGATTCACCGTTGCCTTGGTGGGGACGGGCGGCGACGAGCTGTTCGGCGGGTACACCTCGTTCCGCGATCTCCCTCGGCTTCAGCGTTGGTGCCGGCGGCTGCGCTGGATGCCCCGCGAAGCGCTGGCGAGCGCCGCCAGGCTGGCGACCTCGATCCTGCGGCGTTCCAACGGCGCGATGGCGCCGCAGACCCGGTGGGCCAAGCTGCCCGACATGCTCCGGCGCGGGGACGACCTGATCGCGCTGTACCAACTCGCGTACGCGCTCTTCCTGCCCGATTTCCAGCGGGCTCTCGTCCCGTCCGACGGCGCCCTCGTGGACGGTCTCCCCCCCGCGGTGCGCGCCCAGCTCCAGCGGGAAATCGAGGCGAGGAGCCCGCTCTCGGCGATCAGCGTGCTCGAGCAGCGCCTCTTCCTGGGCGAGCGCCTGCTGCGCGACGGCGACGCCGCCAGCATGGCTGCATCGATCGAGCAGCGCCTGCCGCTGGTCGACCAGGTGCTCTTCGAGGCCGTCTCGAGGCTGCCCGACGCTCCCCGATACGAGCCGGTCCGCCGGAAGGCCGCGCTGCGGCGGATCGGCCTGCGCGGGCTCGATCCGGCGCTCTTCGATCGCCCGAAGAGCGGGTTCGTGCTCCCGTTCGATCGGTGGATCCGGCGCGGGCTGAGCAAGAGGATCGACCAGGCGCTTCGCGACCCCGCCGCCGTCCGCGCCGCCGGGCTGGATCCGACGGCGGTGGAGAAGCTCTGGCACGCGTTCCTGGTCGGCTCCCCGGGGCTGTACTGGTCGCGGGTCTGGGCGATCTACGTCCTGGTGCGCTGGTGCGCTCGCCACGGGGTGCACAGGTGAGCTCGCGCAGCTACTGCCTGATCACGCCCTGCCGGGACGAGGAGAAGTATGCGGGGCGCACGCTCGACGCGGTGGCGCGCCAGTCGGAGTTGCCCGCCCTCTGGCTGATCGTCGACGACGGCTCGAAGGACGGAACGCCGCGAATCCTCGCCGAGTACGCAGCGCGATTTCCCTGGATCCGGGTGCTGCGGCGGCCCGATCGCGGCGACCGCAAGCTGGGCGGCGGCGTGATCGACGCCTTCTACGGCGGCTACGACACCATCGATCCCGGAGCCTTCGACTACGTCTGCAAGTTGGACCTCGATCTCGACCTGCCGCCCGGGTACTTCGCCGGCCTGATGGACCGGATGGAGGCCGAACCGCGGATCGGCACCTGCTCGGGCAAGCCGTACTTCGTCAGGCCCGGGGAGCCGGACGCGGCGGTGCGATTCCCGCTGACCGACCTCTCGAACCTCGTCTCGGAGAAGACGGGGGACGAGAACTCGGTCGGGATGACCAAGCTCTACCGCACCGCGTGCTTCCGCCAGATCGGCGGGTTCGTGCGCGAGCTGATGTGGGACGGCATCGACGGCCATCGCTGCCGGCAGCTCGGATGGATCGCAGTGTCCTGGGACGATCCCGAGCTCCGCTTCGTCCACCTGCGCCCGATGGGCACCAGCCACAAGAACTGGTGGACCGGCCGGGTGAGGCACGGGTTCGGCCAGTACTTCATGGGCACCACGCCCGTGTACATGCTGGCCAGCGCGCTCTACCGCATGACCCGTCCGCCGCTCGTGGTCGGCGGCCTGGCGATGCTGCAGGGATACTTGAAGAGCCTGATCCGGCGGGCCCCGCGCTACGGCGACGCCGAGTTCCGCCGATTCCTGCGCGGCTACCAGTGGGCCTGCCTGCTCAAGGGCAAGGCCGCGGCGACCAAGGAGTTGAACGCGCGCCAAGCGAGGCATTGGAATCCACGATGAGCGTTCCCGAGGCGATGCCCGGTTTGACGGCGGGGGCGGAGCCCGCGCCGGCGGCGGAGGGAGGCGCTCCCCGGCGCGCCAGCGCCCTGGTGGTGCGCAACATGCTGGCGCTGGTGTTCTCGCAGTTCATCACCACGCCGGTGTCGATGGTGGTGAATGCCGTCCTGGCGCGGTCGCTCGGCGCGGCGGATTTCGGCATCATCTATTTCGCCAACACGACCCTGCTGGTCGCTTTCCTCTTCGTCGAGTGGGGCAGCCAGTTCCTCGCCGGCGAGGTGGCGCGCAACCGGGCCAGGGCCGGCGAGCTGTTCGGCGCCGCCGCCCTGCAGCGGCTCGTATTCGCGGGTGTCGTGCTGCTCGCCATCCCCCAGGCCTCGGCCTTGCTCGGTTATGACGAGCGGATCAAGACGGTCCTGCTGCTCTGCGGGGCGCGCATGGCCGTCGGGAGCATCGGCACGCTCTGCAGCGCGATCTTCCGCGGCTTCGAGAAGCTCGGCTGGCACGCGCGGACGGCCGTGTTCGGCAACGTCCTCGAGGCGAGCCTGCTCGTCCCCACGCTGCTCCTCGGCGGCAGGCTTCGCGCGGCCCTGATCGCGCAGCTCGTCGCCGCATCGGTGACCACGCTCGTCCAGATCGCGCTGCTGCTGCGGCTGGGGATGGGCCGGCCGCAGTGGAGGCCGCGGATGATCCCGGGCCTGTTGCACGGCGGCCTCGGATTCCTCATCCTCGACCTGGTCGTCCGCCTGCAGCCGTACGTCGACGCCACCTTCCTCTCCAAGCTCGCCCGCCCGGAAGCGATGGGATGGTACAGCGCCGCCAGCCGGATCGTCGGCGTCCTCCTCTTTCCCGCCACCACGCTGTCGTTCGCCATCTATCCGACCATCTCCCGCCTGTGGGCGGAGGATCGACCGTCGTACATCGCCCTGGTGCGCCTTGCGCTCCGGGCCGTGGCCATGGTCGGCATCTTCGCCGCGACCGGCACGGCCCTGTTCGCGAACATCCCGGTGAACGTCATCTACGGCGCGGAACGGTTCGGGCCCGCCGCGGCGAACCTCCGCATCCTGGCGGTCTACGTGGTCCTCGTGTACGCGAGCATCGTGCTCGGGATCGCGATCGCGGCCGCGAAGCGCCAGCTCCGCTATGCCGTCGCGCAGAGCCTCTGCGTGGTGGTCAGCCTGATCCTGGACCCGATCCTGATTCCCCGGTTCGAGCGGCTGGCGGGGAACGGCGGCGTCGGCGTGAGCACGTCGGTGGTGGTCGCGGAAGTGGCGATGGTCGTGGCCGGCGTGGTCCTCCTTCCCGCCGGTGTCGTCGACCGGACCCTCGGGACGACGCTGGTCCGTTCGCTCGCCGCGGCGCTGGGGATGGGCGCCGTCGGATTCGCCCTCCGCGCGTTCCCGTTCCTGGCGCTTCCGCTCTCGATCGCCGCGTACGCCTGGATCCTCCGGGCGCTCGGCGGACTCGACGCCGAGACCCTCGAGCTGCTGCGCGACGTGTTCCGCCGGAAGCGCCGCGCAACGCCGGCGGCCCCGCAGGCGGGCGCCACCGGATGAAACGGATCCGATTCGGCCACATCTGGATCGATTCACTGACGTTCGCCGGAGCGCTCGACGAGATCGAGCGCCTGGTCGATGCCCGCGCCGGGGGGGCGGTGTTCACCCCCAACGTGGATCACGTCGTGCAGGCCGAGTCCGATGCCGCCTTCCGCGACGCCTATGCGCGCGCCAGCCTCAGCCTGGTCGACGGGCAGCCGCTCCTGTGGGCCTCTCGCCTCCTCGGTCTACCGCTGCCCGAGAAGATCTCCGGCGCCGATTTGGTCGCGCCGCTCCTGGAGCGCGCGGGCCGGCGCGGATGGCGGGTGTTCCTCGTCGGGGGAATGCCCGGGTCGGCGAACGCCGTGGCGAAGCGGTTCGCCGCGTCTTGCGGGGTGCAGGTCGCCGGCGTCGAGGACGGCCGCGTCGACCTCGCCCCCGGCCCTTTGGACGAGGCGCTGCTCGCGCGGATCGCCGAGGCGCGGCCAAATCTGATATTGGTCGCGCTGGGCGCGCCGAAGCAGGAGCTGTGGATCGCCGCGCGCCGCGCGCGGCTCGCTCCCGCGGTCTCGCTGGGGATCGGCGCCGCGCTGGACTTCGCCGCCGGGGCCGTACGGCGGGCGCCGCCCTGGATGCGGCGCACCGGCCTCGAGTGGCTCTACCGTTTGGCGCAGGAGCCGCGGCGCCTGGCCGGACGGTACCTCCGGGACGATCCGAAGTTCCTCGCCGTCCTTCTGCGCACATGGAGGTCGCCTCCCGAGACGAGGCGGATCGGCTCCTGGCCGGCTTGAGGCTCCGAGCGACGGCTACTCGCCGGTCCCGCCGAGCACCACCCTGAACGTCCGGAAGATCAGGTCCAGGTCGCTGCGCAGGCTCCACTCCTCGACATATTTCAGATCCAGCCGCATCCAATCGTCGAAGGAGACCTGGTAACGGCGCGCGCAGACTTGCCAGTGGCAGGTGAGGCCGGGGCGCACGGCGAACCGGCGGTACTGCCAGGGCTGGTAGCTGGCCACTTCGCTGGGGAGCGAAGGACGGGGGCCGACGATGCTCATCTCGCCGCGCAGGACGTTGATCAGCTGCGGCAGCTCGTCGAGCGAGTACTTGCGGATGAACCTGCCGATCACCGTGACCCGCGGATCGAGCTTCATCTTGAAGGCGGGACCATTGGACTCGTTGCGGACCTCCAGCCTGGGCCTCAGCCGCTCCGCCTCAGTCACCATGGACCGGAACTTCAGCATCCGGAACGTCTGGCCGTGCAGGCCCACGCGCCGCTGGAAGAAGAACACGGGTCCGCTGTCGCCCAGCTTGATGAGCGCGCCGATGACCACGAAGAGCGGCAGAGCGACCAGCAGCGCCGCGATGGCGATGAAGATGTCGAGGGCGCGCTTGAGCGCCAAGCGGACGACCGTGGCAAGCTCGAGATCGAAATCCTCGAACTCCTCCGCGAGCGCGTCGGGATCAAAAGCGACTTGCGGAATCGGTTCGGCCTCATTCACCAAGGCGAGCTCGCTCGCGGTGCCTTGCCGGCAGATGGCGATCGCGGGTTGCACGGCTTCGGCCCCGGCGAGGCGCTCCGCGGCAGCGCCGGGATTCGCACCGCTCATCTGCGGCGTCCGCCTCTCTGCATCGGAGGAGGCGAGATGTGTCCGAGCCATTTGCATCGCGAAGTCTCCTGAGGTGGTACGGACGGCAGCGCAGTCCGCTACGCCGCGGGTGATGCTCGTGCTGACTGTCGAGAGCGGGGATCGATCGACCGCCAATCGATTCGGGGGCTGGCGGTCGTCCACTGCGGCATCCACACCTCGGTCTTCGGGCCGCGTGCACATCCGACCCCGTTCTTGGGCGAACTCGGCGGTGCTCTTAGCAACGGGCTTGCCAAGAGCGCATCCCCGCCTGTTCGTTGGTTTTCGACGGGTCCTGCGCATCCCGTCAAAATCAGCTACATTGGAACACTGTAAGAAAGTGTCGATCCGCCCGGACGTCGTACCGGATTTATTACCGGCGCCGATCGTCGGGACCGGTCGCCGGGTCGCTCGCCCGCAGGCGCCGACTGTCCACCGTGCAACTAGCCCGCCGCAGTACCCGGCGGCGCCGCGCGTTTTTTCAGGGATGGCTCGATTCCGGCTCCAGCGCGCTGGAGAGGCGCTCGCGGTCGTTCGGCCGGAGGACGGTGAAATCGAGGCCCACTTCGTACCGGGCGGGAGCGCCGTCGGGCAGCGTCTCGACCCAGGCGACCTGGGCGCGGCAGACCACGTTCGTGCCGTCGCGCAGGAAGATCTCGAGGCGCAAAGAGACGCCCCGCTCCAGCGGCTGGTCGTCGGTGAAGACGGAAACGCCGCCTGGTAGACGTCCGGCCGGCTGGCGCTTCCGCCAAGGCCAAAGGCTGCCGGCCCGGGTGAAGTAAACAGGGGCTTGCAGCCGGGGGTACTTGTTCGAACCCGGACGCGTCCGCTCGCTCATCCTCGGGGCTCTTGGCCCCCCCAAGAGTTGTGCATCCTCTGGACAGTCGGTCAACCACCCGCGCGGCGGGTCCTAGATCGCGCGCATCTTCCATCTCCCTCGGCGGAAGACCCACGCGCTGGCCAGCGCGAGCGTCGAGAAGGCGACAGTGATGGCGGCGAACACGCCTCGGGGGCCGAGGCCGGTGAAATGCGACAGGACCCAGGCGAGGGGGACCTCCCACAGCCAGAAGCAGACGGCGTTGAGCAGCGTCGGCGTCCAGGTATCGCCGGCGCCGTTGATCGCGCTGGTGAGGACCATGCCGTGCGCGTAGAAGACGAACCCCAGGCTGACCACCCGCAGGCAGGCGGTTCCCCACGGAACGATGGCCGGGTCGTCGGTGAAGAAGCGGATGATGGGGCCGGCGAAGATCACGAACAGCAACCCGATGCCGCCCAGCACCCACATGTTGTAGCGGGCGGCCATCCAGACGGCCTGCTCGGCGCGATCGGGCTTCTTCGCCCCCAGGCTTTGTCCGACCATGGTGGCTGCCGCGTTGCTCAGGCCCCACGAGGGCAGGAGCGCGAAGACGATCACGCGCAAACCGATGGTATAGCCGGCCAGCACGCTGCTGCCGAAGACGGAGAGCACGCGAACCAGGCCGACCCAGCTGGTGGTGCCGATCAAGAGCTGGAGGATCCCAGCGGCCGAGAGGCGAACCAACTGCCAGAGCAGCCGCGGATCCGGGCGCAGGTGGCGCGCGCGGATGACGATGCGGCCGTCCCGCCGGACGAGCTGCCTGATCTGGTACAGGACGCCGATGCTCCGCCCGATGGTCGTGCCCACGGCGGCGCCGGTGAGCCCCAGCCGCGGGAACGGGCCGACGCCGAAGATGAACAGCGGCCCGAGCACGATGTTGCAGGCGCTCGCGAGCCACAAGGAACGCATCGCAATGGTCGCGTCGCCGGCGCCGCGGAAGACGGCGTTGACGAGGAAGAGCAGCAGCACGGCGGTGTTGCCGCCCATCACCACCCGGGTGAAGCCGGCTCCCTCGCTTTGCACTCTCTGCGACCCTCCCAGCGCGGCGAGGAGCTGGGGAGCGAACAGGATCCCGAGCAGCGCGATGGGGAGCGCGACGAGCACGCCCAGGAAGATCGCCTGCGCGGCGGCGTGGGCGGCGGCTTCGGGGTCCTTCTCGCCCGTCCGCCGCGCGACCACCGCGGTGGCGCCGATGCCGAGGCCGATGGCGACCGCGTAGACGAGCGACTCCATCGACTCGGTGAGCCCGACGGTGGCGATGGCGTCGGCTCCGAGGTGCGCGACGAAGAAGATGTCGACCACCGCGAACAGCGATTCGAGGACCGTCTCCAGCACCATGGGGACGGCGAGCAGCACCAGGGAGCGCCCGATGGGGCCGTCGGTGAAGTCCTCCTTCGTGCCCCGGAGCGCTTCGCGGACGGTGGCGAGAACGGACATCCGCGCATCGTAGAGCATCGGCAAAGGGCCGGTTGAGGGACGCGCGAGGCGGGGCCCGCCTTCTCGGCCGTCGGGTTGCGTACGTTCCCCTACGCCCGCAGCTTTGCTGAGATTAAAGGAGAACCGCCATGCTGAAGGGAACGCTCGCCGCCTCCACGCTCGTCCTCTCGCTCTCGCTGGCCGTGCCGGCGCACGCAGCTGGCCGCGAGGCCGGCGTGGTCCCGCCCGCCCGTTCCGCCCTCGCGCAGGAAGTGGCCACCGTGCAGACGGAGCGGCCCTCGACCGCGGGCATCATCGCGCGCGACGCCATCGGCGGCGCGATCGCGGGCGCCGCGGTCGGCGGCGGGGTGGCCGTGTACCGCCGGTACATCGAGAACGGCAGCAACGGAAGCTGGGGCAACTGGCAGCGCGACCTCGCGGTCGGGGCGGGCATCGGCCTCGCGGTCGGGCTCGTCCTCGGCGCGGTGGACGCGGCCTCGAACGCGGACCGGAGGTTCACGGGCCCGGTCGCCGACCAGCGCTCGATCGGCTTCGATGCCCCGATGGCGATGTACGGCACCCGATTCTGAGCCGCCGCCGCCCCCCCCGAACCGCGGAATCTGTCTTAAGCTGGCGGGCAGGTGGATGCGGAAGTCGACGTGGCGGTCGTCGGCGGCGGCGTGGTCGGGTGCGCCGTCGCCTCGGCGCTCTCGCGCGCCGGGCGCAGCGTCCTCTTGCTCGAGGCGGCGCAACGCCTCGGCGACGGCGTGACCAGCCGCAACAGCGGCGTCATCCACAGCGGCCTCTACTATCCGCCGCGGAGCCTCAAGGCGCAGGCGTGCGTGCGCGGAAGCGCCCTCCTCTACGAGTGGGCGCGCGCCCGGGGAGTCCCGCACGGAAAGCCCGGGAAGCTCGTCGTCGCCGTGGACCCGGCCGCGGTTCCCGACCTGGAGGCGCTGGAGGCGAACGCCCGCGAAAGCGGAGCGCGGGGCGTCGAGCTGGTCCCGGCGGCTTTCGTCCGAGAACGCGAGCCCGCGGTCCCCGCGGCCGCCGCGCTCTGGTGCCCCGAGACGGGAATCGTCGACCCGGTCGAGCTGACCCGCTCGCTCGCGGCGGACGCGGCGGAGCACGGAGCGCTGGTGCTGACGCAGGCGCGCTTGCGCGGCATCGCCCGGAAGGGCCCGGCGGCGTACGATCTGGACACCGCGCGCGGTCCGGTGCGCGCGGAGCGGGTGGTGAACGCGGCCGGGCTCCACGCGGACGAGGTCGCGGCGCTCGCTGGCGTCGAGCGCTACCGGGTCCACCCCTGGCGCGGCGACTACTTCCGCTTCGCGCCGGCCGCTCCCTTCCGGCACCTGGTCTATCCGGTGCGGCGTCGCGGAGCGGCGGGGCTGGGCGTGCACCTCACCCTGGACCTCGCGGGCGGCTGCCGGCTGGGCCCGGACGTGGAGCACGTCGCCCGCAAGGACGATCTCTCCCCACGCGAGGACAAGCTGCCGGCCTTCCTGGCCGCCGCGCGGGCGCTCCTGGGCGACGTCCGCGCCGAGCAGCTCGCCTACGACGGCTGCGGCATCCGGCCCAAGCTGCGGGGGCCCTCGGACCCGGACGAGAAGGACTTCGTCGTGTCGGAGGACCTGCCGGGCTTCGTCAACCTGGTCGGCATCGAGTCGCCCGGGCTCACCGCCGCCCTTGCCCTGGCCGAGCGGGTGGCCGCACTGCTGGCCTAGAGCCATCGCGTCCGCGCGCCCAGATGCCAAGTCGGGCCTGCGGACGCATCGTCCCGCACAGGAGGCGGTCCCCATGCCCGACAAGGAGACGATCCGGCGCGCCCGGCGCGACGCGGCGCAAGGCAAGTCGCCCTCTACGCAGGCGGGCGAGTTCGTCCGCGAGGAGATCCACCACGTCCGCGAAGGCAAGCACGGAGCGCGCTCTCCGAAGCAGGCCATCGCCATCGGGCTCTCGAAGGCCCGGCGGGCGGGAGTGAAGCTACCGGCGCCTTCCGCGAGCACGACCTCGACGGGCACGCGGCGCCGGGCCAAGCGGGACCTCTCGCGAAGCCGCAGCTCGAGCCGCCCGTCGGCACGGCGGGCGCGGGCGGCCAAGAGCGCGCTGCGGCGCGAGCGGCGCAGCTCGGCGTCCCGGCCGGCGCTCGCGCGGCAGGCGCGCGCCGCCGCCCGCCGCCGCAAGTCCCGCTAGCCACCTCGCCCGATGCGCTGGCGCTCGATCGAGCTTCGATACCGGAGCCCCGGGTCGGCGGGCGCGCTCGCCGCCACCTGGCTCACGCCGATACCGCTCGTCGCGCAGACGCATTTCCGGCCGCCCGCCGACGTCTACGAGACGGACGGCGCGCTGATCGTCCGCGCCGAGCTGGCCGGGCTGCCCGAGGGCGCGATCGAGGTCCAGCTCTATGAGGACGCGCTGGTGATCGAGGGAGAGAGGCCCTTCGCGCTGGGAGACGGGCGGCGCTTCTACGAGGTGGGCATCCGCAGCGGCCCGTTCCGGCTCGAGGTCCCCTATCCGCGGCCGATCGACCGGCGCCGCGTCGACGCCCGCTACGACGCCGGCTTGCTGGTGGTGACACTTCCCTGGAGCGCGCCCGCATGAGCCCTGCGGCCGATCGCGAGCGTCCCGAGATTCCCAAGGCGCTGCCCCTGCTCCCGTTGCGCGACGCGGTCGTCTTCCCGTACTCGGTGGTGCCGCTCATCGCCATCGGCGAGTCGCAGGTCCGGCTGGTCGAGGACGCGATGCGCGGCTCGCGGATGCTGGGGCTGTTCCTGCAGAACGGAGACGCGGAGAAACCCTCGCCGGCCGACCTGCGCACCACCGGCACCGCCGCGGTGGTGCACCGCATGACCCGCCGGCCCGACGGCGCGCTGCAGATGATCGTGCAGGGCATCGCGCGAATCCGCATCTCCCGCATCACGCAAATGGAACCGTACCTCTCGGGGCTGGTCGAGCCGGCCCCGGAGCAGGGCGCCGAAGGGATCGAGTTCGACGCTCTCGCGAACACCGCGCGCGACCTCTTCCAGAGGCTGGTGGCCGCCTCGCCGCAGATGCCCAATGCGCTGGGCGACGCGCTCTCGGCCATCTCCTCGCCGCTGCAGCTCGCGTACCTGATCGCCTCGGCCCTGCCGATCTCCACCGAAGAGCGCCAGGAGATCCTCGAGCTGGACTCGGTCGCCGAGAAGCTCCGCCGCCTGGTGTCCGCCATCCAGCGCCAGCTCGCCGTGGCGGAGCTGGAGCACCGCATCGCCGCCGAGACCGAACAGCACCTGGGAAAGCAGCAGCGCGAGCACCTGCTCCGCGAGCGGCTGCGCACCATCCAGCGCGAGCTGGGCGAGGACGAGGACCCGGACCGCGTCGCGGCCCTCGACTTGCGCAAGAAGATCGAGTCCCTGCCGCTGCCGGAGGAGGCGCGCCGCGAGGCGGAGCGGGAGCTCGGGCGCCTGGCCCGGATGCCACCCGTGTCGGCCGAGTACGGGATGATCCGCGCCTGGCTGGACTGGCTGACCTCGCTCCCCTGGGGCAAGACCACCGCGGTCCCCATCGATCTGAAGAAGGCGCGCCAGATCCTCGACGAGGACCACCACGATCTGGAGAAGATCAAGCAGCGCATCGTCGAGTCGCTGGCGGTCAAGAAGCTGCGCGAGGAGCGGCAGCAGGCGGCCGAGGACGACTCCGCGCGCGAGCCGATCCTCTGCCTGGTCGGGCCGCCGGGCGTGGGCAAGACCTCGCTGGGCCAGTCGATCGCGCGCGCCACGGGCCGCCAGTTCGTGCGCATCTCGCTCGGCGGCGTGCACGACGAGGCCGAGATCCGCGGGCACCGCCGCACGTACATCGGCGCGATGCCCGGCCGGATCGTGCAGGCGCTCCGGCGGGCGGGCAGCAGCGACCCCGTCTTCATGCTCGACGAGATCGACAAGCTGGGGGCGAGCTACCATGGGGATCCAGCCGCCGCCATGCTGGAGGTGCTCGATCCCGCGCAGAACCGGACCTTCACCGACACCTATCTGGGCGTCCCCTTCGACCTCTCGCGGGTCCTCTTCCTCTGCACCGCCAACACCTTCGACACGATCGCGGCGCCGCTGCTCGACCGGATGGAAGTGGTCCCGCTCTCCGGCTACACCGAGGACGAGAAGATACGCATCGCGCGCAGCCACCTGTTGCCCAAGCAGCTCCGCGCTCACGGACTGCGCGAGGGCGAGGTGCAGATCCCGGACGAGCTGTTGCGGCGGGTCATCCGCGAGTACACGCGCGAGGCCGGCGTGCGCGGGCTGGAGCGGGCGATCGCGGCGCTGATGCGCAAGGCGGCGCTGCGGATCGGCGAGGGGGCGTCCGCCCCGGTGATGCTTTCGGACGCCGACCTGAAGGAGGCGCTCGGGCGCCCGCGCTTCCACGCCGAGCTGACCGAGCGGGTAGACCGGCCCGGGGTCGCCACGGGGCTGGCGTGGACTCCCGCGGGAGGGGACGTGCTGTTCGTCGAGGCGACGCTGGTCGCGGCGACGGGCGGCGGCGGCACCCTGCAGCTCACCGGCATGCTGGGCGAGGTGATGCGCGAATCGGCGCAGGCGGCGCTCACCTTCCTCCGCTCCAACGGCGCGCGGCTGGGCCTGACGGACGGCGCGCTGGACGGCAAGACCGTGCACGTCCACGTCCCCGCCGGCGCCACGCCCAAGGACGGCCCCTCGGCCGGGGTGACCATCCTCACCGCGCTCGCCTCGGCCGCCCGGCAGCGGCCCGTGCGCAGCGACCTGGCGATGACGGGCGAGATCACGCTGCGCGGCAAGGTGCTGCCCGTCGGGGGCATCAAGGAGAAGGTGCTCGCCGCGTACCGGGCCGGGGTCAAGGACGTCGTCCTGCCGCGCCTGAACGAGCCCGACCTCGAGGACGTCCCCGAGGCAGTGCGCGAGCAGCTGGAGGTTCACCCGGTCAGTGACGTCCGCGAGGTCCTCGAGCTGGCGCTCGAGCCCGCGGCGTCCCGGCCGCAGCAGCACGCGGCGGTCGCGGCCTGACCCAGGCCACTCCCAGACGGCGGTCCCGGCGCAAGCCGGGGCCGCCGTTTCGTCACGTCCAGGGCCGGCCCCGTCTATGTGAAGA
>DASQBG010000207.1:0-7036 GCA_035635335.1 Myxococcales bacterium | reverse complement strand
CCCGGCCCGCGTCACCTTGTACGAAGTCGGACCGCGCGACGGCCTGCAAAACGAGGCGGCGCTGCTGCCGGTCGAGGCCAAGGTCCGGCTCATCGCGGCGCTGGCGGCGGCGGGTCTGACCCGCATCGAAGTGGGCAGCTTCGTGCGGCCCGACTGGATCCCCCAGCTCGCCGAGACCGACCTGGTCGCTCAGCGGGTGCCAAGGCTCCCGGGCGTGCGCTACAGCGCGCTGGTCCCGAACCACACCGGCCTCGAGCGCGCCATCGCCTCGGGCCTGAAGGAGGTCGCGGTGTTCGTGTCCGCGACCGAGTCGCACAACCAGAAGAACACCAACAAGTCGGTCGCCGAGTCGCTGCAGCAGTTCCGCGAGATCGTCCCGGCCGCGCGGAAGGCCGGCCTGACGGTGCGCGCATATCTCAGCACGGTCTGGGGCTGTCCCTACGAAGGCGCGGTCGACCCGCAGCGCGCGCTGCAACTCGGGCGGCAGCTGCGCGACATGGGCTGCGGCGAGCTCTCCCTGGGCGACACCATCGGGGTGGGCAACCCGCTGCAGACGCGCCGCATCCTGGAGCTGTTCCTGAAGGAGCTCCCGCCCGCGCAGCTGGCGCTCCACCTCCATGACACGCACGGCACGGCGCTCGCCAACTGCCTGGTCGGCCTGGAGATGGGCATCACCACCTACGACACCTCGATCGGGGGCACCGGGGGCTGCCCCTATGCGCCGGGCGCGGCGGGCAACCTCGCCACCGAGGACCTGGCCAGCATGTGCGCCGACATGGGCATCGAGTCAGGAGTCGACCTCGGAAAGCTCGTCGAGGCGGGCGCCCTGGCCCAGGAGCTGATCGGGCACAAGCTGACCGGCCGCAGGCTCCAGGCGGCCCTCGGGCGCCGCACTCCCGGCGAGGCTCGACCCGCCGGATCGACCTGACCATGACCGAGCTGCGCAGCGAGGATCGCGGGCCCGTCCGCGTGCTGACCATCGACGGGGAGGCGCGCATGAACGTGCTCTCCCGCGCGCTGATGGCCGAGCTCGCCGGCGAGGCGCAGCGCGCGGCGGCGGACGGCGCGGTGCGCGCGGTGGTGGTCACCGGCGCCGGCACCCGCGCGTTCTCGGCCGGCGCGAACCTGAAGGAGCGCCGGGGCTGGACGGAAGACGACATACGCCGCTGGCTGGTCGAGCTGCATGCCGGCTTGCGCGAGGTGGAGCGCTGCCCGAAGCCCTGGATCGCCGCGGTGAACGGGTTGGCGCTGGGCGGCGGTTGCGAGCTGGCCCTGGCCTGCGATCTGCGCGTCCTCGATCCCGCCGCGCAGATGGGGCTCACCGAGGTGCGCATCGGCATCATCCCGGGCGGCGGTGGCACGGTGCGGCTCGCCCGGCTGATCGGGCTGGGCCGGGCGCGGGACCTGGTGCTGACCGCGCGCCGCGTGGACGCCGAAGAGGCGCTGCAGATCGGGCTCGCGAATCGCATCAGCGCCGCCGGCGACTCGGTCTCCGGCGCCGTGGCGCTCGGGTACGAGATCGCCACCAATGCTCCCGTCGCCGTCGCGGCCGCGAAGGCCTCGCTGGAGGAGGCCTGGGATCTGGCGCTGGACGCCGCCCTCGAGCGGGAGCGCGCGCACTACGACAAGGCCCTGCGCAGCGAGGACCGCCTGGAAGGGCTGGCCGCCTTCGCCGAGAAGCGCCCGCCCCGCTGGAAAGGCCGGTAGTCACCCTTGACGCAGCGCGTCCCGCCACGGCACGGATAATCCTGCACCAATCGTGACGTCCCGGGACGGGACGCAACTATCGCAGGGACGCTCAGGCCTGGGCGCCCAGCAGGCGCAGCTCGATGCGGTCGTCCTGCACGTCGGCCACCACCGTTCCGCCGCCCTGCAAGTCGCCGAAGAGGATGCGCTCCGCCAGCGGCTTCTTCATCACCTGTTGGAGCAGCCGCGCCATCGGGCGGGCGCCGAACTGGGGCGAGAAGCCGTGGTCCGCCAGCCAGTTCCGGGCGGGCTCCGAGAGCTGCAGCTCGACGTTCTTCTCGCGGAGCTGCGCGCGCAACTCCTCGGCCTGCTTGTCGACCACGCGCAGGATCACGTCGCGCGGCAGGCCGCTGAACGCGATCCACCCGTCGAGGCGGTTGCGGAACTCGGGGCTGAAGGTCCGCTCGATCGCCGCCTTGGCGGCGCCCGCGCCCCCCCGACCGCCATCGACGCTCACCTGCGAGTCGCCCGCGCCGGTGCCGACCACCAGGTCGGGCCGTCCCCCGGAGCCGAAGCCCATCCGGCCGGAGCTCATCTCCCGCGCGCCGGCGTTGGTGGTGAAGATCAGGACGACGTGGCGGAAGTCGGCGGCCCGGCCGTTGTTGTCGGTGAGCGTCGCGTGGTCCATGACCTGGAGGAGCAGGTCGAAGAGGTCGTGGTGGGCTTTCTCGATTTCGTCGAGCAGCAGCACCGCGTGCGGCGACTTGCGGATCCCGTCGGTGAGCAGCCCGCCCTGGTCGAACCCGACGTAGCCGGGAGGCGCGCCGATCAGCCGGCTGACCGTGTGCTTCTCCATGTATTCCGACATGTCGAAGCGGATCAGTGGCACGCCCAGGATCCGGGCGAGCTGCCGGGCCAGCTCGGTCTTGCCCACCCCCGTGGGCCCGCTGAAGAGGAAGCTGCCGATGGGCTTGGTAGGGCTGCCCAGGCCGCTGCGCGAGAGGAGGATGGCCGAAGCGAGGGCCTCGATCGCGGCGTCCTGGCCGTAGACGACTTTCTTCAGCTCGGGCGCCAGGCTTTTCAGCGCGGTCTTGTCGTCCGCCGAGACGCTGCGGGGCGGGATGCGCGCGATCTTGGCCACCACCTGCTCGATTTCCGGGACCGAGATCACCGCCACGCGCTTGTCCTGAGGCTGCATGCGCTGCAGCGAGCCCGCCTCGTCCAGCACGTCGATGGCCTTGTCCGGCAGGTGCCGGTCGACGAGGTGCTTGGCGGACAGCTCGACCGCCGCCTTCAGCGCCTCGTCGCTGAACTTCACCCCGTGGTGGTCCTCGTAGCGGGACTTGAGGCCCTGGAGGATCTGCACCGACTCGTCGTGGGACGGCTCGAGGATCTCGATCTTCTGGAACCTTCGGGCGAGCGCCTTGTCCCGGTCGAAGCTGGCCTTGAACTCGTGGAAGGTGGTGGAGCCGATGCAGCGCAAGGACCCGTCCGCGAGCGCGGGCTTGAGCAGGTTCGAGGCGTCCATCGAGCCGCCGCTGGTCGCGCCGGCGCCGACCAGCATGTGGATCTCGTCGATGAAGAGGATGGCGCCGGGCTTCTGTGACAGCGCCTTCACCACACCCTTGAGGCGCTCCTCGAACTGGCCGCGGAACTTGGTGCCGGCGAGCAGCGCGCCCAGGTCGAGCGCGTACAGGGGAGCGCCCTTGAGCACGGCCGGGACGCCGTTCTCCGCCAGCCGCAGGGCCAGGCCCTCGGCGATGGCGGTCTTTCCCACGCCGGACTCGCCCACGAAGATGGGGTTGTTCTTGCGGCGCCGGCAGAGGATCTGGATGGTCCGCTCCAGCTCGGCGACGCGGCCGACCAGGGGGTCGATCTTGCCGGCGGCGGCGCGGGCGACCAGGTCGACGCAGTAGGCGCCCAGCGGATCGTCGGCGGGCGCTTCCTCGTCTTCGTCGTCGTGCGCGTGCTGCTCGCGATCGCTGCCCGGCTCGCCGTCCTCGTATTGCCGCATGGCAGAGGGATCCCGGACCTTGAGCGCGCCGTGGGAGATGTAGCGGAGCAGGTCCAGGCGGGTGACCCCCTGGCGCTCCAGCAGGTAGACGGCGTGGGAGTCGCGCTCGCGGTAGAAGGCGACCAACACGTTCCCGCCGTCGATCTGCTCCTTGCCGCTCGACTGGACCTGGAGCGCGGCACGCTCCAGCACCCGCTTGAACGCCTGGGTGTGCTCG
This sequence comes from Myxococcales bacterium, assembly GCA_035635335.1. Lineage (GTDB taxonomy): Bacteria > Myxococcota > Myxococcia > Myxococcales > 40CM-4-68-19 > VBKO01. Next base: position 3,119 of record DASQBG010000207.1, on the reverse strand, counting down.
GGCTCGCGGTCGGCGCCGCGCGGCAAGGACGGCTGGGACTCGTCGAGGTGCTGCTCCAGCTCGCGGCGCAACTCCGGGAGCCTGGCTCCGCAGGCGCGCAGGATGCGGGCCGCGACCGGGTCGCGCAGCAGCGCGTACAGCAGGTGCTCCAGGGTGACGTGCTCGTGGCGCCGCGCCTTGGCCTCGGCGAAGGCCAGGCCCAGCGTCGACTCCAGCTCCTTGGTGATGCTCAGCGCCATTCTCGTCCCGCTTCCGACCGCCAGATCCGCGTCGCGCCGCCCTGTCGGCGGCCGTTAGTCCTCCCGCTCCATCGTACACAGGAACGGAAACTCTGCCTGCCGTGCCAGCTGCTCCACCGCCGCCACCTTCGTCTCCGCCACTTCGTGAGTGTACACTCCCGCCACGCACGCGCCACGATGATGCACCTGCAGCATCAGGTCGGTCGCCTCGGCCGGCGTCTTGTTGAACACCTCCGTCAGGACCTTGACCACGAACTCCATGGTGGTGAAGTCGTCGTTGTGGAGGAGGACGCGCCACAGGCGCGGCCGGGCCGTGCGCGTCTTCTTCTCGGTCGCTACGGCCGTGTCGCCGCCCTCGCGGGGCTTCCTGCTGGGCATGCCGCGCGATCGTACCGCAGCCCCCGGTGTTCTCAAGCTTGCAGCGCGGCACGCGCGAGCGGGCGGACGTTCCGCCGCCAGCATGCCGTGCTATGGTCCGCGCATGCGTGCCTGCGGGGTCTTCATCCTGGCGGCGTTCGCGCTCCTGACGAGTTGCGTCTCCTCCCGGCCCGGACGGGTGCACCGGTTCGGCGCCTGTAAACCGGTGGTGCAAGGCCGGGAGATCCTCTGCGACGGGGCGCACATGGCTGCCGTCGAGTGCCATGGGCGGGCGGAGGGGAGCTGCAGAGCGCTGGCCATCCGGTACCACGACGGAAACGTGGCCTGGCTGTACCAGGCGCCCTGGTTCAATCCGGAGCGCCCCGAGTCCGCCTTCGAGCGCGATTCGCCGTACGACTGGGCCTCCGACGTCGAGATGACTCCGGACGCCCTGTACCTGTGGTACCGCACCGACGACGAGATCGGCACCCGCTGGATCGAGTACGACGTGCAGGGCGGCATGCAGCGCCCGGTGGAGCGCTTCCGCATCGTGGAGCTGCGCGAGATCCGCTACCGCGGGGACGTGGTGCAGATCCCGCTGTTCGATCCCGGCCGGGACAACCCCGACCGCGGTTAGCGTGGGGCGGCGCGCTCTGCTACAAGGCGCGCGCCATGTCCTCGGACGCGAAGATCAAGGCGGAGCTCCAGCGCATCGAGAAGGGCGGGGCACCCAAGTACCACCAGAAGAACGCCGAGCAAGGGAAGCTCTTCGCCCGGGAGCGGGTGCGGCTGCTCCTCGACGAGGGCAGTTTCGTCGAGGACGGGGCGCTGGCGAACGCCACCGATCCGGAGCTGCCCGCCGACGGGGTGATCACCGGGCTGGGGAAGGTCGGCGGCCGGCTGGTCGCGCTGATGGCCAACGACTCGACGGTGAAGGCCGGCTCCTGGGGCCGGCGCACGGTGGAGAAGATCGTCCGCATAGAGGAGCAGGCGCTCGAGCTGCGCTGCCCGATGGTCTATCTGGTCGACTCCGCCGGGGCGCGCATCACCGACCAGCTGGAGATGTTCCCGGGCCGGCGCGGGGCTGGCCGCATCTTCCACCTGCAGTGCCAGCTGAGCGGGCTGGTGCCCCAGGTCTGCCTGCTGTTCGGACCGAGCGCGGCGGGGGGCGCGTACATCCCTGCCTTTTGCGACGTGGTGGTGATGGTCGAGGGCAATGCCTCCATGTACCTGGGCTCGCCGCGGATGGCCGAGATGGTGATCGGCGAGAAGGTCACGCTCGAGGAGCTGGGCGGCGCGCGGATGCACTGCACCGTCTCGGGCTGCGGCGACGTGCTGGTGAAGACGGAGGAGGAGGCGATCGAGGCGGGCAAGCGGTATCTGAGCTACCTGCCCGAGAACTTCGAGTCGCCCGTGCCGGTCGCGAAGCCCGTCCCGCCCGCGGCCTCGGGCAAGCGCATCGAGGAGCTGATCCCGCCCGACCAGAACAAGTTCTTCGACATGTTCGCGCTCATCCGCGAGCTGGTCGATGCGGACAGCGTCTTCGAGATCAAGAAGCTGTTCGCGCCCGAGGTGATCACCTGCTTCGCCCGCATCGACGGCAGGCCGGTGGGCATCGTGGCCAGCCAGCCCAAGCACAAGGGCGGGGTGCTGTTCGTCGACAGCGCGGACAAGGCGGCCCGCTTCATCTGGCTGTGTGACGCGTTCGGCGTGCCGCTCCTCTACCTGGCCGACGTCCCGGGCTTCATGATCGGCACCAAGGTGGAGCGCGAGGGAATCATCCGCGCCGGCGCCAAGATGATCATGGCGGTCAGCGAGGCGACCGTGCCCAAGCTGTGCGTGGTGGTCCGCAAGGCGTACGGAGCCGGTCTCTACGCCTTCTGCGGGCCGGGGTTCGAGCCGGACGCCACCATCGCGCTGCCGCAGGCGATGATCGCCGTGATGGGCCCGGAAGCGGCCGTCAACGCGGTCTACTACAACAAGATCCAGGAGAAGCCCGAGTCCGAACGGCCCGCCTACGTGCAGAAGCTCCGCGACGAGTACAAGGCGGACATCGACATCCTGAAGCTCGCCTCGGAGCAGGTCCTGGAAGCCGTCGTGCCGGGCGACCGCCTCCGCGCCGAGATCGTGGCTCGCTTCGCCTCCGCCTCCCAGCGCACCCGCCCCCGCCCCCCGAAGCGCCGCCCCGTCACCCCCGTCTGACTAGAAGCGGTTCACGCAGAGCCCGCAGAGCGGTTCACGCAGAGCCCGCAGAGCGCGCAGAGGTTTTTTTGGATGCGCCCGATCGGACGCGTGTGCCCGTGCGTGAGCCGGAACCCAAAAATCTCTGCGTTCTCCGCGGGCTCTGCGTGAACCGCTTTTAGGCGAGGACTCCGGCGGACATGTCGGGTGCGGGGCAGATCGTTTGGGGTGGATTTGCGGGGCGACAGGCGGTACGGAGAATCCAGGAGAGATGATGGATTTCGAGCCGACCGAGAGCCAGCGCAAGCTGGTCGCGATGGTGCGGGACTTCTGCGTGCGCGA
>DASQBG010000206.1:0-10754 GCA_035635335.1 Myxococcales bacterium | reverse complement strand
CATCAGCTCCACTTCCCCCTGCTTCGCCGTCTCGTCGGGCGGCTTCTCCGGCGCGAGCAGGTCGAAGTCCTGGCCGGGAGCGGGGGAGGCGCGCCCTTCGGGCGATGCGGGCGGGGCGGACGGCTCCTGGGGCCGCTGCTGCTCGGGCGCCTGCGCCTGTCCCGCGTCCGCCAGTGCCGGCAGCCAGCCGGGACGCGCAGCCGTGCTCGCCGCCTCGAACGGCGCCGGCCAGCGCACTCGCGCCAGCGGCTCGAGCGTTCCGGGGCCGTCCGCCAGCGCGGGCCGGCCCAGAGCGGCCATGGCGCAGAAGGCGGCGGCGGTCGCGTTGGCGCGCATCAGTTCCTCCCCGCGCCTGCGAGGATCCACTGCGCGACGGCATCGACCGAGCTCGGACAGATCGAGCCCGGCGCGTCCGCGGGCATGCCGCTGCCGAGGTGCGGGTCGAGGGCGGTGGTCAGCCGCAGCTTCTGCACGAGGAAGCTGTTCTGCGGATCGCCGGGCTTCACCAGCACCAGGTCCTTGCGATCTCCGAGCGGATTCACCGCGGTGCGGCCGACCAGCCGCGGATACGCGTCGCCGGAGAGGTCGAGGAAGCTCGCGCTCGCCGCTCCTTCGGTCGAATGGCAGTTGAACGCCTTGTTCCCGGAGGTCCCGCAGCTCACCTGGAACAGATCGCGGTCGATGCTCGCGTAGCGGGGCTGCAGCGTGGGGCAGGTGCGCGATCCCTGCCGGCAACTCCCCGCCAGGCAGAACGCCCCCGACCCGCAGTCCGAGTCGATGGCGCAGTCGGCGCGATCGACCGGGTACGCGCAGGCGCACAGCGCAAAGGCGGCGGCCAGGGCGATTTTCACTCGCGCACCGAGAAGAGCACGTCGCCGGCGATCACCGCGCGGTCGTCGATCTTGATGAGCAAGAGCTCCGGCCGCTCGACTTGGAACGCGTCGAGGCTGATGGGGAAGGAGAACTTGGCCCGCACGCCGCGCTGGCCGGACGGCTCCAGGTGGACCGGGATGGCCTGCTTCTGCTGGATGCCGTTCAGCTCCACGCGGGCGTCCAGAGTCAGGTCCTGGGGGCCGGCGAGCGGCAGCGTGACGGGCGGGAGCGTCCCTTTCACCTCGGCGACCGGATGCAGCGGCTCGCGCGTCGCCTCGCGCATGTGGGCATCGCGGTTGGAGTTGCCGCTGTCGAAGGTCGCCACCCGCGCTCGCACCTGCACCAGCGTGGGTCCTCCCGGCTGGAGCCGGGCGAGGCCCTCCAGCTTTTGGGTCGTGCCGGTCACCTGGTGGAGCTTGTGCACCACGGTGTAGCTGAGGGTGCCTTGCTCGAGCGCGAGCAGCGTCGGCCGCGCCTCGTCCGCGCGCCCCGCGGCCGAAACGAGAAGCGCGGCCGCGAACGCGAACCGGAGGCGCGCCGCCCTGCCCGGGATCCGCCGATTCATCCGCTCCTCCCGGCGCCGCGGGGTCGGGTGCGACGTCCTCAGAGACGATCTGACCGCTACAGATGTTCCAGCAAGCGGCGCTTCGCGTTTCAAGCCCCGGGCGCGCCGCCGCGTTGCGTCGTAAGCGATTCGGGCGGCTGCCTACAGGGCCGTCGCCTCGCCCTTCCGCTCCGCCTCGCGCTGCGTCTTCAGCTTTTTCATGCGGCGGCGGATGAGCTCGCGCTTGAGCGCGCTCAGATGGTCGACGAACAGCTTGCCCTGGAGGTGGTCCATCTCGTGCTGCACGCAGACCGAGAGCAGGTTGTTCGCCGCCTCCAGCCGGCGCTGCTTGCCGTCCCGGCCGAGGAACTCGACCACGATGCGGCCGAACCGGGTGACTTCCTCGTACTCGTCCGGGATGGAGAGGCAGCCCTCGGTGTACGTGAACTCCCCCTCGCCGACCTTGATCACCGGGTTGATCAGCCAGAAGAGGCCTTCGCCCTTCTTCTTGGGCGGCTCGCCCTCCACGGAGGAGCGCTGCTCGACGTCGATGGCGATGACGTTGTGGAGGACGCCCAGCTGGGGCGCCGCGAGCCCGACGCCGTTCGCCTCGTACATCGTCTCCGCCATGTCGTCGCACAGCTTGCGGATGGAGGCGTCCACCTCGGCCACGGGCTTCGCCTTCTGCTTCAGGCGGGGGTCGGGGTAGATGAGGATGTCGCGCAGGGCCATGTCCGGTCGTCCCTCCAGCGGGCGGTTGAGTATAGTCGGTGCCCAGAGGCACTGCAGCAAGGATTCCGCTGGGGCTGTCCGCGATTCGGCGCCTGTCTGGTCGGCCAGCCTCAGAGGAGCGCGACCGGATCCACGTCGGCCGCCAGCTCGACCCCGGAGGGAAGGGGCACCTCGCCGAGCGCGCGGCAGAGGCGGTGGATCGCGCCATGCTCCGGCGCGCGGAGCAGCAGCTGGAAGCGGTGCTTGCCGCGCAGGCGCGCGATCGGAGCGGGCGCCGGTCCGAGCACGTCCACCGGATCGCCCCCGCGCCGCTGCAGCTCGCGGGCCCGCCCGGCCAGGCGCTCCGCGGCGGCCTGCACGCGCGCCTCGACGTTCCCCTGGAGGCGCAACGCGCAGAGCCGGGCATGGGGCGGGAAGGAGAGCGCCTCGCGCCGCGCCAGCTCACCCTGCGCGAAGCCGTGGTAGTCGTGCGCCGCGGCGTAGACCACGGCGGGCTCGGTGGTCCGGAACGCCTGCATGAGCACCCGTCCGGGCTGCTCGCCCCGTCCCGCCCGCCCCGCCACCTGGGCGAGCAGCTGGACGCAGCGTTCCGCCGCGCGGAAATCGGGCAGGTGGAGCGGCCCGTCGGCATCGAGCGCACCGACCAGTGTGACCCCGGGGAAGTCGTGCCCCTTGGCCACCATCTGCGTCCCGATCAGCACGTCCAGCTCACGCCGGGCGAACCGGGCGAGGAGCGCCGCCGCCTTGCCCGGTCCGCCCGCCGAGTCGCGGTCCAGGCGGGCGACGCGGGCGGCGGGCAAGAGCGCGCGCAGCTCCTCTTCCACCCGCTCGGTGCCGGCAGAGAGGGGGAGCAGGTCGTCGCTGCCGCACGCCGCGCACGGGCGGGGCGGCTCCTCGTGCCCGCAGAGGTGGCAGCGGAGCGCGACGCCGGAGGCGCGGTGGAGGACGAGCGCCACCGAGCAGTTGGGACATCCCACGGCGGCGCCGCAGGATCGGCAGAGCAGGCTGCGCGCGTGGCCGCGCTTGTTGAGGTACAGGATGGCCTGCTCGCCGCGCGCCGCGGTCCGTCGGAGCGCCTCGCACAGCGCGGGCGTGAGGAGCGCCGGATCGCCGCGCCCTCGCAGGGTGGTCTTGCGATCGACGATCTCCACCGCCGGCAGCGCGCGGCCGTCGACGCGCTCCGGCAGCCGGAGCGTGCGCAGCCTGCCGTCCTGCGCGCGGCTCAGCGTCTCCAGCGAGGGCGTCGCGCTGCCCAGCACCGCGACCGCGCCGGCGTCGCGCGCGCGGACGAGCGCCAGGTCACGGGCGTGGTAGCGGAGCCGATCCTCCTGCTTGTACGAGGGCTCGTGCTCTTCGTCCACGACGACGATCCCCAGGTCGCGGACGGGTGCGAAGACCGCGCTGCGTGCCCCCACCACCACGCCGGCGGCGCCGCCGCGGACCCGGTGCCATTCCGACAGCCGCTCGCGTTCGGTGAGCCCCGAGTGGAGCACCGCGACGTCGTCTCCGAAGCGCGCGCGGAACCTCCCGGCGAGCTGGGGCGTGAGCGCGATCTCCGGCACCAGCGCCAGGGCACCCCGGCCCTGGCTCCGGGCGTGGGCGATCGCCTCCAGGTACACGTGCGTCTTCCCGCTCCCGGTGACTCCGTCGAGCAGGAACGGCGCATACCCGCGAGCGTCCAGCGCCGCGCGCAGCTCGACCAGGGCCGCGGATTGGGCCGCCGTCTCCCGCACGACGGCCGAGCCCCAGGGCGCGTCGGGAAGCCGCGCTGCTCCGGCCGGCTCGGTGCGCAGCGCGACCAGCCGGCGCGCCGACAGCTTGCGCAGGTGCGGCCGCGCGCCGGGGAAGGCGGCGAGGAGCTCCTCGACCGGGACACCCGCCGGATCGCGCGCGAGGAGCCAGGCCAGCACCTCCGCCTGGCGCGGCGAGCGCGCCGGGGGCTGGGCGCCGGGGACGGCCGCGGCCAGCTCGACCTGCGGCGCGTGCACCCGCGGCCGAGCCTCGGAGGCAGTCAGCGTGACGAGGCCGCGCTTCTCCAGCGCGCGCAGCTGGGCGGGACGCAGCACCCGTCCCTCGCGCAGCGCGCGCAGCAGCTGTCGCGTGCGCGTCGCCGCCTCCTGGCGGCCGGGCAACAGCGCCCGCTGCACGCCATCGAGCAGCGCCTCGCCCTCGGGAGTGAGCGCGCCGCGCAATTCCTCGCGCAGATCGATCCCCGGCGGCAGCGCGACCCTGACGGCCAGCCCCAGCGGGGCGAGGTAATGGGCCGCGGCCCAGCGGACGAGTTGGAGGACGTCGGGCGGGAGGAGGGGCTGGTCGTCGAGGACGCGCAGCACGTCGCGCAGCTCGCCGCGCCCCGGGCGGGCAGGACCGAGAATCACCCCTGTCGCGGTGCGCCGCCCCAGCGGGACCAGGACGCGGCGGCCGGGCTCGACCGCGCCGTCCGGCAGCCGGTAGGTGAACACGCCGCCGTTCGCCGGTACGGGCAGCGCCACCTCGACGAGCGTACCGTCGCGCTCCCGCGGCAGTCCGTTCGCGGGACGCCCGCCGGCCGGGTGGGGAGCGCCGTCTTCCCCGGGATGCGGTCTACTCGCGCTCGTCGTCCTCTTCCTCGCCGGTCTCCCGGAAGCCCTTCGTCTCCAGCACCTCGAAGCGCGCCGACGGCTTGCCGTCGCGGTGCAACTCGAGGATGCGCGGGAACCACTCGGCCGCGGCGGGGTTTCCGTACTCCAGCAGGCGCAGGTCCTCGAGGTGCCCGTCGCGGCGGGCGATCAGCCGGGCAGGCGCGTACGTGTCCTTGTAGAGCCAGAGCTGCGGCCGATCGGCTTGCCGCGGCGGCGCTCCCACCACGACGGCGACGCGGTCGCCCAGGCGGTCGTAGGCGGCCGCGGCGGTCAGGTCGGCGCCGGCGATGGTCGCTGCCGCTCCCAGCGCGCTCTCGGCATCGGCCGACCGCAGCCCGCGATAGGCGATCAGCGGGCAGGCCAGCTCGATCAGCTCCTGCTCGGGATTCCCGGCGGCGCTGGAGGGGAGCGGCTGCGCGACCGTCCCGCGCACCTGCGCGCCTCCTTCCAAGCGGCAGGAGAGAGGGAAGCGCAGCGCGAGCACCCGCTGGACCGGGGCTGCGTCGCCGATCTGCAGCGTGCCCGTGAGCGTCACGTCCCGCGTCCGGTTGCCCTCGTTGACGCGCGCGGCTGCCTTCTTCAGGAGCACCGCGGTCGAGGGGATGAACGCGAGGGCAGGAGCCGCGGCGGCGAGCACCGCGGCCGCGAGCGCTGGCCTCAGCACGCGTTTCGCGCGCTTCATTTCACCACCTCGCGGAGCCAGGCGAGCAGCGGGCCGCGCAGGTCGGGTCGCTTGAGCGCGTAGGCGACGTTTGCCTGCAGGTACCCGAGCCGGTCCCCGGCGTCGTGGCGCGTCCCTTGGAACCGGACGCCCAGGAGCCGCTTCTGCTGCGCGAGCACGGCGAGCGCGTCGGTCAGCTGGATCTCTCCCCCCGCGCCCGGCTGCAGCCGCGCCAGGACGTCGAAGATGTCGGGCGGCAGCACGTAGCGCCCGATCACCGCGAGGTTCGAGGGCGCGCGGTCGCGGGGCGGCTTCTCCACGATACGCTCCACCTCGACGTGGCCGCCCTCGACCGCGCGTCCCGCCGCCACTCCATAGAGGTGCACTTGCGCCTCGGGGACTGGCATCAGCGCGACCGCCGCCTTCCCGGTCTTCTGCGAGAGGCGCACGAGCTGACCGATGGCGGGCTCCTCCGCGTCCACCAGATCGTCGCCGAGCAGCACTCCGAACCACTCGGCGCCCACCGCGTACCGTGCGGCGAGCACCGCGTGCCCGAGGCCGAGCGGCTCCTTCTGGCGCACGCTGACCAGCCGCACCGAGTCGCTGATGCGGCGCACCTGCTCGAACAGGTCCTTCTTCCCCTTCCGCTGCAGCTGATCCTCGAGCTCGTACGCGCGGTCGAAATGATCCTCGATGGCTCCCTTCCCGCGCCCGTTGACCACCACCACCTCTTCCGCCCCCGCGGCGAGCGCCTCCTCGACGATCAGCTGGATGGCCGGCGTGTCGACGATGGGCAGCATTTCCTTGGGGACCGCTTTGGTGGCGGGCAGGAACCGGGTGCCCAGGCCGGCGGCCGGGACGACGACCTTGCGCAAGGGATGGTTCATCGCACCTCCGCGGGGCCGCGAAGGTAACATCGGCTGCCCCAAACCGCACCGTGTTCCTCCGAGATCCTGCTCCTCTGTAGCGCCGCTGTCCGACATCGGCCGCCGCCGTATCCGGCGGCGCCGTGCTTTTAATCGCGGACCACATGGACCGCGTTCTACACTGCGCGGACAATGCGCGCGTTCCTCGCCGCCCTGCTCGCCGTGGCCGCGGCCGCGCGGGCTCAAAACAGCATCAAGGACCCGGGCGCGCCCTGGCCGGTGTTCGTCGACCTCCCTCGCGCAACCGCCATGGGCGGCGCGCACGCCGCCATCGCGACCGGGAACGACGCCATCACCGTCAACCCGGCCGGCATCGCGCAGCAGCGCAGGTACCACCTGGAGGTCGACGGGCTGCTCGACTCGCGCTTCCCGGCGCAGGCCCTGATCGCGAGCATCGTGGACACCACCACCTCCGCGGTCGGGACCGGATTCCTCTTCTCGCGGTGGGGCAGCGGCCAGCCCGGCGGGCGGGGCGAGGGATGGTACGGCGCGCTCGCCTACTCCTACGCCGCGGGCGGCAGCTACTTCGTCGGCGGCGAGACGAAGTACTACCGCTTCGCCACACCCGACGGTCCGGTGCGCAGCTTCGCCCAGGACGTAGGGCTGTTGGTCAAGCGGGGCGGCTTCGCCTACGCCGTCGTGGTGCAGAACGTCTCGACCAGCGCGATCCCGAACTTCCCGGTGAGCAGCACGGTGGGGATCGCCTGGGGCAACGACCGCGACTGGCACCTCGCCTTCGACTACAAGGCAGACCTCTCGGATCTCAAGAACGTGAAGCACCGCGGCTCCGGTGGGCTGGAGTTCCTCATCGGCGACGCGCTGGCGCTGCGCGGCGGCGCCACCTGGGACGCGACCCACGATCTGTGGTGGGCTTCGGCCGGCCTCGCGCTCCTCACCGAGAAGGGCGGCGCGCAGATCGTGCTGCGTCGCCGCCTGAACGGCGACCGCTTCGACCAGTTCCTCATGGCGGGGATCACGCTGTACCTCGAGTGAGGACCAGAGCGCAGCCGTGACGTCCGCGCCATGAATGGCGCGGCGCCGCCGAATACGGCGGCGGCTAGCGCCGGATCCGAGGAGCGACGAGCGGCTGTCCCGTCGCGGGGTCGGGCACCACGTCCACCTCTGTGCCGTACGCCTCGCCGAGCAGCTCCGGGCGCAGGACCTCGAGGGGGGGGCCTTCGGCCAGGAGCCGCCCGGCGCGGAGGAGCACGAGCCGGTCGCATGCGGCCCCGGCGAGCGCCAGATCGTGCAGCACGAGGAGCGCGCCGCGCCCGCTCTGCGCGCGCCGCCGGACCGCCCGGACGAGCAGCACCTGGTGCGCGAGATCCAGCGCGCCGGTCGGCTCGTCGAGGACCAGGAGCGCGGCGTCCTGGGCGAAGGCGCGGGCGAGGAAGACTCGCTGGCGCTCGCCTCCGGAGAGCTGCGCCACCGGCCGCCCGGCGAGATCCAGCGCGTCGGCCTCGGCCAGCGCGGCCTCGGCCAGCGCGCGATCTCCCGGCGCTTCCAGCGCCCAGAGGCCCAGGTGCGGGGCGCGGCCCATCAGCGCCACCTCGCGCGCGGTGAAGGGCAGATCCGCCGGCTCGTCCTGGGAGAGGAAGGCGACGCGCCGGGCGCGCTCGCGGCGCGGCAGCGCGAACGCGTCGTCTCCTCGCAACCGCACCGATCCGGCGGCGGGGCGGAGCAGGCCGCAGGCGATCCGCGCCAGCGTGCTCTTGCCCGCGGCGTTGGGACCGATGAGGCCCACCACCTCGCCCGGATCGACGCGCAGCGAGACGCCGGCGACCGCCTCCGGCGACTGCGCGTCGTGGCGGTAGCGAACCGACTCGATCGCCAGCAGCGGCGCGGTCACGTGCGCCTCCGCAAGAGGAGGACGAAGAGCGGGGCGCCGAGCAGGGCGGTCACGGCGCCGACGGGAGGCTCGGTCCCCAGCCCGCGGAAGAGAGCGCGCGCGATGGCGTCCGCAAGCACCAGGAAGGCAGCCCCGCCCAGCGCCGATGCCGGGAGCACGACGCGGTGATCCGGACCGGCGACCAGCCGGACCGCGTGCGGGACGACCAGACCGACGAAGCCGACCAGCCCGGTCAGCGCGACCGCGGCGCCCACGGCGGCGCTGGCCGCGAAGAAGGCCAAGAGGCGGGTCGCTTCCACGTCGACGCCGAGCGCGGCGGCGCCTTCGTCCCCCAGCGCCAACAGATTCAGGCGGCCGGCGAGCGCGGTCAGGATCGCCGCCGCGACGAGCACCACGGCGCCCGCCGCGACCAGGACTCCTTCCGGCTCGTAGCCCAGCGTGCCGGCCAGCCAGAGCAGGACGGCCTGGGTCTTCTCCGGCGCGAGCACCGACTCGAGCGCGATGACCACGGCGGAGGCGAACGAGTTGAACACCACGCCGACGAGCAAGGCGCGCTCCGGGTGCAGCCGCCCCCGCGCGCGGCCCAGCGTGAACACCAGCACGGCGGCAGCCAGCGAGCCCAGGATCGCGGCGAGCTGCGTGGGCAAGAGGCCGATCCATCCCGCGGCCGACGCGCCGGCCACGCCGAGCGCCGTGCCGGTGACGGCGACCGACAAGGCAGCCCCGATCGCCGCCCCGCCGGAGAGGCCGAAGATGAACGGATCGGCGAGCGGATTGCGCAGGAGCGCCTGCAGGGCGACGCCCGCGACGGAGAGGCCGGCGCCGACGATGGCGGCGAGCACCACCCGGGGGACGCGCAGGCGGAACAGGACGGTCGCGTCCGGCTCGATCCCATGGAGCGCAGCCGTCCAGGACAGGGTGCCGGCGCCCAGCGAGAGGCCCACGCCGACTGCGATCGCGACCAGCGGCGCGAGCGCGAGCAAGGCGATCGCGGCGCGCACTGCCGCGGAGCGCTTCACGGCATTCGCTTCCCGCGCAGGGCGGCGACCAGGTCGTCGAGTCCCTCGGCGAGGCGCGGACCGGGGTGCAGCAATGCGGTCGACCGGAGCGTCTCGACCCGCGCCCGCGGAAGCCCGGGGATGGGAGGACGGCCCTGTGGCGGGTCGAACCCGCAGATGACGATCACTTCGGGCTGCGCGCGCACCGCGGCCTCGACGGACAGGCGCGCGAACGGCCGCTCGGGGTCACCGGCGGCATTGATCGCTCCTGCGTCGCGCAGGAGCTCGCCCGCGAACCCGCGCGGCCCGGCGACCACCAGCGGATCGAGCCCGAAGACGAGCAGTGCGCGGGGATGCGGACCGCGCGCCGCCTGCGCGCGGACGCGCGCGCGATGCTTGTCCAGGTCCTCGCGCAACGCGCGGCCGCGGTCGGGCAGCCCGAGGAGCGCGCCAATCTGCTCCATCGCGTCGCCGATCTCCCGCAGGTCGACGAGCGAGAACGCCTCGACGGGGATGCCGAGGCGCGCCAGCGTCTCCACCGGCCCGCGGTTCTCCGGAGCGGGCTGCGCGAGCACCAGGTCGGGATGCAGGCCCAGCACGGTCTCCGGCTCGGGGTCGTTGTATCCGCCGACGCGCGGCAGCGTCGCCAGGCGCGGGTCGTCGTCGAAGCGCGTGACGCCCACCAGCCGATCGCCCGCGCCGAGCGCGAGCACGATCTCGCTCAGCGAGGGCGCGAGCGTCACCACTCGCCGCACCTGCGCGGGCACCTGCGGCCCCAGGTGCTGCCGCGTGAGCGCGGCGGCCGGCACGGACAGGGCCAGCGTGACGATCGTCGCGCGGAGGCGCATTGGCGAGTCCTACTGGGGAGCCGTTTTGAAGTCCACGGCGGTGAGGCCGGTCAAGTCGTCCGAGAGGGAGTCGCTGACCACCACCTCGTCGTCGCCGAGCGGCGCCACGTCCCACGGGGCGGTCCCCGCGCCCGTTGTCGATTCCGCGACCACCTTGGCCGGGCTGACGCTCACGTCGATCTTCTGCACCGTGTTGCTCCCCGACGCCGTGGTGAAGACGTACCGGTCGCTGGAGCGCACGCCCTGCAGCGTGCTGGTGCCCGACGCGTACGTGTGCGCCAGCTGGGCGGTGATGGTGCCGCCCTGACCTGGAGCGGCGAGCCACAGGGTGTTGTCGCCCGAGCAAACGACGGCGAGGCGCCCGTCGGGCGTCGCGGCCAGCGCGGTCGGCGTGGCACCGAGGTTGGCGTGGGCGCGCACCGCGCCGGTCGAGGGATCGAGACGGAAGATGACCCCGGCCTGGTCGGAGGAGCAGAGCGCGTACAGGTCCGAGCCGACGGTGAGGAGGTCGGCGACGTAGGCATAGATCTTGTGCGGGCATTCCAGTTGGATCGCCTGGTGGGAGGCATCGGCGCCGTCTGCCAGGGCGAAGGTCGTCCGGTCGACGCTGATCAGCGAAGCCGACGAGGAAAGCCCGATCCACACCTTGTTCGCGGTCAACGCCAGCCCCGAAGGAGCTTCATCCGCCGCGAGCGTGCGCGT
>DASQBG010000205.1:0-4917 GCA_035635335.1 Myxococcales bacterium | reverse complement strand
AGTACAGGCCCGCGGATGCCGAGGTGACCGACCCGGGCATGCCGACGCCGGAGAGCAGCTCGACGGTGGGAAAGAGCTGCTTCTGGAAGACGAGCAGCGGCCTCGCGTCAGAGGAAAGGAACCGCGCCCGGACGGCGTTCTGGTCGAGCACAGGCGCGTAGTCCGAGTTCATCGGGATGGCGATGGCGCTGGTCAGACCGTCCCAGGACGAGCGCGTCCCTACGCGCCGCACCTCGAGGTCCTGCAGGTTGCGCACGCCGACGCGCTCCAGGGCCTGCGCGACGGCGGGCGCCATCAACGCCGATGGATCCGGCGGGCCGAACCGCCCGGACTCCCGCGCCACGATGAGCAGGTCCGCGTCATGGGCTGCATACGCGACGTAATCGCCGAAATTCGCCTCCAACGCCTTGAGCACCGAGACGACCAGCGGCACGTCGATCTCGTAGAGCTGGATCCACTGGACGAACACGCCGCCGGGCGCGAGGTGGCGGCGCACCAGCCGGTAGAACTCGTCCGAGAAGAGGCCGGCGACGCCGCTCACCCATGGGTTCGACGGCTCGGAGAGGATCAGGTCGTACTTCTCCTGGCGGGTGGAGAAGAACGTCTTCGCGTCGTCGATGACGATGCGCGAGCGGGGATCGGCATAAGCCAGCTCGTTGCGGGGCCGGAAATGCCTGGCGCCCTCCACCATCTCCGGCTCGATCTCGACGGTGTCGACGCGAGAGAGGCGCGGATTGCCCAGCAGGGTGTGCGTGCTGAGGCCCGAGCCGAACCCGATGCAGGCCGCGGTGCGCGCCTCGGGATGCAACGCCATGGCGACGGCGCTCATCAGGACCATCGTCGGCTCGTCGGGACTGGGCGGCTGGTCGTCGGCCATCGACAGCTCCGCGTCCGTCTTCCCGTTCGTGCGGATGGCGAGCCTGCGCTTCGCGGAATCGCCGGCAATGCTGACGGTCGCTGTCTTCCCGTCGCGGTGGAAGAACACCTCGTCCTCGGCGGAAAGCATCTTCGCGTTGCGGTAGACGCCGGAAGCCATCTTCCGTGGGTCGAGGCGAACGAGCGCGAGGGTGAGCACGACCGCCAGCGCTCCCGCGGCGGTCAGCACGACGGGCAGCCGGCGCGTGACGAACGATGCCGCCGCGCTCCTGAGGAGCACCGCTCCCAGCCCGATATCGAGCGCTCCGCCGAGGATGAGCAGGTGCTTGAGGCCCAGGGAGGGCAGGCCGACGTGGATGGCGAAGAACACCCCGGCGATCGCGCCGACGGTGTTGGCGGCGTACACCGAGCCGATGCTCGCCTCCCCGTGGCCTCGCCTGAGCAGGTGGAATGTGATCAGCGGCAGCGTCGTGCCCGCGCAGAACGTAGCGGGCAACATGATGGCCAGGGCGATCCCGTTGCTCGCCAGGTTGAAGAGCGCGTAGCCGCGGGCGGTGCGCGGCAGGTGGAGCAGGAGCCAGCGCATCCCTTCGAAGGTGCTGCCGTAGGCGAACAACGTGGCGAGAGCCGCGACGCCCATCGCGACCTGCAGCACGGCGAGCGCGCGCACGGGACTCGCCAGCCGGTCGATGCGCCGCTGGATCCAGAGTCCGCCCAGGGCGAGGCCGAGGATGAACGCGCTCAGCATCAGCTCGAAGGAATGCGTCGAGGAGCCCAGGACCAGCGAGAGCATGCGGATCCAGGCCACCTCGTAGATGAAGGAGGACGCGCCGGTGACGAGCGCCACGCCGAAGAACGCGAGCACGGCGGCGTCGCGCTCCGGCTCGACCTGCGGCGCCTGCCCCGCGGGCCGCGCGTGGCGGCGGGCGAGCGGCAGTACCGCGGCGGCGACGGCCAGGTTGATGAGGCCCGCGATGCGGATCGTCCCGGGCAGGCCGACGGCGCCGACGAGCACGAATCCGCTGACCAGCACGCCGGCTGCGGCGCCGAGGCTGTTCGTGAAGTAGAGCATGGCCAGCGAGCGGCCCGGCCGGTCGGGGAACGCGCGCAGCACGCCCGCGGTCATCAGGGGGAAGGTCATCCCGAGCAGGACGGACTGCGGCAGGATGAGCGCGGTGGAGAGGCCCCATTTGAACGCGGCGATCGACGCCGGCGATCCGGCCAGGCGCGGGAGCACGGCATCGAATGCGAGCCCGGTCGCTGCCGTGAACGCCTCGTGGAAGACCAGGCCGAGGAGGCCGATGGCGGCCTCGGTGACGGCGTAGGCGGCGAGCAGGTTGCGCCACCGGGGCGACCAGCGGCTGGAGAGCCACGACCCCAACGCCATCCCGCCCATGAAGATGGCGAGCACGAGCGTCTGCGCGTACGCGGCATGCCCGAGGAACAGCTTCAGGTAGTGCGTCCAGATCGACTCGTAGATGAGCCCGGCGAATCCGGAGGCGGTGAACAGAGCGAAGAGAAGGCCGCGCGCGGGCCACCTGGCGGCCGCGCTCGAGGGCGCGGCGGGATGCTGGCGGTGCACCGCCAACGGACCGCGCGCCCTCCCCTCGGCCGGCGCGCTCGCGTCCGCCCCGCTACGATCGGACCTCTGCCTCATGCAGCGAAGGTAGCAGAGGAACGGCCGCCCGCGAGGCGGGAAATCGACGCATCCGGGTCAGGCGCTCGCGGTGCCCGAGCGCTCGCGGATGGTGAAGCTCGAGCTCAGTTCCGGGTCAGCCGACATTCCGTATGCCTGCCCGCGTCACTCTCTGCGCGGGCGCGGCGGCGCCGCCGCCCGACCGCGCCGACTCGAAGAGCTTCACGAAGAGGAAAACGTTCGGCACCTTGGCCACGGCAAAGCCAGCGAATGCGAAGGTCTTGCCTCTCTGGCGAATCTTGAGCTTGCCGTCGTCGATGCTGACCTTCTCCACGTCCGAGAGCAGGCAGCGTTTCGCGCCGCCGAAGAGCTTGCGCACCGACACTTGCTCGCGGTCGAGCGACAGCGACTTGCCGAAGCGCACTTCCTCGCCGCGGTCCAGCGCCGAGCGCAGGGCCGGGAACTGCGCCGCCGTGTGGTGCTCGACGACTCGCTCCGCGAGGACGTCCATGGCCTTCAGGCTCGAAGGGAGCTTGCGCCGCTTCCCGTTGACGTCCACGAAGCTGATCGTGAGGCTCTTGCCGAGGCCGGGGAACAGCTTGAGGAGCAGCATCACGTCGAGGCCGACGGCATGCACGCGCGTGGCCTGGTAGCGTAGCTGCGTCGCGTCCTCCCACCGCAGCGTCCAGAGCTCGCCGCGCAGGCCCCACCGCTCCACGCCGTCCGTGCGCAGGACGACGCGGACCTTGCTTTGCTGGACGAAGACCAGCACGCAAACCGCGATCAGCACCGCGCCAGGGATGGAGACAAGCGCGGCGTTCTCGCGCGGCCCGGACCAGGCGGCCGTGGCGCACATCGCGGCGGGAATGCCGAGGAGAACGAGCGCCAAGATCCGCCACGCTACGCTCGCGCTGTGCTCCGCGACCACGTCGCCTTCCGGCTTGCGAAGCTGATCCATCTCTTTTCGATACCTGGGCTACCGAGACCTTTCCAGTTGGGCGAACGTGGGGAAGTCGCGCGCCGTGTAGGGCGAGGAAGGGGGATCGCGCGGCGGCGCCGCCACGCGGATTCCGCTTGCGCACGTCCTGCAAGCGCTCGAGCGCCATCGCGCGGTACCGAAACCCGTGACGGCTCTAGCCTGCCGTCCGCATCGCGGGCGCCGCGGGGACCAGCCGTGACCGCGCATTCCTCGCGAGGTGCGACTCATGCCACGCCAGGTTCATCACCTGGTGGAGCGACATCCAGGTATCGGCGCCGCCCGCGCGTGCAACCCGCAAGCAGAGCGACGGGTTGGGCACGTAGTGGCCGCGCGCCTCGCGGATCCAAAGCTGCCGGTTCGGCACGTATGCGCTGCCCGGCTCGTTGCGGGCGAGCAGTCCGTTGACGTACAGGCGCCGCTTTCGCGCCGGCTTGATCACCACCTCGGGAAAGACCGCGAACGGCTCGCGGAGGAAGAAGTCGCTCGTCACCCCCTCCCTGCGACCGACGCGGAACTGATAGAGCTCATCGAAACGGGCGAGGAACGCGGAGAAGAAGAAGAACTCGCCCATCTCCCGGCCGATCTGGAGCAGGCGCCCCGACGCCTCGACGTCGAAGGAGGCAGGAGCGACCAGGTCGAAAACGGTCCCGAAGACGGTGGTGGCATACGTCGAGTCGCGATAGGCCCGGCGCAGCGCCCAGTGCAGCGCCGCGCGGCCGGCGTGGTCGCGCGCCTCGAGGGTCGCGCCGCGCCCGAGCAGCGCCTCGACCAGCGGCACGTTGCCGGCGAAGGAGGCGAGCATCAGCGGCGTGAGGCCCTGCGGCGTGGCGTAGTCGACGCCATACTGCTCGGTCCGCGCGAGCACCTCCTTGAAGTTCTTCCCCTCGAAGCCCTCGAGGGCGCGCCGGGCGATCCGCGCGCGCTGCGCCTCGTATTGCTTCGCGGGCTCGAACCGGCCCTCCCCGGCAAGGCGATCGGCGACCAGCTTCTCTTCGTGGAAGCAGGCCAGCTCGAAGAGCTGCTGTTTGGCCTTGCTCGACACGCTCGCAGGCGCCAGCGCCTTGTCGGCGAGCGCGCGCAGGTTGGCGTCGTGGAATACTGTCCAGGGGACGGGCCGGAGCTTCAGCACCTGCTCGCGGATGGCGTCGGCCTGTTCCTGCTTGCCCTGCGCCTCGAGCCGGTGCGCCTCCCGCTGCCACTCCTCGGCCGACGAGCTCTCTGCCTGCACCGAGGCGGCGCTCTCCGGCCGACCGACGCCGAGCAACTCGAGCAGCGGATGCCCGAGGTCGTCTTCCACCAGGATCACCTGCCCGACCGCGCGGGTGAGCGCCACATAGAGCGCGTTGACGAAGAACTTGTACAGCTCGAGCGACCGGTCGCTCTTGTCTTTCGCCCGGCGATACTCGAGCCGGTCGCCGGCCAGGTC
>DASQBG010000204.1:0-17197 GCA_035635335.1 Myxococcales bacterium | reverse complement strand
CAGGCGACCTGCGAGCTGTACGAATCGCCGGCCGCCGGCGGAGGCGGGGACGCGGGAGGGCTCCTGTTCGCGCTGCAAGCTGGCGGAGGGTCCGGGGCGGGCGGCGGGCAGCGCGGCGCAGCGCAGCAATCGCAGAAGGGCGGAAAGCCGCCGCCGCGCAAACGGTGAGGGGCGGGCTGGCGGTCGCGGTGGCGCTGTGCGCCGCGGCGTGTGCGGCGGGACGGAAGGGGACGGCGGCGGGGAAGCCGACGGCGACTACGACTGCGACAGCGACTGCGACTGCGACAACGACAGCGACAGCGACTCCGACAGCGACAGCGACTCCGACAGCGACAGCGACAGCGAGTAGGGCGACAGCGACTCCGACAGCGACAGCGAATGGGGCGACAGCGAATGGGGAGAAGCTTTCGCAGCGGGAGCTGCTCGCTCGGGCTGCCGCGGCGTGGGCACGGCACGACGAGGCGGGGGCGCTGGACGACGCCATTCGATTCTGGGAAGAGGCGGCGATGCAGCCGCCGGCGGCGGAGGCGCTGACCTCGGCGGCGAGAGCGCGGCGGTTGCGCATCGATCGATCGGGGATGTCGTCCGATGGGTTGCACGAGACCGCCCGCGATGCGAGCGCGTGCGCGGACGACGCGCGCAGGGCGTGGCTGTTGCTGGAGCCCGATGCAGGGGCGGCCCTCGGGGAGGGGCAGCCGCTGGGGCAGGTGCTGGCGCGCATCGGCCCGCAAGCCGTCGAGCCGCTCTACCTCGAGGCGGTGTGCACCGCGGCCTGGGCGCGCGCGCAGGGGTTCACGCCGCTCATCGAGCGCCGCGGCGAGCTGAAGCAGATGCTGACCCGCGTGGCGCAGCTCGCTCCCGATCTCGACGAGGCGGGCGCCGAGCGCGAGCTGGGCAAGCTGTACGCGGCTCTGCCGGCGTACGCCGGCGGCGATCTCCGCGAGTCGCGCGCCCACTTCGAGGCGGCCTTGGCGCGGGTGCCGTCGTCGGCGCGCACGCGGATCGTGTTCGCGCGGACCGTCGGCGTGAAGGCGCAGGACCGCGGGCTGTTCGAGGCGCAGCTCGAGGCCGCGTCGGCGGGCGAGTCGGCGCTCGCATCCGAGGCGCGGGAGCTGCTGGCGCGGGAGGACGAGCTGTTCGGCCCGGCGGAAGCGGCGCAGCCCATCCCCGGCGGGCCCACCCGCTGAACGCCCGACTAGAGCGCATCCCATGACGTCCGTGAGAGCGTCAGCGGCTGCGCACGAGGGCCGGGTCCAGCGCGGCGGCCGAGTCCTCCGCCGCGCCGGCGGCGTCCTGCTCGGCCAGGCGCGCTTCCGCCCGGCCGGCCAGCGCCCGCGCCCGCAGCTCGGGCGTCAGCTCCTGCTCGGGCGTCCGCAGGACGGAATCGAGCAGCGCGCGGGCTCCTTTGGCGTCGCCGCGGCCCTGCCGGGCCAGAGCGATCTGCGCGCGCGCCTTTCCGATCTGCGAACGGAGGTGCCCCGAGTGGGCCTGCAGCGCGCGGTCGAACGCCGCCGCGGCGGCGGCCGCGTCGCCGTCGTCGAGGAGCGCCTCGGCGTAGTCCGCCACGAACCGCGGCTGGCGCCAGTCGGCGTCCTGGGCGCGCTTGAAGCTCGCCTTGGCCTCGGCCAGCTTGCCCTGGGCGCGCAGGGCCCGCCCGAGGAGGTCGTGGAACCTCGGCACGGCGGGAAGCGCCGGGTATTTCTCCAGCAGCGAGCGCGCGTACGCCTCCGCCTCGGCGACCTTGCCCGCCTGCAGCAGCGCGAGCGCGTGCGCGTCGAACAGCTCGGCGAAGGGGAGGCCCTTCGCGTCGGCCTTGCGCCGCGTCTCCTCGGCGCGCCCGGCCCGGTCCGCGTAGCCGGCGCCCACCAGCTGCGTCTCCGCGTCGGCCAGCGCGACGATGCCGAAGGCGTTGCGCGGATGGATGCGCAGGACCTCCTCGAGCAGCTTCTCCGCCCGCAGCCACCCGGCCGGCGTGTCCTTGGCCATCTCCGCGCGCGCGCCGCCGCCGCTGCCGCCGGGGCCGTCGATCAGCACGGCGACGTCGCGGCGGATCTGCACGTAGTAGCGGTAGCCGGCGTAGATGCCGGAAGCGAGGAGAGCGGCGACAGCGATCTTCAGGCCGGCCGAGCGCCACGGATGGCCGATGGGGTCCATGGCGGGGAGCACACATTCCACTCCGGGCGCGGTCAAACCCGGCGGACCCGAGGCGTCCGCCCCCCAACGGATCGGACGGCTCGAGTCGTCCGTTACTGAAAGCGAGCGCGCTTCGCCTCCCACGATCCGGGCATGTCCCCGGGGCCTCCGAAGAACGCGCCGGTCCAGGCCCCGTCGCGCGAGGCGGGGCGCCGGCGCAGGTCGCCGTCGAACCCGTCGTTCCCCAGCTGGCTCGCGCAGCGAGCTCCGCCCCGGCACACCGTGTCGTCCTCTCCGATTCCTCCGATCGTGGCGCGTCCGCCGAACACGAGCAGGTTCGTCTGGAACTTCACCGAAGCGAGCAGCTCGGTGACCGCCTGTCCCGCGAGCCCGACGGCCCCTGCGCAGGCGTCCTCGACGGGGCCCGCCGGGAGGATCCCGCGGGTGAGCTCCGACACCCACTGGCCGATGCCGCCGCAATCGACGATGCACTCCTGACCGCCGCGGCAGTCGGTGGCCTCGGCGATGCACTGCCACGGGGTCGAGAGCGAGAGCGCGGCGTCGATGGCGGTCACGACCGCCCTCGCCACCTCGACGTCGACCTGGCGCTGCGCGACAGCGAGCTGCCAGCGCGCAGGAGCCGAGCCGGGGATCGCCTCCACCGCGGCGGCGAACGGCGCCGCCCGCACCGCCACCGCCGGCAGCACCTCCCCCCTGCAGCGCGGCCCGGCGGGCGGGTACCCCGCCGCCGTGGTCGCCACGTCCAGCCGCGCGCACTCGGGCGGCACCTGGACGTCGCCCTCGATGTCTTCCCCGCACAGGGGCAACCAGTAGAACACCAGGCTCGTCCACACCTCGGTGGCGCTGGGGTGCGCCGCATCCACCCCCGGCGAGAGCCTCATCCTCCCCTCCGCCCGCAGGAAGCTGAGCAGCGTGCCCAGGTCGTCCCCGACGCGGACCACCGCGTAGAACCACCCGGGGAGGAACTGCCCGAGGAGCGCGTCGATCAACGCCTGGAGCCAGACGGGGAGGCCCAGCCTGCCCGAGAGGAACTGGTCGAGCGCGCGGATCCCCTTGAACGTTTCCTGGAGACCGCCGGGGAGCGAATCGCGGATGGCGAAGACGTGCTTCGTGTGCCAGACGCCGGTGACGTCGGGCAGAGCGGGGTCCCTGGGGACAGAAGGCTCGCAGACGCCGTCGGCGCAGACCGAGCCGGTGGGACACTCGACCGTGCACGGCGGCGTCCGGTCGCCCAGCACCGTCACGGCGAAGTAGACGGCCTCGCTTCCGGTCGCGGAGAACGCGGACGCCTCGAAACCGGGCTCCACCGCCCCGGCCACCAGGAACGCCTGCGCCTCGCCCGCGGCGTTGGTGGTGGCGCGCGCGGACTTGCCTCCGCTGCTCGCGAACGTGGACCCCGCGCCGGCCGGGATGGAGAAGAAGATGGTGTCGCCGGCGATGGGCGCTCCGGTGTCGAAGTCGATCTCGCGCACCCTCAAAGGAGTGGACCCGGACTCCGAGACCGTCACCGAAGCGGTCTGCCCGCCCTGGTCGACCAGGGTGCCCGGTCCCGCCACGACCTCCAGGAGCTTGCGGATCGGGACCACCTCGACGGTGAACGTCACCTCGGGCGCGTCGAAGCCGGGCGCGCTGGCGATCAGCTCGGCCGACGCCGCCCGCGGGCCCGCCGTGAGCGCGACGCTCGCTATGCCCCCTTCGCCGGTGGTCGCGTCCTGGGCTCCGAGGGAGAAGATGCCGGGCTCGCCCGCGATCTCGAAGTGGAGGGGCGCGCCGGCGATGCCGCCGACCTGGTCCCGCGCCAGGACCACGCGTACGGTGCGCCTCTCGCCCGGGTGGAGGACCAGGTCCTTGTCGGAGGCGGGGGCGAGCCTGTACGCCGCCCCCCCGGGCTGCCCGGCCCCGGGGTCCCCGCCGCAGGCGGCGGCGAGGCAGAGAGCGGCGGCGAAGGGGCGTGCCATGGCCTGCATCGTCCCGGATCGCGCGGCTTCCGCCCATCGGTCGACCGGACGACGCGGGGCTGGTGGTCCCTCTTCCGGGCCAGGTCGACGAAGTGCTAAGTCGATCGGCCATGGCGTCCCCGTCCACGCTGCGGGCCCAGGCGCTGCTCGAGTTCGAGCTGCCTGCCGCCCCCCAGCGGGTGGATGAGCTGACCTCGGGTCCGCCCGGGGTGTGGGTCCAGCGGGTGCACGCGCCCGCCGGCCGTTTCCTGCTCCTCTGCGCGGAGGGAGCGCTCGCCATCGCGTTCGAGGCGACGCTGTTCGACCTGCTCGCCGAGTCCCGCTACCCGGCCCCGCGGCCGCGGCGCGCGCGGGGAGGAGCGCTGATCGCGCGGCTGGAGCGCGAGGGCGGGCATGCCGGCGGCTCCTGCTACGCCGTGGGCTCGGGGGAGCCAGTCGATCCGGCGAAGGCCACCACTCCGCAGTTCCTCGAGATCGGCAGGCTGCTGGCGCGGCTGCACCAGATCGGGGAAGCGCACCCGGCGTCGGTCCCTCCCGCCTTGAGCTGCGCGGAGCTGGCTGCCCGGCTTCCTCCAGGCGCGGAGGCGGAACGACTGCAGCCGGCGCTGCGGGTGGACCTCTCGTCGCTTCCGTCGGGTGCGGCGCACGGTTCGCTCGGCCCGCGGCAGGCGCTCTACATCGGCGACCGATGCTCGGCGGTGCTCCCCTCCGGAGAAGCGCACAGCGGCCCGCTGGTGCTCGACCTGGCGCGCGCTGCGTGCGCCTGGGCGATGCCGGCGGCGGAGCAGCTCCCGGCGCTGCGCGCGGTGCTCTCCGGCTACCAGGCCTTGCGGCGGCTCGATCCAGAGGAGCGCGACGCGCTCTATCCGGCGCTGCGGCGCGCGGCGGCCCGCGAGGGGGCGTATCTGCTCGCCGCGGGCCGGCCCGACCCGCTGGCCGCCCTGTCCGCCATCGAGGCGCTGGGCGAGAAGGAGCTGCGCGCGGCTGCCGGGTGACTACATCCCGGAGCTGATCTTCCATTCCCCGTCGACCTTCGCGAACTTCATGCGCTGGTCGTCCGACTCGGAGAACCACTTCTCGCCGCTGGGAACGGCCACCGCGTAGCGCATCACGCCGAAGTAGTCGACCTGCGCGCGGTCGCCCTCGATCTTGAGATTCCGCACGTCGATGTCGAGCTTCAGGGAGCGCACCCCGTTGAAATCGCGGGGGATCGACCTGCGCAGGCCCTCCAGGTCGTGCGGGTCGCCCGGGCGGTTGGGATCCCCCTTGTCGAAGTATCCCGGCGCGGCGAGCGAGAGGAGGGCGTTCGGGTCGCGCGCCTCCATCGCCTGCTTGTAGTTCGCCAGGACTTGCAGGACGGCCCGGTTCTGGGGCTCGTCGGGGATGGTGGTGCCGGGGATCATGTTGTGGCTGCAAGCGGCGAGCGCGGTGAGCGTGGCGGCCGCGAGCGGGTGGGCGATGCGCATGGGTTTGCATAATTTGAAAGGGCGCGCCGGGTCAAACCGGTTCGTGGTAGGCGATGCGCGTGGCGGACTGGATCGACGTCGGCCCGGCCGACCTGGTGGAGGGCGAGCTGCGCGGGTTGGAGATCGGCGAGAGGCTAGTGCTGCTCGCCTGCCAGGACGGGCGGGTGACGGCGATGGACGACTCGTGCAACCACGCCGGGTGCCTGCTTTCGGGAGGCTGGCTCGATCGGCGCAAGCGGGGGGTGGTGTGTCCGTGCCACGAGTATTGCTTCGAGCTGGGCACCGGGCGCAACGTCACCATCCCGCGGCTGTGCGACGATCAACGCGCCTTCCCCGTGCGGGTCGAGGGCGGGCGCGTGCTGCTGCGGCTGGAGGAATAGGTGGGGCACAAACACGAGCACGGGCACGGACACGAGCACGGACACGAGCATGGGCACGAGCACGGGCGGGTGCCCGGCGAGCACAAGGCGCGCGCTCCGCGGAGCGCCAAGGTGTACGTGGTGACGTGCTCGGACTCGCGCACCGAGGCCACCGACGAAGGCGGGCGCATCCTCCGCGATCAGCTCGGGGCGGCCGGGCACACGGTGACCGGTTCGGCGATCGTGCCCGACGACCCGCAGCGCATCGCGGCCGAGCTGGACCGGGCGCACGCGTCGGGGGCGCAGTTCGCGCTGGTCACCGGAGGGACCGGCCTGTCGAGCCGGGACTCGACCTTCGAGGCGCTTTCGCGCGCGGTGGTCCGGCCGCTGCCGGGGTTCGGCGAGCTGTTCCGCGCGCTCTCGTACCAGGAGATCGGCAGCGCGGCCATGCTGTCGCGGGCGCTGGCGGGCCAGCTGGGGAGCGGGCTGTTCGTGTTCGCCATGCCCGGGAGCCCCGGCGCGGTCAGGCTGGCCTGCGAGAAGCTGATCCTGCCCGAGCTGACGCACGTCCTGGAGGAGCTGTCGCGGTGACGCAGGCCGCGCAGTGGAAGCGCGCCGCGCTGGTCGGGCCCGCGCTCGAGGATCTGCTCCGCCGCACCGACGCGGCGGCGCGGGTGCGGGGCGATCCGGTCGAGCTGGTGCACGCCTACTCCGATCCGCTCGACGTGGAAGTCGCCGGGCTGCTCTGCGCCGCGCTCGCCTACGGGCGCGTCGACCTGTTCAAGCCCCGGCTCGCCGCGCTGTTGCGCGCTCTAGGTCCCTCCCCGGGCGCCACCGCGCGCGACGCCACGCCTTCCGAGCTGCTGCGGCGCTGCGCCGGGTTCGCCTACCGGATGACGGGGCCGCGCGACGTCGCCTGCCTGCTGTACGGCGCCGGCCGCATCGTGCGGGCGCACGGGTCTTTGGGCGCGTTCTTCGCCGCCCGCTGGAGGGCGGCGGGTTCGCTGCGGGTCGCGCTGGGCGAGCTCGTCGACGAGCTGTGCGCGGCCGACTTCACTCCGCTGCTCGGGCAACGCGGCCCGACCCGGCGGCTCAAGCACCTGCTCCCGCACCCGGCGCGCGGCAGCGCCTGCAAGCGGCTCAACCTCTTCCTGCGCTGGATGGTGCGCGGGCCAGACGGAGTGGATTTCGGCCTCTGGGACGTGCCGCCCAGCGCGCTGGTCATGCCGCTCGACACCCACGTGCACCGCATCGGCCGCTTCATCGGGCTCACGCGGCGCAAGGACCTGTCCTGGCGTACGGCCGAAGAGGTGACGGGGCGGCTGCGCGCGCTCGACCCGTCGGACCCCGTCCGGTTCGACTTCGCGCTCAGCCATCTCGGCATCAGCGGCCAATGCGCCTCGCGCCGCGACGTGCGGCGGTGCGCGGACTGCTCGCTCAAGCCGATCTGCCGCTTCTGGACCTGACCTCTTTCAGTCCACCTCGTGGCCGGTGTCCTTCTCCGCGCCCTCGCGCTTGTGCGAGTGTGGACGATCGCCTAAGACCTCTCCGTGTCCACCGGGCATTTCCGCAAGACGCTCGTCCGCCTGCTGGTGAACGGCGAGGAGCACACCCTGGCCGTCCCGGTGCAGCGCACGCTGCTCGAGGCGCTGCGGTACGAGCTGGGGCTCACCGGCAGCAAGCAGGGGTGCGACAAGGGCGACTGCGGGGCGTGCACCGTGCTCGCCCGCCCGCGCGATGGCTCCGGACGAGGCGAGCCGATCCTCTCCTGCATCACGCTGGCGCAAGACGCGCAGGACCTCGCGCTCACCACCATCGAAGGGCTCGCCGGTCCGCGGGGGCTCGACCCGATCCAGCGCGCCTTCGCCGACTGCGGGGCGCTCCAGTGCGGCTTCTGCCAGCCCGGCATGATGCTCTCGGCGCGCGCTCTCCTCGATCAGTGCCCGCGCCCGACGCTTCCGCAGATCCAGGAAGCGCTCTCCGGCAACCTGTGCCGCTGCACCGGCTACACCAAGATCTACGAGGCGGTGGAGGTCGCCGCCGGCCTGCGCGAGCCGGCTTCCCGCCCGCCGGTCAGCAGCGAGCGCGCGCCCGCCTCGGACCAGGTGGCGCACGTCCCCAAAGAGATCGCGCCATGAGATCCGACGACGCGCCGAAGGCGCCACCGTCACGGGACCCCCTGCCGGGGGTGACTCATCCGGTGCACCAGCCGGGCAACGTCGGAGCGCGCTTCCCCAAGATCGACGGCGCGGGGAAGGCCGACGGCAGCGGCATCTACGCCGACGACATCCGCCTGCCCCGGATGCTGCACGCGAAGATCCTCCGCTCGCCGCACGCGAATGCCCGCATCCGCGGCATCGACGTGAGCGAGGCCGCGAGCTACCCCGGCGTGGTGGCGACGCTTTTGGGCGCCGAGATGCCCGCCAAGTACGGCGTGATCCCCTGGACGCACGACGAGCAGGCGCTCGCCACCGACCACGCGCGGTTCGTCGGCGACGAGGTGGCGTGCGTCGCGGCCGTCGACGAGCGCACCGCGGACGAGGCGCTGCGGCTGATCCGCGTCGACTACGAGCCCCTGCCGGCGCTGCTCACCGTCGAGGACGCGCTGGCGCATCCGGAGATCAAGGTCAACGAGCGCGCCAAGGTCGGCAACGTCACCAAGCACGTCGAGCTGGAGTTCGGTCCGGTGGACGATGCGGTCGCCCGGGCGGCGGCGGTCTGCCACCAGGTGTACGAGTACGCCGGCTCGACCCACGCGCCGATCGAGCCGCACTGCGCGGTCGCACGGGTGGACGGGGACGGCAACCTGACCGTCTGGTCGTCCACCCAGATCCCGCACTACGTGCAGCGCGAGCTGTCGCGGGTGCTGGGGCTGCCGCAGAGCAAGGTGCGCGTCATCCAGCCGCTCCTGGGCGGCGCCTTCGGCGGCAAGAGCGACCCGTTCTCCCTCGAGTTCTGCGTAGCCAAGCTGGCCCTGAAGACGGGCCGGCCGGTGAAGATCCTCTTCACGCGCGAGGAGGTCTTCTACGCGCACCGCGGCCGCCATCCGATGCGCATGGACGTCAAGGTGGCGCTCGACCAACAGGGTCGCATCAGCGCGGTCGACAACGAGATCCAGATCGACGGCGGCGCCTACGCCTCGTTCGGCCTGGTCACCGCGTACTACGCCGGACAGCTGCTCACCGGCCCGTACCGATTCGGCACCTACCGGTTCGACTCCACGCGCGTCTACACCAACAAGCCGCCCTGCGGCCCCAAGCGCGGGCACGGATCCGTGCAGCCGCGCTTCGCCTTCGAGGTGGCGCTCGACGAGGCGGCGGAGCAGCTCGGAATCGATCCGATCGAGGTGCGGCGGCGCAACTTCATCGGCGAGAACGTCGAGACGGTGAACGGCCAGCGCATCACCTCCAACGGCTTCCTCAAGTGCCTCGAGCTGGTCGAGGAGGCGTCGGGGTGGAAGGAGCGGCACGGGAAGCTCGGCCCGGGCCGCGGGCTGGGCGTGGCGGGGTCGATGTACATCAGCGGCACCGCGTACCCGGTCTACCCGAACGAGATGCCGCAGAGCGGGGTGCTGCTGAAGCTGGACCGCTCGGGCCGCGTGACCGTCTACAGCGGCGCCAGCGACATCGGGCAGGGGGTCAACACGCTGCTCTGCCAGATCTGCGCGGAGGAGATGGGCTGCGATCCGCGCGAGGTCACCGTGGTCGCCGCCGACACCGACTTGACCCCCGTCGACCTCGGCGCCTACTCGAGCCGCGTCACCTTCATGGTCGGGCTGGCGGCGCGAGAGGCGTGCGAGAAGCTCGCGGACAAGCTGCGCGCCGCGGTGGCGGCGAAGCTGGGCGGCGCGCCTGCCGACGTGCGCCTCCAGCTGGGAACCGCCACGGGTCCGCAGGGCACGATGAGCTTCGCGGAAGCGTGCCAGCTCGCCGAGGCCGAGGAGGGCGCGACGCTGGCGGCGACCGGCGGCTACCGGACGAAGAAGCTGGGCGGGAACTACCGCGGCGGCACCATCGGCGCCTCGCCCGCGTACTCCTTCACCGCGCACGTCGCGGAGGTGGAGGTCGACCAGGAGACCGGCATCTGGACGGTGCGCAAGCTCTGGGCCGCGCACGACTGCGGCAAGGCGCTCAACCCGACGCTGGTGGAGGGCCAGATCGAAGGATCGGTGTACATGGGCGCCGCCGAGGCCCAGATGGAGGAGATGGTCTACGACCGCAACGGGCTGCTCTTCGGCCCGTCGCTGCTCGACTACCGGATCCCGACCTCGCTGGACACGCCGGAGATCGACGCGCGCATCGTCGAGAGCGACGATCCCAACGGTCCGTACGGCGCCAAGGAGGCCGGGGAGGGGCCGCTGCACCCGGCGATCCCCGCCATCGCCAACGCCATCCACGACGCGTGCGGCATCCGGATCCGGCAGCTCCCCTTCTACCCGCAGCGGATCCTGCGGCTGCTCCGCGAGCGCGACGCCGGGCGCGCGGGATCGGAGCGCGTCGCATGATGACCTTGCCGGCCGTCGACGTGCTCAGGCCGCGCAGCGTCGCCGAGGCGGTGGCGCAGCTTGCCGGGCATCCCGGCGCGCGCCTGCTGGCGGGCGGCACGGACATCGTGCCGAACCTCAAGTACGGCATGTACGACACGCAGCACCTGGTCGCGCTCCGCGGGCTCTCGCGCGAGCTGCGGTACGTCCGGGTCGAGGATGGGACGGGCGAGATCCT
Organism: Myxococcales bacterium; assembly: GCA_035635335.1. Lineage (GTDB taxonomy): Bacteria > Myxococcota > Myxococcia > Myxococcales > 40CM-4-68-19 > VBKO01. The sequence continues at coordinate 6,539 of DASQBG010000204.1, read as the reverse complement.
GCTCGGCGCGCTGTGCACCATCGACGAGCTGGCGCGCGACGCGGCCGTGCGGTCGCGGCTGCCGGCGCTCGCCGAGGCCTGCGCGCAGATCGCCGGGCCCCAGCTGCGCCGCATGGGCACGCTGGGCGGGAACCTCTGCCTCGACACCCGCTGCGTGTACATCAACCAGACCTATTTCTGGCGCAGCGCGCTCGGCTTCTGCCTGAAGAAGGACGGCACCGCCTGCCACGTGGTCGCGGGCGGGCAGCGGTGCGTGGCGGCCGCCTCCAACGACACCGCGCCGGCGCTGCTCGCGCTCGGCGCGAGCGTCCGGACCGTCTCTCCCCGCGGTGAGCGGGTGCTGCCGCTCGAGGAATTCTACCTGGCCGACGGCGTGCACAACACCGTGCTCGCGCCCGACGAGCTCCTGATCGAGGTGCGCGTCCCCGGCCAGGCGGCGTCGCTGCGGCAGGCGTTCCACAAGCTGCGCACGCGCGCCGCGATCGATTTCCCCGCGCTCAACCTGGCCGTCGCGCTGGAGGTCGCGCTGGGCGCGGTCAGGTCCGTGCGCCTCTGCGTGGGCGCGCTCGCGGCGCGGCCCGCGCTGGTGAAGGGGCTCGACGACCTGGTCGGTCACCCGGCGGATCGACGGCTGGCCGAGGAGCTGGGGCGCCGCGCCCACAAGCAGTGCCGCCCGCTGACGAACATCGGGATCGATCCCGGCTGGCGCCGCGAGGTGCTGCCGGTCCTGGTGCGAAGGACCGTGCTCCGGGCGCTGGAGCGGATGCCCTAGGTACGCGGACAGCGCGACACCCGCGCACACACCGATCTGTCCGGAGGTGGATGGATTGGAACGAGGTGGCCAGAAAGCTGGCCGGTATGGCTCGATTTCAAATGCTGCCAACTTCCCCCTCTCGATGTTACGAGAGTGGGAGACGATGTCGTCGCCCGCCACGGTTCTCGTCATCGACGACGATCCCGACTTCCGGTCCCTCGTGCGCGAGGAGCTGGCCGGCGCCGGCTACGGAGTGACCGAGGCTTCTGGAGGTCACGAAGGCGTCGCGATGCTCCGGCAGGCCGACGTGGACGTCGTGCTGCTCGACGTGCAGATGCCGGGCCTCAACGGGCACGAGGTGCTGCGCGAGGCCCGCAACCTGGGCGTCCACTCCGAGGTGGTCGTCATGACCGCCTACCCGCAGCTCGACATCGCGATGGAGTGCCTGCGCGCCGGCGTCTTCGATCTGCTCGAGAAGCCGTTCCCGCCCAAGTCGCTGCTCGCCACGCTCGGACACGCGGTGGAGCGCGGCCGCCTGTACCGCACCACCGCTCTGTACCGCGCGACCGCGGACATCTTCGCGGCCCACAATCCCGAGGACCTCCCGCAGGTCATCGTGGAGACGGCGATGCGCGCCCTGGAGGCGGACGACGCCTCGCTGATGCTGCCCGATGGCGCGGGCGGCCTCACCATCGCGTACTCGCACGGCCTGCCGGAGCAGGTGCGCAAGGCGACCCGCGTGCACCTGGGCGAGGGCATCTCGGGGCGGGTCGCGCAGGACCGCGTCCCCGCGCTGCTCATCGGCAACCCGGCGGGCATGCCGCGCTTCGCCGGCGTGCAGGGCGACCCCGAGCGGGTGCGCTCCAGCATCGTCTACCCGCTGGCCGCGGGCGAGCAGCTCGTCGGCGTGCTCAACCTGAACCGGGCGCAGTCGCGCAAGCCGTTCCGCGAGGCGGACCTGGAGCTCGCCTCGGTGTTCGCCTCGCAGGCGCTGCTCGCGCTGGAGAACGTGAACCTGCTCCGCCGGCTCATGCATGCCGAGAGGCTGGCGTTCGTGGGGCGGCTGGCGGCGGACCTCTCGCACGAGGTCAACAACCCCACGGCCTACATCGTAGCGAACCTGGAGTTCATCACCGAGAATATCCCACAGGATTTTGGGCAGCTTGGGAGTGAACTGCGCCAGAGCGCGGCCGACGCGCTGGAAGGGGCGCAGCGCATCCGGCGCGTGGTGCAGGACATCAAGAGCATGTTGCGTGGCGACGAGCCGGCGCACGTTCCGGTCGACCTGAACTCGCCGGTGCGGTTCGCGTTGCGGATGGCAGCGCGCCAGCTCCAGGGAGTTCGCGTGGAGAGCTCGCTGGCGACGCAGGTGAGCGTGCTGGGCGACGAGGCGCGGCTCGGGCAGGTGTTCCTGAACCTCCTGGTCAACGCGGCGCACGCGCTCAGCGGGCGGCGCGAACCGCGCGTCGGCGTCACCACCGAGCGCGTCGGAGATCGCGTGCGCGCCACCGTCTGGGACAACGGCCCCGGCATCCCGCGGCGCGATCAGGGGCGCATCTTCGACGCCTTCTTCACCACCAAGCCCGGCGCGGCGGGGTCGGGACTGGGCCTGTCGATCTCGCGCGAGATCGTGCAGCGACACGGCGGGGAGCTGTCCGTCGAGTCGGAGGAGGGCCGCGGATCGCGCTTCATCCTCACCCTGCCCGCCGGGCCACGGGTACACTAGGCTCCGTGCCCTCCGTGGTGCAATTCTTTTGTCCGTCTAGCGGACGATGTGCAGTGGCTCTTCGGCGCGGTCCGGGTCGTCCGGTCGCGCCACGGCGGGATCGCGCAGATATGTGTCGGTGAGGCGGCGGCGCGGGACCAGTCGCAGCGGAAGGGAGGCGAGGCTCGCGCCGAGGGCCTCGACCACGGCGGCGGCCTTGCGCAGGGGGGAGAGATCCGCCACCGCGCTTTCCACGATCCCCATGCGGCGCAGGCGCAGCTCCCCGCAGTCGACGGCGAGCTCGAGGAACTCGGGGAGCCGCGCGAGCACGGGGTGATCGGCGGGGAGGCGCCGCTGCAAGAAACGTCCGAGCCGCCGCACCGCCCAGGTGGAGACGAGCGAGAGGCCGAGCAGCCTTCGCCGCAGGGCCGGCCGGCGGCGCACCGCCAGCGCCGTCCGCCGCTCGCCGAAGTCGACGTGGCGCTCCTCCTGCCGCACCGCGCGCGCCAGGATCTCGCGGATGCCCTCGTGGTCGATGGTGTCGATCACGGCGTAGAGGGCCATGAGCACGAAGCCCTCGCCCATCGCCATCTCCAGGCAGACGTGCTCCTCGAAGGTGGCCGGCATCATGCCGGTGCTGAGGAACCGCACCAGCCGGTGGGGGGCGGCCGGCTTCTCGCCGAGCAGATCGAGGATGCGCAGGAAGTTGTCGACGTGCTGGAACTCCTCGACCGCTTGCCGCGCGAAGAAGCGGGCGGCGTCGAGGTCGGGCGCGGCATAGAGCCAGTGGCCGCACTGGATGCCGGTCACCTCGCCGTAGAGGAACTGGTTCATCATCCAGCCCAGCACGGCGCGGTCGCGGGCCGGGTCGAGGCGGGCGCCGCCCCAGTCGAAGGTCATCTCCTCGCGCGACAGCAGCATGTACACCACTCGTCGCCATATTATATTTCGGCGGCGGTGCGCTTCTCAGTACGCCGACTCGACCAGCCGCGCCAGTGGGGGCGGCCACCTACAACCGTTCCCTGGCGATCGATCGGCGAACCTGTACAATCCGCGCCGAACTTTCCCGGGAGGCGATGCGTGAGGCGGCCGGCAGACGACATGCGCGAGGTGCGGGTGCCCCCCGAGCTGCTCGCCCGCTGGGCGCTCGAGACGCCGGCGCAAGCGCAGGAGGCGACCTGGGCGGCGCTCTGCTTCCTGGTCGAGGTGGAGCACGCCGCCGTCGCCCAGCTCCCGGTCCCGGCCGTGCTGCGCAACGAGAAGGCGGCGCTGGACGCGGACGGCTTTTTGCGCGTGCCGCGCGGCGCGCTGGAGCAGTTCCGCCTGCGCACGGCACGCGCGATGGGCTGGATGGAGCAGTTGCTCTTCTTCCGGGAGCGCTTCCCTACAGCGGCGCAGCGGAACCCACCCGACACCCTCTACGTGCTCGCCCGCCTGTTCGCCGGCCATGCGGGCGCGCCGGACGCCGCGGTCGACGTGCTGGTGCGCGAATCGGTGCTGCCGGAGATCGAGGACCTGCTCCACCGCACGGTCACCTATCCCGGCCTGCAGTTGCTGCAGCAGAGGATGCGCGAGAGCGAGCCCCAGCGGAGCGCCGAGGCGCGCCGGCTGGCGGGCGACGTGCTGGGCGAGCTGACCAACTCGTCGGTGTGGAGCGTGCGCAAGCGGCTGGTCTCGACCGCCACCCGCGCGGTGCTGGGAGCACGCCCGCTGCTCGAGCAGCTCGAACAGGGCGGGATGAAGGTCGACCGCGGCCGGGCCGCGCGCGGGTTCGCGCGAAGGCTGGAGGAGGCCGTCTCGGGTCTGTCGGGAGTCCGCGTGCTCCCGGAGGCGCTGATCGCCCGCCTGGCCGGCAAGATGCAGGAGCCGGACGCGGCGGAGGAGGCGGCGGAGCAGGACGCAACGCGGAAGTAAACGGAACAACTCGCTGTTCCAGCGTAGGGCGCCTGAGGGTCTACCGGTGGTCCTGCTGCAGGGCAGCGTAGATGTGCCCGCGTTTCGGCCCGTACTTCGCCATCGTGGCAATGCCCGCCGCCATCAGGCAGAGGAGCCCGGCCACGATGAGGCCGACGACTTGCTGGGGCGGCAGGAACCGGCGCATCGCGGGCCATCCTAACTCCGCGGTTCCGGAGAAGCCAACCTCGGGGTGCGAAATAGGCGGTGGTTTCCCTCGTAGATGGCCCGACCCGGCCACCTTCCAGGAGTGCGCGTGAGCGAGGCCCAGACGGTGGAAGTGCAAGCGCGGAACTGGCGCGTCCCTCCCGCCGCCCTCGCGCTGGTCGCCCCGGAGGTGGGCATGGAGCGCGTCGCGCGCACGGGCCGCGTGCGCGGGCCGCTGCTCGTGGCGCTGGCGTGCGCGCTGCTCTCGGCCGGGGCCGGCGTCCTCCGCGTCGACGCGAAGGACGCCACGCTGCGGGCGATGGACAAGGCAGGAGAGCTGCAGAGCTCCAGCGACCGGCAGGTCGAGGACAACACGAAGAGCGCCGAGCGCGTCTATCTGGTGAAGCGCGTCGCAGGCGCGCTGGTCGAGCCGCCGCTGCAGCTCGGACTTCTCTGCGTGGCGATGTTCGCGCTCTCGTGGTTCCTGCGAGGCCGGCCCACCGGGCGCGCGGTGCCGCCCGTCGCCGCGGCCGCCTTGCTGCCCGGCGCGGTGGCGAATCTGCTGGAGGCCGGCGCCACCTTCCAGAACGCCGCCATCGCGCCCGACGGACGGCCCGCGCTGCCGCGCACCGTGGCCGACTTCTGGCTGCAGCTCGCCGGGCATCCCGCCGCGACGCCGGTGATGAAGATGCTCTCGGTTTTCGATATCTTCTCCTTCTGGACGGCGCTGCTGGTCGGCTTCGGGCTGATCGCGGCGGGCCACGTGCCGCAGCGCCGCGCCCTGGCCGGGACCCTGATCGCCTGGCTTTGCTTGCGTCTACTCACGCAGGTCGCCGCTGGAGGTCACTGAACGTGCTTCTCGCAGCTCTCGCAGCCTCGTCCATCGCGCTCGCCACCTCGGCACAGGCCCCGGCGCCCGACAACGCGCTCACCCTGGAGCGGGCCATCCAGGTCGCGCTGGACCGCAACTACGACCTGCGCCGGAGCCAGTACCAGGCGCTCTCCTCCGAGCAGGACCTGGTGATCGCCCGCTCCGCCATCTTGCCGCGCCTCGACTTCAACGGCTCGATCAGCCGGGTGAGGCAGGGCGCCGGCACGCCGATCGTCGGCGGCGTGATTCTCACGCCGCGGCCGACGGAAGCCTTCTGGAGCTACGTGGGATCCGTCGGAGCGACCCAGCTCCTCTTCGACGGGGGAAAGTGGTGGAACAACCTGGCCGCCGCGGGAGCGCAGCTTGCTTCGACGCAAGCGAGCATCGACGAGCAGCGACTCAACACCGTCTTCACCGTCGAGCAGAGGTTCTACGAGCTGGTGCGCGCGCAAAGGCAGCTCAAGGTGCTGGGCGAGGCCGCGATCCGCTCACGGGATCAGGCGGAGTTCACCCAGCGGCTCTTCGACGGCGGCCGCGCCACGCAGGCCGACGTGTACGCCGCGCGGGCGAACCGCGACAACGACGAGATCGTCCGGCTCACCCAGGAACGCCTGGTCGAGTTCGCCCGCCAGGACCTGGCCCAGACCATCGGGTGGAATCCGGCGGAGGCGCTCGCCATCGTCGAGCCGCCGCAGATGCAGCAGGAGCCTTCGACGCCGCCTCCGGCCGAGCAGGCGGTGGAGAAGGCGTTGGCGGCGCGCCCCAGCCTCAAGGCGTTCGCCTTGGCCGCCGAGTCGCGGCGCAAGAGCGAGGCCGCGGCGAGGGGTGACTATTGGCCGCAGATCAGCCTGAGCGCGAGCTACCGCCGCAGCACGCCCGAATGGCGGCTCTTCACCGGTTTGCCGCTCGGCCACGACAGTACGATCTCCGGCGGCGTCGACGTCACCTGGAACCTGTTCGCCGGTTTCTCCACCAAGGCCAACGTGGAGAAGGCGCAGGTGGACGTCCTCCTGGCGGAGAACGATCTGATGAATGGGCGCCGGGGCGTAGCCTCCGACGTCGAGCGGGCCATCGCGCAGCTGGGCGTGGCCCGGCAGGCAGCGCGTATC
>DASQBG010000203.1:0-39576 GCA_035635335.1 Myxococcales bacterium | reverse complement strand
TCGAAGTGGGGCAGCGCGTAGCGCACCAGGTGGAACATCGCCTCGACGTTTACGCGGAAGGTGCGCTCGAGCCGCGCGGCGTTCAGCTCCTCGAACCTCTCCACCGCCTTTGCCCTGGTAGGCGGCGTTGTTCACCAGCAGGTGGATGCGCCCGAAGACGCGCACCGCCTCCTCGATCACCCGGCGGCATTGCGACTCCTCCGCCAGGTCGCCGGCGACCAGGCGACATTTCCTGCTCGCTCCCGGGGTGCTCCTGCTCGCCCTGGGGGAAGGGCGGCCTCTTGCCTTGGTCCTTCGGGTCCTGTGGCATGGGGTCCTCCGGGGCGGACGGAGGTAATCTGTGGATGGAGGTGGCCCATGCCCACGCCCGTCTCCCCGCTCGACGGACGCGCCACGCCGTCCGCGACCGCGGCCTATGCGCGTGAGGCTGTGGCGGCGAAGGGCCACTTCCGCGAGGCGCTGGGCGTCACCGTCTCGTCGCTGGGGATCGGGACCTACCTCGGCCGCGACGACGACTGGACCGACGGCGCCTACGCCGACGCCGTCCGCCGCGCCCTCCAGCTCGGCATCAACGTGGTGGACAGCGCGATCAACTATCGCAACCAGCGCAGCGAGCGCGCGGTCGGACGCGCGCTCCGCGACGGCGTGGTGCCCCGCGAGCGCGTGCTCGTCTGCACCAAGGGCGGCTTCCTCCCCTTCGACGGGTCGCGGCCGCGCGATCCGCGCTCGTTCGTCGAGGAGACCTACGTGCGGCCCGGCCTCCTCGGCTGGGACGAGGTGGTCGACGGCGTGCACTGCCTGTCGCCGCGCTTCCTCTCGGACCAGATCGATCGCAGCCGGCGCAACCTTGGCGTCGCCACCATCGACCTCTATTACGTGCACAACCCGGAGACGCAGCTCGGCGAAGTGCCGCGCGACGAGTTCTTCGGTCGCCTGCGCGCGGCGTTCGCCGGGCTCGAGCGCGCCTGCGACGAGCAGCGCATCGGCGCGTACGGCACCGCCACCTGGAACGGCTTTCGGCTGCCCGAGGACGAGCCGGAGCACCTCTCACTGCACGACGTGCTCGCGTGCGCTCGCGAGGTGGGCGGCGCCCGGCACCGCTTCCGTGCCCTGCAGCTGCCCTTCAATCTAGAGATGGACGAGGCGGCCTCGCTACCCAACCAGCGCGGCCGCACCCTGCTGCAGGCCGCCGCCGAAGCGGGGATCGCGGTGTTCGCCTCCGCGCCGGTCCTGCAAGGCCGGCTCGCCCACCTCTCTCCGGCGGAGCGCGCGCGCCTGTCCGGCCTCGACACCGACGCGCAGCGCGCGCTGCAGTTCGTCCGCGCCACGCCGGGGATCACCTGCACCCTGGTAGGCACCCGATCGGTCGCCCACGTCGAGGAGAATGCAGCGGTCGCGCAGGTCGCGCCCGCGGCGTAGAGAGCGCAGTCCACGCGTGAAGAGTTCAGCCTAGAGAAGGCGGCTGGGTCGCGCGTCGGCGCCGGCGCCGAGCGCGGCGCGCACGGCAGGCCACAGCTGCGCCGCCCATTCCTGGTAGCCCTCGGCGCTCGGGTGGAAGCGGTCCGCCGAGAACAGGCCGGCCTTCCCGCCCAGGCGCTTGGTCGCGCCGAAGAGGTCGGCGAGGGTGAAATGGTGGCGCGCGGCCGTCGCCTCCACGTGCTCGTTGAAGATCTCGATGCGCCGCTCGTACAGCGTGCAGTCGTACCGCGCGACGAGGGGGGCGAGCGCGAGATCCGGGATGTTCATCAGCACCACCGGGGCGCGCAGCGACGCGAGCGCCAGGGCGATCTCCTCCAGCTTGAGCGCGAACGCCTCGTCGGGCACCTGCCAGGTCACGTCGTTGATGCCCACGCCGAGGGTGATCAACGACGGCTGAGCCCGTCGCGCGCGCGGCACCTGCGATTCGAGCACGTCGGCGGCGCCGGCCCCGCTCTCGCACACGTTGACGAGCCGCGCGCCCGGACGCAGTGGGAGCAGGCGCTGGTAGAGCCGGTCGACGTAGCCCCCGCTGGAGGAGCCGACGCCAACCCCGGTCGAGTCCCCCAGGGCGAGGTAGGTGAAGCGGGACGGTTCGGTCACGGCTCCAAAGCTATGTCTCGCCCGGCCCGCATGCCCGGCTTGCAGCTGGCGCACGACGCCGGCGTAATCCACCGCGACGTGAAGCCCGACAACTTCTTCGTCACCGACGGCGGGGTGCTCAAGCTGATGGACTTCGGCATCGCCAAGCACGTGAACCAGTCCCCGGAGCCGCCGCGCTCGAAGAACCCGGCGGTCCCCGAGGACCTGGAACGCGTCATCCTCCGCCTCCTGGCGAAGGACCCTTCACGCCGTACCCCAGCTGCATCGCCCTCGCCGAGGAGCTGACCCGAATCCAGTCCCTCCTGCCGGCGTAAGGACTCAGATGCTGAGGGTGCCGGTGCGGATGAGGTAGGCGAGCTGGGCGCGCTGTTGCGAGTCCAGCACCGCGTGCATGCGGGCGAGTGCCTTGAGCACCGCGTCGCGCAAGCGCTCGGCGCTCTTGACGCGCAGGGCTCCCGCGTCGGCCGCCTTCAGGGCGTCGAACTGCTCGAGCCCGAGAGCGTCCGCGAATCCCGAGGTGACGCGGCGGTCGTCGACGGCCGCCTGGGCGCGCTCGGTTTTCAGCTCGTCGAGGATCTTCGCCAGCTCCTCGACCTGCGTCTCGTTCAGGTTCAGGCGGTAGGCGAGGAACCGCAGCGGGCGCCGGACGCCGAAGGCGCCGCCGCCGCCGAGATCGTCGCCGTCGCCCCGGTGGAAGCTGAAGCCCTCACCGGACGGGCCGTGGCCGACGTGTTCTCCGCACGCGCCGCGACGGCGCGCATTCCGCAACCAATGCAGCATTCCTGGGTACATGGTCTTCCCTCTCTCGCCGAGGCTTGTGCGCTCCCGGCGGGTGTTGCAGGCGCGTGGGCACCATGCCTCACGCGGGGTAGAACCTAACGCGGCCTGCGCCAGAGCGCATCTGGTCCGCGCCGTGAAGCGCGCGGCGCCGCCGAATACTGCGGCGACTGGATCCGCGCCGTGAAGCGCGCAGCGCCGCCGAATACTGCGGCGACTGGGTGCGTCACGCCCCCACCGCGGACCACTTCGGAGCAACTCCGCGCAGGGTCGCGCCACCTGCCGAAATTTCGATCGCCACAAATCGCTGCGATACTGATTTCCCCGGAGGCTGGGCTCCCCGTTGATCACGCTGCACGACATCCTCGAGCGCGCGCGCGCGGCCGGGCAGAAGCTGGCGGCCGGCGAAGCGCTCTGGCTCTTCGCCGCGGTCACCCGGCTGGCGGCCGCGCAGAAGGCCACCGTCCGCTCGCGGCTCGTGCACCTGGACCCGTCCGGATCGATCCAGCTCGCGCGGTTCGACGAGAAGCGTGCCGAAGACGAGCAAGGCTACCTCGCGCCGGAGCTGCTGGAGCGCGGCGCTCCCGCCAAGACCGAGCCGCGCGTGCAGGTCTACGCCGCCGGCGCGCTGGGATACGAGCTGCTCACGGGACAGCCCGCTCCGGACCCGCGGAAGGGACCCGGTCCGGAGCTGACGGGTCCCGTCGCCGACCTGGTGCGCATCGCGATGGCGCGCGATCGGCGGGAGCGGTTCGGAGACCTGCAGCAGCTGCGCGAGGCGGTGGACGGGTTGCAGCGGCCCGCCGGGGCGGACAGCGAGCGCCAGGCCTTCGCGGCGCTGGTGGGCCGGAGCGAGAAGTGGGCCGGCGTCCCGGAGATGGATCGCGCTGCGCTGGCCAAGCTGATCGAGCACCTCTCGCACCTCGGCCGCCAGATCGATGCCGTGCGCAGCGGCATGGCCGACGTGCAGCGCGATCAGCAGGACGTGAACACGCGAGTCGGCATCCTGGAATCGCGGGGACCCGGGCAGTCCGTGGTGGTGAGGTCGGGCTCGGGATTTGCCCCGGGCTTGCTGGGAGGCATCCTCGGCGCGGCGGTCGCGGCAGGCGCGCTGTTCGCGGCCGGGCTCTTGAACCCGTCCGCCATCCGCGCGCTCGCGGCGCACCGGGCGGCTGGGCGCGCGCCGGCGGCGGTCGAACCGCAGCCGGCGCCGGCGGTGGCGAGCGTCGTGCCGGCAGCGGCGAGCGTCGTGCCGGCAGCGGCACCGACCACGACTTCGAACGCGCACCCGACCTCGAACACGAACCCGACCTCCAACACGAACCCGACACCGACCTCGAACACGACCCCGACCGTGCCGTCCCGGCGACCCTCGCCCGCCGACCTCGCCCGCGCGGTCGCAGAGGCGCAGGTCAAGCGCGGCGATCTGGAGATGGAGCGCGGGCGCTACGAGGCCGCCGCGGAGGAGTTCCAGCAGGCGCTCACGAACGACGCCACGCTCGCCGTCGCCTGGCGCGGGCTCGGCATCGCGCACCTGATGCGCCACGACGAGGAGTCCGCCCGCCGGGCCTACGAGAAATACCTCCAGCTCGCCCCGGCCGCCCCCGACGCCCGCGACATCCGCAAGGCGATCGCCGAGCTGAACGCGCGCGCCAAGATCGGCGCGGGCGCGGAGAAGTAACCGCTTCACGCAGTGAGCAGACCCTGAAATTGCCGGGCGAAGAGCGGGCCTCGCGCCTCGTCCTCGTGCTTGAAGTAGCAGTAGGCGTCCTGCTCGAATCCCGCGCCGCGCACCCAGGATGCCCACTCGCGGAGCTGCGTCTCGTCGTACTCGGTGCGGCGAAGCCGCAGGTACCCGAAGGGAGCGGTGCGCACGCGCGGCGTGGCCAGCTCGTCGCTCTCCGCCAGGCAGAGGGCGGCGCCGGAGTCCTGCAGTGCGCGGAGGGTGTCGTCGCCGAACCAGCTCTCGTGGCGGAACTCGAAGGCCGCTCGGAGGTCGCGCGGCAAGTGGTGCAGGAAGTTCCGTAGGAGCGGCACGTCCGCTTTCATGTTGGGCGGCAGCTGGTAGAGGATCGGCGCGAGGCGTGGGCCCAGGGTCCGGGCCGCCTCCGCGAACGCCGAGGCCAGCTCCGGCTCCCGCAGCCGCGTGTGGTGCGTGATCCGCTGCCAGGCCTTGAGCGCGAAGCGGAAGCGCTCCGGCACCTGTGCCGCCCAGCCGCCGAGCAGCTTCGCGGTCGGCTTCCGGTAGAAGCTGTAGTTGATCTCCACCGTGTCGAAGCGCGACGCGTAGTACGAGAGCATCTTCGGCTTCGGCAGGTCCTCCGGGTAGAACGGGCCGCGCCACGGCTCGTAGTTGTACCCGCTCGTCCCGCACAGGACGCGCATCAGGCGTGGCCGGTGAGCGCGCGGTACGTGCGCAGGTGGCGCAGCGCCGGCGCTCCCTGCCCGAGGTGCTCGTAGAGCCGCGACAGGTTGTAGTGCGCGTCGGCGCAGTGCGGGTCGGTGGCGATCGCCAGCCGGTACGCGTCGATCGCCTCCCCGCGCCGCCCGAGGTCCTCCAGTGCGACGCCGAGGTTGAACGCGGCGGTGCTGTCCTCGGGACGGACTTCGAGGGCGCGCCGGTAGTGCTCGGCGGCGCTGGCCGCCTCGCCCGCCTCGTGCAGGAGCCGGCCCAGGTTGACGTGCGCGCCGCAGTGGCCGGGATCCAGCTCCAGCGCGCGCTCGTACGCCGCCCGCGCCGCCGCCGGATCGAATTCCTCCAGATCGCAGCCGCGCTCGTACAGGCCGTCCGCGTCGAGGGAGGGCGACCTCTTGCGGGCGAGCGGGGCGATGCGGCGGGCGAGCTCCGCCGTGCCGAAATCGAAGAGGACCTGGCCATCCTCGGCGCTCCACTTGCGCGCGCCGTCTCCGACCACGATGCGATCTCCCTCGGCTCGGATGTGCACGTCGCGCAGCGTCCGTCCCTCGGGCAGCTCCGAGCGCAGCTTGCGCAGCGCCGCTCGGACCCGGCGGGGGGCGATGCGCGCGCCCACCAGGCCTTGCGCCGTGCGGAGCACCACCAGGTCCTGGAAATTGAAGCGCAGCTCGCCGCGCGGCCCCCGCGCCGGCTTGAGGAATCCCGCGCGCACGTACGACCGCAGCTGGCCGACCGACAGGCCGAGCATCCGGGACACCTCGCGCGAGCCGTACCCGGTCATCCCGGGGAGGTTCGCACGCCGGGGCTACTTGCGGGAAGCCTTCGCCGCCTTCTCGGCCCGCGGCGCGCGCTTGGCAGGCCTGCGATCCTCGGCGACCGGCTCCGAGCCCTTCTCGCCGCGGGCCGCCAGCGACGCCTTGAGCGCTTCCATCAGGTCGATCACCTGGGTCTTCGGCTGCTCCGCCGGCGTCAGGTCGATCTCCTGGCCCTCGACCTTCCGCTGGATCTGCTCGTGGATGCGCTTCTTGACGTCGTCTTCGTATTTCTCGGGCTTGAAGTCGTCCTCGGCGATCTGCTCGATGATCTGCTTCGCCAGCTCCAGCTCGGCGGGCTTCACCTCGCCCTGCGGCAGCTCGACCTCGGAGAAGGGCCGCACCTCGTCGGAGTACATGAGCTGCTGCATGACCAGGCCGCCGCCCTCGATGGGACGCAGCTGCACCAGGTACTGCTTGCCGCGCGCCGCATAGCGGGCGAGCGCGGTGCGGCCGGTGGCGCGCATCGCCTCGGACAGCAACCGATAGGCGCGATCCGCGCCCTTCTCCGGTGCCAGGTAGTACGCCTTGTCGAAGAACACCGGATCGATCTTCTCGGTCGGCACGAACTCGCTGATCTCGATCTGCTGCGACGCCTTCTCCTCCAGCGCCTTCAGCTCCTCGGGGGTGAAGGTGACGTACTGATCCTTGGAGAATTCGTACCCCTTCACCATGTCGTTGCGCTCGACGATCTCGTTCTCGTCGCGCGGGCAGATGTACTGCTGCTTCAAGCGGCCCTTGCACTTCGCGTGCAGCAGGTTGAAGGAAATCGCCGCCTGGCTCTGCGTGGCCGAGAAGAGCTTGACCGGGATTGAGACCAGGCCGAACGAGATCGTCCCCGAACCGATGGAGCGAGCACCCATGGGCGCGATGATAACCTCCTCGTGCTCATGCCCAACTTCCTGGACGAGCGCCCGGGCAGGCGGTTCGCCGTCGTGCGGCAGACGGGCGCGCGTCCCGGATATGCCCTCCACCTGGAAACGGACGGGGTTCTGCGGTCCTGGGCGGTGCCCAAGGGTCCGTCGCCCGACCCGGCGGACCGGCGCTTCGCCGTCGAGATCGAGGCCGGCGCCGGGGTGGAAGGCGAGCCGTGGGACTGCGGCGGCTGCACGCCCGTGCAGGATTTCTCCGCCGGGATGCGGGAGGGGAAGCTCCTCTTCGAGCTGCGCGGGTACAAGCTGCGCGGCGCCTGGACGCTGGTGCGCATCCGCGGCAAGGAGTGGCTGCTGATCAAGGAGACGAGCGACGCGCACGTGCGCAGGGGCGGCGGTTTCTCCGACGCGCCGGTCCTGGCCACTCCCGCGGGCGCCACCGCGCTCCGGGACGAGCTGGGCGCGCTCCAGCCGCCGCGGCGCCGCGTGCGCGCTTGCGAGGTGCAGCCGATGCTGGCCGAGGTCCAGCCGCGCCCGTTCAGCGATCCGGCGTGGCTCTTCGAGCTGAAGTACGACGGGTTCCGCGCCGTCGCGGGGCGCGAGGACGGACGAGCGGTGATCCACTACCGCCGCGGGTCCGATGCGACGCGCGTGCATCCCGATCTCGCCTCCGCGCTGCGCGCGCTGCCCGCCGAGCAGGTGGTGCTGGACGGCGAGATCGTGGTGCTCGACGAATCGGGACGGCCCAGCTTCCAGCGGCTGCAGAAGCGCGCGCTGCTCACGGCCCCGCGCGATCTCGAGCGCGCCGCGCAGGAGCTTCCCGCGACCCTGTTCTGCTTCGACCTGCTCGGGTTCGACGACTTCGACCTGCGGCTGCTTCCGCTCGCGGAGCGCAAGCGTCTCTTGCGCCTGCTGCTTCCGGATCTCGGCCCGCTCCGGTACGTCGACCACGTGGAAGGTCGCGGCGAGGAGATGTTCCGAGGGGTCCGCGAGCTGGGGCTCGAGGGCGTCATGGCCAAGCGCGCCGACTCGCCGTACCACTCCGGGCGCTCGCGCGACTGGATCAAGATCCGCGCCGACCGGACCGCCGACTTCGTGGTGGTCGGCTACTCGCCGCCGGAGGGTTCGCGCGCCGGGTTCGGCTCGCTCCACCTCGCGTACGCGGAAGGCGGCGGATTCGTCTACGTCGGCCGCGCGGGCAGCGGTTTCCGCGAATCCGAGCTGCGAGCGCTCCGCGAGGAGCTGGAGGCCGATCGGGTGCCGAAGCCGCCGTGCGCGGGTCCGCTCCCCACCGGGCGCGGCCACTCCTGGGTGGCTCCGCACCGGGTGGTGGAGGTGCGCTACAAGGAGATCACCGAGGACGGTCTGCTCCGCGCGCCCGTGTTCCTGCGCTTCCGCGACGACAAGGCTCCCGCGGAATGCGAGCGTCCGGGCGCGGCGCCACCGCCGGCGCCCGCTCCCGCCGAGCAGGCGCGGGAGCCGCGCGAGGTCGTTCCGTCCAACCTCGAGAAGGTGTTCTGGCCTGAGGAGGGCCACACCAAGGGCGACCTGCTCGCCTACTACCGCGCCATCGCGCCTTGGCTCTTGCCGTACTTGCGCGACCGGCCCGTCGTGCTGACGCGCTTCCCCGACGGCATCGCGGGCAAATCGTTCTTCCAGAAGGACGCGCCGGACTATATCCCCGCCTGGATCCGGACCGCTCGGATGCGGACGGATGAGGGCCGGGACATCGACCACTTCGTTTGCGACGACGTGGAGACGCTCCTCTACGTGGCGAACCTCGGGACCATCCCGCTGCACGTGTACGCGGGACGGGCCGGCGCGCCCGAGAGCGCCGACTGGTCGGTGATCGACCTGGATCCGAAGGGCGCTCCGTTCGCCTGGGTGGCCCGCCTGGCCCGCGCGGTGCACGACCTGTGCGAGGAGATCGGGCTGCCGTCGTTCTGCAAGACGAGCGGCCAGGCCGGCCTGCACGTCCTGTTGCCGCTCGGCTCGCGGTGCACGCACGACCAGGCGCGCGACCTGGCGCTGGTGCTCTCGCACGTGGTCGAGCGCGACCACCCGGACATCTCCACGCTGGTGCGCGCGCCCATCCAGGCGCGCAAGGGCCGCGTGTACCTCGACTGCTACCAGAACGGCTACGGGAAGACGATCGCCGCGCCGTTCTCCGCCCGCCCGGTGCCCGGAGCGACCGTCTCGATGCCGCTGCGCTGGAGCGAGGTGAACGAGAAGCTCGATCCGCGCGCGTTCACCTTGAAGTCGGCGCCGGCGCGCCTGCGCAAGCTGAAGCGGGATCCGCTCGCCAAGGTGCTGGAGCTGGATCCCGACGTGCCCGAGGCTCTCGAGCGGCTGCGGAAGCGACTCGGTGCGTGAGGTCGGCTTCAGCACCGGCGGGGCGCGGCTCGATGCGCTCTTCTTGCGCCCCGCGGGCGCGCGCCTTCTGTACGTGCTCGCGCATGGGGCAGGTGCCGGCATGCGGCACCAGTGGTTGCAGCGGATGGCCGACGCGCTGGCGGAGGAGGGCGTCGCCACCTTCCGGTACGAGTTCCCCTACATGCAGGAGGGCCGCAAGCGGCCCGATCCGCCGGCGGTGCTGCACGAGACCGTGCGCGCGGCGGTTCTCGCTGCGCAGGAGGCCGCGCCCGATCTGCCGCTCATCGCCGGAGGCAAATCGTTCGGCGGGCGCATGACCACCCAGGCACAGGCGGATGCGCCGCTGCCCGTCCGCGGCATCGTGCTGCTCGGCTTTCCACTTCATCCCGCGGGAGCGCCGTCGGTTAAACGCGCGGAACACCTCCCGCGCGTATCGGTCCCGCTGCTCTTCCTGCAAGGCACCCGTGACGAGCTCGCCGATCTCGCGCTGCTACGCCCGGTCGTGGAGAAGCTTTCCCGCGCGGATCTCCGCATCGTCGAGGGAGCTGATCATTCTTTCCACGTCCTGAAGCGCAGCGGGCGTACCGACGCTGACGTCCTGCGCGAGCTGGCGCACGCGGTGGCGGAGTGGGGCAGCGGACTGTAGCGCTGGTACCCAGTGCGGGTTGCTGCCTCGCTGCGTCGGTGTGGACGGCGGCAACGGCTCGCCGCCTGGCCGGTGTCACGGGATGACCTGGCCGGTTCGGATGTCAGGGGTGCGAATTATGCTCAAATCAATGGCGCGACGGAAACCGAAACAGCTGGGGTTTGACCTGCGGTATCGGGGACGCGGCGGGTACCGGCCGGGGGCAGGGCGTCCGAAGAAACCCGGAGCTGGCGTGCCACACGTCCGCCGGCCGGCGCTCGCGGCCAGGCACCCGGTCCACGTGACCACGCGCGTTTGCGCCGAGGCAGCGCAACTTCGGTCGCGGGCCTGCTTCCGCGTGGTCGCATCCTGCATCGGCGAGGGTTGCCAACGCGACGGCTTCCGGGTCGTCCATTTTTCCGTGCAATCGAACCACCTACACCTCATCGCCGAGGCCAGCGATGCAACTGCGCTGGCCCGGGGAATCCAGGGCTTGTCCATCCGGATCGCGAAGGCTGTGAACCGCGCATTGCACCGCCGCGGGAAGGTGTTCGCCGATCGCTACCATGCGCATGCGCTTCGCTCGCCGACGGAGGTGGCGAACGCGATCAACTACGTGCTGGGAAATGCGATGATCCATGCGCAACGCGCTGGACGTCCGGTCGACCCCGATGCCGTGGATCTGCTGACCTCATACGGGCATCGGCAGTTGGTGGCGCAGCCGCATACCTGGCTCTTGCGAATCGGGTGGACGCTCGGTCTGTCAAGCGGATGACCAACGCCGCGTGGGGCGAGCAGACGGCCGGGTCCGTGTCCACATTACGGATGTGAAGACACTCCTCATCGTGGCGGCGATGCTCGCGGCTTGCACGACGGCGCCCATCACCGGGCGCAAGCAGCTCAACCTGGTCGGGGATTCGACCATCAACCAGCTTGGGATGCAGGCGTACCAGCAAGAGCTCGCCAAGGCGAAGACCGACACCAATCCGGAGCACGTCGCGTTGGTTCAGCGAGTGAGCAAGCGATTGGCGGACACCGCCGAGGCTCAGTTCCACCCCGGCTACCAGTGGCAGACGACGGTCATCGACGACCCGAAGACCGTCAATGCCTGGTGCATGCCCGGCGGCAAGATCGCCGTGTACAGTGGCATCTTCCCCATCACGCAGGACGAGAACGGGCTCGCGGTCGTGCTCGCCCACGAGATCTCCCATGCGCTCGCGCACCATGGAGCGGAGCGGCTCTCCCGGACGCAGCTGATGCAGCTAGGGGAGGCGGGCCTCCTCGCAGCCGTCCAGGCCAAGAGCCCCGGTGCGGTGCAGATGACCGGAGCGGCGCTTGGGTTGGGGGCCCAGTTGGGCGTCGAATTGCCCTTCTCGCGCCAGCAGGAGAGCGAGGCCGACCACATCGGCCTCGTGCTCATGGCCAAGGCGGGTTACGACCCGGCCGCGGCGGTCGATTTCTGGCAGAGGATGCTGGCGTACTCCAAAGGAAAGGAGCCGCCGGCGTTCCTCTCGGACCACCCTTCCAGCGAGCAGCGGATCGCGGACATCAAGCGCGAGCTGCCCGAGGCCAAGGCGGCGTTCGTCGCGCACAAGTAGCGCCAGGCACGTCAGGCCGCGCGCCATGATCTGGGGACACCATACTCAACTCCTCATGCCAACGCTGCCGCAGCGAGTTGGCGCGCCGAGATAAGTATGGTGTCCCCAGATCTCGTCCGGAGCATCGGTGACGCGCGCCGTGGCGGAATGGGCAGCGCGCCCTGGTCATGGTGTCCGCAGCTTCGGATCGACGCCCATCGCCTTGGCTGCGGCGCTCAGCTCGTCCCGGGACGAGTCGAGGGATTTGTAGATCTCGCCGATGACGCTCTGGCCGGCCTGGTCCTGGCCGCCGCCGGTGCGCAGGGGCACCGAGAGCGCGCGGAGCTGGCCTTGCGCACGGTCCAGGGTGCTGCGGGCGCGGGTGAGCGGATCGCGCGCCTCCGGCCAGTTGCCTTGCGCGAGGCCCTGCAGCTCGGCGAGCTGCCGGTCGGCGTCGCTCAGCGCGTTCTGCGCCTGGTTGAAGAGGGCCACGCCGTGCTCGCGGTCCCAGGTGCTCGGCGCGCCCGCCAGGCCGTGGAGACCCGCCAGGTAGAGCCTGGCGACCTGGAGGTGGATCCCCGCGACGTCGACGTCCTTCTTCGCCTGGTCGGTCGCCTGCGCGGCGGCCTTCTCGCGCGGGGTCTGCCCGAGGCCCGCGTCCGCGGTTTCGGTGCGACCCGCGTCCGCGGCCGGGACGGGCTGGCCGGGCGCCTGCGCGAGCGCCGGAACCGAGGCGCCCAGCGCCGCGGCGGCGAGGCTCCTCAAGAGGATCGCGCGATGCACGCTGGTGAAGCTAGGTACGCGCCTCGTGGGAGTCGACCACTTCGGCGAACGCCCGGCGGAGAACGTCGAGCGGCATGGCCCCGGTGATTGGCGCGTATCCCGGCACGACCAGAGCCGGGATGCCGTTCACTCCGGCGTCGCGCGCCTCCTGGTGCTCGGCGAACACGCGGTCGCGCAGCGCCGGATCAGCGAGCGCGTGGTCCACCAGCTCCTCCGGAACGCCGGCTGCGCGGGCGGCCGCCCGCAGCTCGGCGGGATCGGAGATGTCGCGGAGGTCGCGGAACATCGCGCCGAAGAGCTGGTCCTCCATCGCCTCGAGCCGGTCCGGGTGCTCGTCCTGGACCGCCGCTGCGACCAGCTGGGCGGGGACGCTGGAGCTCGGGTATTTCTGTCCGACCTTGGGGATGGCGAATCCGAGCTCGGGCATCATGTCCGCGGCCCGCACGCGGTGCGAGACGACGTACTCATCGTACGTGGGGCGCTGCCCTTTTCCCGGGAGGAGGAGGAACGCGCGGCGGTCGAACTGGACCTTGCCGGCCAGCTCCCGCTCGAGCGAGCGGCGGCGCCCGGCCGCCACGTAGCACCAAGGTCAGAGGAAGTCGTCCCAGTAGCGCACGCGGAGCATCGCCGGAACCTAACCCGCCGCCGCGCGCCCGACCACCAGGAACAGGCCGCCTTCGTGCGCCAGCGTGCGCGCCCAGGAGAGCTGGGCCAGCACGTTCTCGACGGGCCAATCGTCCTCGGCTGCCCGGAACAGGCCGTCGCCGGTCAGCTGCTCGGCCGCGAGCAGCGTGTCGGGGTACGCGCGCAGGTATTCGACGCCGTTCTCGCGGAACCAGCCCTGCACCTCCCCGAGAGTGTGGCGGTGCTCCTCGACGTGACGGTACTGGTCGCGCAGCCAGGCCTCGTGGCGGGCCGGCTCGGCGCGCCGGTCGCGCAGCACGGGGTCCCACGGGATCCAGCGGAAACCGGTCAGCCGCGCCACGCCGCGCCGCAGCCGGTGCGGCAGGCGCGCGTATGCATTGTAGAGCCCCACCACCACCGTGCCGCCCGGCCGGAGCAGCCGCGCCACCGCGGCGAAGGAAGCGCGCGGATCCGGCGTGTGGTGCAGCACGCCGCTCGAGTACACCACGTCGAAGGCGCCGGCCCGCAGCCCGGGAGATCGCAGGTCGGTCTCCACGAACAGGGCGCGGTCGATGCCGTACCGCCGGCGCGCGTCCTCGGCCAGCTCGAGCGAGGCACGGGTCAGGTCCGCTCCGATCACCAGCCGGTCGGCGGTGGCGAGGAACAGGCTCATCTGGCCCGTCCCGCAGCCCACTTCCGCGATGCGCGCGTCGCCGGAGATGGCCTGGTCGAGCAGGCGCGCCAGCTCGCTGCGCTCGGCGCGGGCGCGCAGCCACGGGTAGCTGTCTCGCGGCGGATAGCCGGGGAAAGGAGCCCGAGCGTAGAACTCGCGCACGGTCTCGGTGCGCGCGTCCGCGTCGAGCCGCAGCTCCGGGACGCCGCCCGCGTCCCCGTACTCCGCGCCGCACGAGGCACAGCGCAGCGGCCGGCGCAGCGGGCCGCCGCAGCGCGGGCACGCGAGCAGGTCGAGCACCTCGTCCAGCATGGCCGTACGGTCTCCTGGGCTCCGCGAACTCGAAAACGCAGCGCCGCCTGACCAGCCTTTCAAGAGCGCAGCGCCGCCTGAACAGCCTTTCAAGAGCGCAGCGCCGCCCCAGAGGCGGCGGCTGGCGGCGGCTGGCGGTTAGAAGATCGCGTAGATGAATGGCGCGAGCGCCTCGACCCCGGCCGCCACCACCAGGACCAGGCCGGTGACGCAGAGGAACACGACCAGGGGGACCAGCCACTTCCGGCCGGCCTCGCTGCGCCACAGGCCGCGGGCGCCGTCGACGATGGAAGGCGCGGCGCTGCCCACGATGGTCAGCGTGCGCGCGATGCGGGAACGCCGCTTGATCATGCGACCGCCTCCGCCGGGCCCTTTTGCGCGGCCCTCTTCTTGGCCACCAGCACCGGTCCGCAGACGAGCAGGTCGATGCCCGAGCGGCGAAACGTGGAGTACGCCTCGGCGGCGCGGTTCACGATCGGCTCGCCGGCCAGGTTGAAGCTGGTGTTGAGCAGCACCGGCACGCCGGTGCGCCGGCCCATCTCCTCGAGGAGCGCATGGAAGCGCGGCGCCATGGCGCGCTCGACCGTCTGGACCCGGGCGGTGCCGTCCACGTGCGTGACGGCGGCGAGCCGGTCGCGCATCTCCGGGCGGACGGGAAAGACGCCCGACATGAAGCGCCCCAGCCGCTCCCCTCCGGGGGGCAGGTCGAAGTAGCGCGAGGCGGACTCGATCGGCACGGCCGGGGCGAACGGCCGGAACTCCTCGCGGAACTTGATGCTGCGGTTCAGCTTGTCTCGCATCGCGGCGTCGCCCGGCGCGGCCAGGATGCTGCGGTGGCCGAGCGCACGCGGGCCGAGCTCGCACTCTCCGTCCACCCAGCCGACGATGCGCCCGGCGCACAGCTCGTTCGCCACACGCGCGAGCAGCTCCGGCTCCGGGTGGCGCTCGCAGGGCAGGCCGTCCTCGGTAGCGAGGCGCACCAGCTCCGCCGGCTGCGCCTCGGGTCCCCAGAAGGGATGGTCGGGCACCTCGCGCCACGGATTTGCGAAGTGCACCCGGTCCGCGTACAGCGCGGCGCCCAGCGCGCAGCCGGCGTCGCCCGGCGCGGGTGGAACGAAGACGCGCTCGAACCCGCTCTCGCGCAGGATGCGCGCGTTGGCGCACCCGTTCAGCGCCACGCCTCCGCCCAGGCAGAGGTCGGGCAAGCGCGTCTCGGCGCGCAGGGCGGAGGTCAGATCGACAAGCGTGTCCTCCAGGACGCGCTGCACGGAGGCGGCGACGTCCGCGTAGTGGCGACCGCGGTCAGTCGACAGGTCGATCGGATCCCATGGATCCCGGGCCGCTCCGAACGCCTCGAGGAGCTTCGTCGAGTACGAGCTCCGCGCCGAGAGGTGGTAGTCGAAGTAGGACAGGTCGAGGGCGATCCCTCCGTCCGGCGTGCGGAGCAGCACCTTGCGGACCTCGGCGGCCATCGAAGGGCGGCCGTAGGCGGCGAGACCCATCACCTTGTACTCGCCCTCGTTGACGGGGAACCCGAGCCAGGCGGTGAAGGTCGAGTAGAGCATCCCGAGCGAGTGCGGGAAGCGGATCTCGCGCAGCGCCTCGACCTCGGTGCGCCCGTCTCCGCGCACCGCGCCGCGCCCGACGGACAGCGTCGCCCACTCGCCCACTCCGTCGGCGGTGAGGATGGCTGCCGCGCGCGTGGGCGCGGTGAGGAAGGCGGCGGCGGCGTGGGCCTGGTGGTGCTCGGTGAAGAGGATCTTGCGGCCGGATACACCCAGGTGCGACGCGATGATCCCCTTCACCCAGAGCTTCTCACCCAGGGAGCTCTTCATCGCGCGCGGGAAGCTCCGCCAGGTGCGCGGGAAGCCGCGCAGCGCCATGGTGAGGATGCGCTCGAACTTCAGCATCGGCTTTTCGTAGAAGACGATCGCGTCGAGATCCTCCGGCTCGAGGCCGCCGCGCTCGAGGCACCATTCGATGGCGGCGAGCGGGAAGGCGGAGTCGTTCTTCCGGCGCGAAAGGCGCTCCTCCTGCACCGCGCAGACCGGCACGCCGTCGGCGACCAGCGCGGCCGCGGAGTCGTGGTAGTGCGCGGAGATCCCCAGGATGCGCATCAGTACTGGCTCGTCAGCGCGGAGGGGCGGCGCGCCGCCGCGAATCCCGCGCTTTCGCGCCGGGCGGCCCGGCGGGCAAGCACCGCGAAGAGCGGCAGCACGACGAAGTACTGGACGCGCAGCAGCAGCGTTCCGAGGACCGAAGCCAGGGCGGCGGCGGCGCGCAGGTACGCCTTCCACAGCCTTCCCATCCGCGCGCGGAAGAGGCGCGCGCGCGAACCACCGGCCGCGACCCGCGCGAGCTGCGTGTGCGTGTAGTTCATGTGGAACGCCTCGTCGTTGAGCACGTCCTCGAACACCGCCCGGGTGCCGGGATCGTGCTCTAGCACCTGCCGGTACATCGCGAACCGCTGCGCCGCCGCCTTCTCCGACAAATGCAGGAAGGCGAGCAGCGATTCGTCGCGCTCGCCGTCGACCCGCAAGTCGTCGAGGCCTCGCTCGCCCGGCGCCAGCCAGTTCGCCTCGAAGCCGCTCCGCTCGCGCGGCAGCCCGGTCAGGATCGCCCGCCCGCGCTCCCTGAAGAGCGCCGCGTGGCGCAACTCGTCCTCGGCGTGGCGCAGGTACAGCCGGCGCAACAGGGGGTCCGGGGTCAGCTCCGCGGCGCGGGAGAGGTCGCGCCCGCCGTCCGCCTCGATCTCCGCGAAGCGCAGGAGCTTGCGCGCGCGCCGGTGCGGGTCGCGCCACACCCAGCGATGCACCGGGCGCAGCGCGCGATCGAACGCCGATGGACGCACGGCCCCTTCCATGCGCGCGACGCTAGCACACGGTACGCTGGGGGGAACTTGCGTTGGGTTGCGACTACCGTCTGTTGCGCAAGCGGCGCCGCGCTGCTCCTGGCGGCGAAGGCGATGGATTACCCGTGGTTCGAGCGGCACGTGCTGTTGCCCGGCTATTATCCGTGGGCGCCCGATTGGGTGTCGCGCGACGTGCGCGCCGGCGTCGCGATCGCTGGAATCGCCCTGGTCGCCGCGTCGTGGCCGGTCGGCCGGGCGCTCGCCCGCGCCTCGCTCGGGGGAGCGGCGAGAACCGCGCTCGCGGTGGTGCTCGCGCTCGCCGCGTCCGAGCTGATCCTGCGCCGCGGGGACGGGCATCCGGCGGCGTGGCGCGCGGACAAGCTGGAGTTCCGCCTGGGCCGCACGGATCCGCGATTCGGGTGGGTCTTGCTGCCGTCGCGGGCGACCGTGCTGGGACCGCCGCAGCATCCGGTCGTGTACGCCGTCGACGCGTGGGGCGACCGGGCGCAGGCGCCGCAAGGAGCGCCGGACCCGGACCTGCCGTCGCTGATCGTGGCGGGCGAATCGATCGCGGCCGGGCATGGAGTCGCGTACGAGCAGAGCTTTTCCGCGCTGATGGGAAAGGACCTCGGCCTGCAAGTGGTCAACGTGGCCTGCGGCGGGTACGGCTCCGATCAGGCGTTCCTTCGCCTGGGCGACGCGCTCGAGCGGCTGCGGCGGCCCTCCGCCGCGGTCATCACCTTCGTACCTGTCATGCTCGCCCGCAACGTGCAGGACTACCGCCCGCGCCTCGCGTTGCGGGAACGCGCGCTCGTCCTGGTGCCGCCCGCCGACGGGTTCTTCGCCCACCTCCGCCTGCGCGATCTGCTGGTCAACGAAGTGCGGTACCTGAGCGACGGGGCGCTCCGCGACGCAACTCGTCTCACCGCCGCCGTCTTGCGCGAGGCCGCGCGCGCGGCGCGCCAGCGCGGCGCCGAGCCTCTCTTCTTGGTGGTCTCCATCGGAAGTCGGCGCACGCTCGACGAGCACCCCGAAGGCGCGCTCATTCGCGAGCTGCTCGTCGAGCAGGGGCTTCCGTACGCGCTCGTCGACGTCGACCCGGCCGAGCTGCTGCCCTGGGACGGGCACCCGGATCCCGCCGCGCACCGCCGCATCGCCAGGGAGCTCGTGGCGGTGCTGCGGCCGCGCCTCTCGCACGCTCAGTAGACGATCTCGTTCTGCGCGCGGACGGCGGTCATCGCGGCGAGGTTGACCACGTCCTGCACGCTGGCTCCCTGTTGCAGGACGTTCACCGGCCGCGCCATGCCCATCAGCACCGGGCCGATGACCTCCGCGCCCCCGAGTCGCCAGAGCAGCTTGTAGCCGATGTTGCCGCTGTTCAGGTCTGGGAAGACGAGCACGTTGGCGTCGCCGGTGAGCCGCACGAAGGGGAACTCCTGCTCGCGCACGCTCTCGACCACCGCAGGGTCGACCTCCATCTCGCCGTCGATCTCCAGCTCGGGCCGCCGCTGCCGCACCAGCTCCACCGCGCGCCTCACCTTGGCGGGCGAGCCGCCGCGATCGGTGCCGAAGTTCGAGTAGGAGAGCATCGCCACGCGCGGCGTCAGCTCGAACTCGCGAGCAAGCTCGGCGGTGGAGATGGCGATGTCGGCGAGCTGCTCCGCCGTCGGGTCGGCGATGACGGTGCAGTCGGCGAACAGCTTCAGGCCGTGCTTGAAGGCGAGGATATAGGTCCCCGCGGCGAAGCGGCCCGGCATGGTGCGCACGATCTGCAGCGCGGGCCGGATCGCTTCCGGGTAGCTCCGCGTCAAGCCAGTCACCACTCCGTCCACCGCGCCTTCCTGCAACATCATCGCGGCGAACACGCTCCGCTGGCGGATGCGGTACGCCGCCTCCGCGAAGGACATCCCGGCGCGCTGCCGCAAGCCGTAGAGCAGCTGCGTGTACTGCTGGAGGTCGGGGCTGGTCACCGGGTCGATCACCTCCAGGTCCGCGATCGCCGAGAGGCCCGCCTCGGTGGCGATCGCGTCGATCTCCTCGCGCTTCCCCATGAGCACCGGCCGGCAGATACGCTCCTCGGCCAGGATCTGCGCGGCGCGCAGGATGCGCGGGTGGTTCCCTTCGGGGAACGCGATGCGCGTCTGCTTGCGCCGCGCCTTGCCCATCACCACGCTCATCACCTCGTAGGTCCGGCCCTGCCGCTTGCGCAGCTGCTCGACGTATTCGGTGCGGTCCAGCCGGATGCGCGCGGCGCCGGAGTCCATCGCCGCCTGTGCCACGGCCGGCGCCACCGCGGTGAGGACGCGCGGATCGAACGGCTTGGGGATGATGTAGTCGCGGCCGAACTTGAAGTTCTGCCCGCCGTACGCGGCGGAGACGCTCTCCGGGACGTCCTGCCGGGCCAGCTGCGCCAGCGCGTGCGAGGCGGCCAGCTTCATCTCCTCGTTGATGGCGTTGGCGCGGACGTCGAGGGCCCCGCGAAACATGCCCGGGAACCCGAGCACGTTGTTCACCTGGTTGGGATAGTCGCTGCGGCCCGTGGCCATGATCACGTCGTCGCGCACTTCGTGGACCTGCTCCGGGAGGATCTCCGGCACCGGGTTCGCCAGCGCGAACAGGACGGGGTCCTTGGCCAGCGTGCGCACCATCTCCGGGGTGATCACGCCTGCCGCCGAGAGGCCCACCACCACGTCGGCGCCGCGGACCACCTCCGCCAGCGTGCGGGGCGTCTCGCCCTGCGCGAAGGCCCCCTTCCACTCGTCCATGTCCTCCGGCCGGCCGCGGTAGACCAGGCCGTACTTGTCGCACAGGAAGACGTTCTGCCGCGGCACACCGAGCGCGACGTATTGCTCGGCGCACGCCACCGCCGCCGCGCCCGCTCCGATGAACACCACCTTCACCTGGTCGATGCGCTTGCCCACCAACTCCAGCGCGTTGACCAGCGCCGCGCCGGTGATGATCGCGGTGCCGTGCTGGTCGTCGTGGAACACGGGGATGCCCATGCTCGCGCGCAGCTTGCGCTCGATGACGAAGCATTCGGGGCTCTTCACGTCCTCCAGGTTGATCCCGCCGAAAGTCGGCTCCAGGCCCTTCACCACCGCGCAGAACCCGTCGATGTCCTTCGCGTTCACCTCCAGGTCGAACACGTCGATGTCGGCGAACTTCTTGAACAGGACGCCCTTGCCCTCCATCACCGGCTTGGCCGCCCAGGGTCCGATGTCCCCCAGGCCGAGCACCGCGGTCCCGTTGGTGATGACGCCGACCAGGTTGCCGCGAGCCGTGTACTTGTAGGAGAGATCGCGATCCTCGGCGATTGCGAGGCAGGGCTCGGCCACGCCGGGGCTGTAGGCGAGCGTGAGCTGGCGAGCGGTGGCGACCGGCTTGGTGGGGACCACCTCGATTTTCCCGCGCGGCCAGGCGGAGTGGTAGTCGAGCGCTTCCTGCCGCCCGACCTTCTGCGTCTGGCGATCGAACGTCGTGTCCATGGGCGGGGTGTACCATGGCACCGCACGGGCGCCAGTCGCCGCCCATAGGGCGGCGCTGTGCTTTTCACGGCGCGGACGTTATGACATGCGATTGGGACATGCCCGTCAGCCCGGAGAAATACCAGCGCGGGCGCATCACCTGGCGCAAGGACCATTCCCGCGATCTGTGGTCGGTGCGCGTAGCTCCCGAAAAGCGCATCGATTTCGAGCCCGGCCAGTACGTGACGCTCGGCGTCGAGGACCCGGGCACCGGCAAGATGATCGAACGCGCGTACTCGGTCTGCTCCGCGCCCCACGAGGAGGAGCTAGAGTTCTTTTTCGAACTGGTCCCCCAGGGGCAGCTCACGCCGAAGCTGTACGAGCTGAAGCCCGGCGCCGAGGTGTGGATGCGCCACCGCGCCAAGGGCACGTTCACCGTCGACCGCAAGAGCGGACGCCGGAACCACTTCATCGCGACCACGGTCACCGGCGTGGCGCCCGCGGTGAGCATGGTGCGCGCGCTGCGCCGGCAGAAGCCCGATCTGCGCCTCTTCATCTTGCAGGCAGGGAGCCGCTCGCACGAGCTGGGCTATCGCGAGGAGCTGGAGCGGGCGGCGGCCGAATCGGGCGGGTGGCTGACCTACGTCCCGACCGTCAGCCGCCCGTGGGAGGACCCCGGGTGGAAGGGGGAGCGGGGACGCGCCGAGGACGTGATCCGCAAGCACCTCGACGAGGCGGGCTTCACTCCGGCGGACTGCACCGCATACCTGTGCGGCCACCCGCGGATGATCGAGAACGGAAAGGGCATCCTGCTGCGGCGCGGGTTCGACCGTGCGCAGATCCACGTCGAGGTCTATTGGATGCCGCCGAAGTCGGAGAAGGCTACGGCGACTTGAGCCGGCGGCTTGAGCCGCCCCGGCACCCGTGCTACGCGGCCACCATGCGCGAGATCCTCCCCGGGATCCTCACCTGGCCTTGGTTCTCCGAGCGCCACGGCTACGATTTCAACGGATACCTGCTGCGTCTTCCGGATGGGAACCTGTGCGTGGATCCGGTGGAGATGGCCGACGAGGTACTGGCGGAGATCGCCGACGTGGGGGTGCAGCGCATCGTGCTCACCAATCGCAACCACTTCCGCGCCAGCATGAGGGTGAAGCAGCGGACGGGTGCGCCGATCGCCATCCATCCGGCCGACGCTGCCTTCGTCCGGGAGAAGGGCACGGCGGTGGACGAGGATCTGCGCGCGGGCCAGCGCCTGGGTCCGCTGGAAGTCGTCGCGGCGCCGGGCAAATCGCCCGGCGAGGTGGCGCTGCACTGGCCGGAGCGGCGGCTGCTCCTGGTGGGCGATGCGTGCGTGGGAAAGCCGCCCGGCTCGTGCGCGCTCCTGCCCGATGCCGTCATCGACGACAAGGCGCGACTGTTGACCTCGCTCGGCGCCCTGGCGCAGCTCGACTTCGACGCGCTGCTGCTGGCCGACGGCGCGCCGATCCTGGCCGGCGGCCGGGCCGCCCTGCGGCGGCTGCTCGAGGGATCGCCGCGATGAGCGTGGAGGACCTCCTCGCGACGATGTTCCAGGCGCATCCGTGGCACGGAGTGCCGCCCGGCGATCCCGAAGGCGTGCTCAACGCGTACATCGAGATCGTGCCCAGCGACGTGGTGAAGTACGAGCTGGACAAGGCTTCCGGACACCTGCGCATCGATCGGCCGCAGCGCTATTCGAGCCAGACTCCGTCGCTGTACGGGTTCGTGCCGCAGACGTACTGCGGCGAGCGGGTCGCGGCGCGCTCGTCGGAGCGCACCGGGCTGCCGGGGATGCGGGGCGACGGCGACCCGATGGACATCTGCGTGCTCACCGAGAAGGGCACCGCGCACGGCGGTTTCCTGCTCCACGCCCGCGCGGTCGGCGGCCTGCGGATGGTCGACGGCGACGAGGCGGACGACAAGGTGCTGGCCGTGCTCGAGCAGGATCTCGTGTTCGGCAAGATGCAGGACGTCTCACAGGTCCCGCAGGGGCTGGTCGATCGCTTGCGCCACTACTTCCTCAGCTACAAGCAGATCCCCGGCGCCGGCGCCCGCAAGGTCCAGATCGCCGAGGTGTACGGGCGCGAGGAGGCGGTGGAGGTACTCCGGCGGAGCATCGAGGACTATCGCGCCAGGTTCGGCGCTCCCGAGGAGCGAACGCGCAAGCTGCGCGAGATGCTGGGAGAAGGGCGTTGAGGGCAACCCCCGAGGCTGGGGGCCGCAAGTGACCTATCCTCCGGTCGAACCGCCCGCGGCGCGGGTCGAGCTGCCCGATGCGCGCCGCGCGAACCGCGAGGGCATCGTCGCCCTCTCGCGGACCATGACGCCGGGCCTCGTCCTGCAGGCGTACCGGAAGGGCATCTTTCCCTGGCCCATCATGCAGGGCGTGATTCCGTGGGCGAGCCCGGACCCGCGCGCGATCTTCCCTCTCCACCCGCAGCGCCCCTGGCCGCGACACGTGAAGCGCGCCCGGAACACCGGGTTCACGGTCACCTTCGACCGCGCTTACCGCGAGGTGATGACCGCTTGCGGCGACGCGCGGGCCGAGGGGACCTGGATCACGGCCGACGTCCTCGCCACGTACGCCGAGCTGCATGCGCTGGGATGGGCGCACAGCGTGGAGGTGTGGGCGGACGGCCGGCTCGCCGGTGGCCTCTACGGGCTCGCCGTCGGATCGCTCTTCGCGGGCGAGTCGATGTTCCACCTTCGCACGGGCGCCTCCAAGGTGGCCTTTGCCGCGGCGGTGGAGCGGCTGCGCGAGCGCGGGTTCACCCTCTTCGACGTGCAGGTGATGTCCCCCCACCTCGCCACCCTCGGCTGCATGGAAATCCCCCGCTCCGACTACCTGCGCCGCGTCGAGGCCGCCATTGAACAGCCGAAACAGTTCTAGACTAGAAGCGGTTCACGCAGAGCTCGCAGAGTCCGCAGAGATTTTTTTGGATCAAAGAACTCTGCGCCCTCTGCGAGCTCTGCGTGAAACCGCTTTTAGTCCATCGGCGCGGGCGGATCGGCTTGGAGTGGCGTAGATTCGGGGTCGATGAGGCTGGGGATCGACTTCGGGACCACGCACACCGTCGTCGCGGCGGTGGACCGCGGGAATTATCCGATCGTCTCCTTCGAGCACGCCGACTTCGTGCCTTCAATTGCCGCCGCGGGTCAGGACGGCACGCTCCGCTTCGGAGCGCAGGCGGCGGTCGTGGCGCACGACCCGGCGTGGACGGTCCTGCGCTCGTTCAAGCGCCTGCTCAACGACGCCGGGCCCGAGTCCGAGGTGGCGGTCGGCCCGCGCACCATGAAGGTGGTGGACCTGCTCACCGGGTTCCTCTCGCACGTCCGGGACGAGCTCTACCTCAAGTCCAACGCTCACCCGCGCGAGGGCGAGCCGCTGGAAGCGGCGGTGAGCGTGCCGGCCAACGCCTCGAGCGCGCAGCGCATCCTCACGGTCGACGCCTTCCGCCGCGCCGGCTTCGACGTGGTCGCGCTCCTCAATGAGCCGAGCGCGGCGGGGTTCGAGTACGCGCACCGCTTCCGGGAGACGGTCACCAGCAAGCGCGAGTACGTGCTGGTCTACGACCTGGGCGGCGGCACCTTCGACGCGTCGCTGATCAAGATGGAGGGGCGCGCGAACGAGGTGGTCACCTCGTCCGGGGTGGCGCGGCTCGGCGGGGACGATTTCGACGAGGCGATCCTCAAGCTCGTCGAGGAGAGGCTGGGCACGGTCACCTCGATCCGCGAGCGGCGCCTCCTGCTGGACGAGTGCCGCGTGCAGAAGGAGTCGGTGAACCCGAACACGCGCAAGCTGGTGGTGGACCTCGCGGCGCTCGGCCGGCACGAGCCGCTGGTGGTGCCCACCGACGAGGTGTACGCCGCCTGTGCTCCGCTCGTGCAGCAGACGCTGGAGGCGATGGAGCCCGCGATGCGCGACCCGCGCCGCGAAAACGAGGGCGTCGACTGGAGCGAGCTGGCCGGCATCTACGTGGTGGGCGGCGCGAGCGCGTTCCCGCCCGTGTACCGCCTGCTCCGCGAGCGTTTCGGAGCGCACCGGGTGCGGCGCTCGCCGCATCCTTTCGGTTCCACCGCCATCGGGCTCGCCATCACGCTCGACGAGCGGGCCGGGTACTCGCTGGCGGAGCGGCTCACGCGGCACTTCGGGGTCTTCCGCGAGGAGAGCGCGGGCGCGGAGGTGTCCTTCGACGTGCTCCTCCCCAAGGACACGCGCCTGCCGGCTCCCGGCGGGCCGCCGCTGAGCGTGATCCGTCATTACCGCGCAGCGCACAACCTGGGGCACTTCCGCTTCGTCGAGTGTGCCCGCATCGAGCAGGGCCGGCCGGAGGGCAACCTGGCGATGTGGGACGAGGTGCTGTTCCCGTTCGACCCGCGCCTCCGCGCGGTGCGCGATCTGGCCACCGTGCCCGTGCGGCGGCTCGACGGCGACGGTCCGCAGGTGGAGGAGACAGTCCGCTGCGACGCCGCCGGCGAGCTGGAGGTGCAGCTGCGGGTGTTGGACGACGGGTTCAGCAATACCGTCCGCATCGCGCGGCGCGGAACCGCCTGAGCTTCAGTCGCCGCCGCTAGGGCGGCGCTGCGCTTTTCACAGCGGACGTTCGGGCTGCGGTTCAGTGCGGCGCCGGCGTGCCTGCCGCGGCTTCCTCGAACGGCAAGATCCGGGCGCCGGGGTGGATGCGGCGGATGAAGTCCAGCACGTTGCGGCCGGGGCCGCATTGCACGAAGTCGGCGACGCCGCGCTCGACGAGGAAGCGGAGGCTCTCGTCGAACAGCACGGGCGCGCTGACCTGCAGCACCAGCGAGCGGCGCACCGAGGCGGCGTCGGTGAGCGGCCGCGCGCCCACGTTGTCGATCACCGGAACGCGTGGATCCCGGAAGGAGGCCTTCTCCACCAGCGCCGTGAAGGGCGGAACCATCGGCTCGAGAAGGGCAGTGTGGAACGGCGCCGAGACGGGAAGCTCGACGATCGACGCGCCGGCCTCCTTGCACAGCGCGGACGCCTCGGCGACGGCGGCGCGCTCGCCGGAGATCACCGTATTCCCAGGCGCGTTGTGCGAGGCGATCCCGACCACGCCGGCCGCGGTGCGGCACAGCCTGCGGATCTCCGCGCGGTCGAGCCCCAGCACGGCGGCCATGGCCCCGACGCCGTCGGGCACGGCTTCCTGCATGAGGAGGCCGCGCTCGCGGACCAGGTGCAGCGCTTCCTCGAAGGGGAGCGAGTCGGCCACCACCAGTGCCGAGTACTGGCCGACGCTGTGCCCGGCCAGCCAGTCGGGGCTGAGCCCCACCGCGCGCAGGTGCCGCGCCTGCGCGACCTCGAGCGCCAGCAGGGCCGGCTGCAGCACCGCCGTGTGGCGCAGATCGTCGGCGGAGCCTTCCCACATCGCGCGGCGGAGCGGGAAGTGGAGGACCTCGTCGGCGCGCTCGAACAGCGCCGCGCAATGAGGGCAGGAGGAGGCGAGAGCCTTGCCCATGCCGACGGACTGGCTGCCCTGTCCGGCGAAGAGGAACGCGGTCGGCATGTGCCGCGCAGTTGTGCACCAGGAGTCGGCCCGGGTCAACGCGACTTGTGACCAATCGCCGCTGTATTCGGCGGCGGTGCGTCTTCACGCCGCGCGGCGTTATGGCATTCGGCGTCAAGCCGTCCATGGTAGGGAGCCAAGATGGCAGAGACCGCCCTCAACGCCCACCCGTCGAGGCAGCGCGCGGTGGAGGTGCAGCGCGGGACGGCACGCGCGGCGGTGCTGGGCGTCAGCGACGGCCTGGTCACCAACGTGTCGTTGATCCTCGGCGTGGCCGCGGCGGAGGCCAGCCCCGCGGTGGTGCGGCTCGCCGGGCTCGCCAGCCTGGTTGCGGGCGCCTGCTCGATGGCCGTGGGGGAATACGTCTCGATGCGCGCCCAGGTGGAGCTGCTCGAGGGCCTCCTGATGGAGGAGGCGCGCCGCCTGCGCGAGAACCCCGAGCTCGCGCGAGCCGAGCTGGAGCAGTTCATCGTCCACGCCGGCGTCTCGCGCCGCACCGCGCGGCAAGCTTCGCGGGAGCTGGCGCGCGATCCGGCGCACGCCCTCGCCACGTACGCGCGGTCGATGGGCCTCAATCCGGACGAGCTCGGGTCGCCCTGGGCCGCCGCGTTCTCCTCCCTCCTCACCTTTGCCGGCGGAGCGCTGGTGCCGCTCGTACCCTGGTTCTTCGCCAGCGGGCGCACGGCTCAGCTCGCCTCATTGCTGCTCGCGGGGGCAGCTTCGCTGGGAATCGGGGCCATCCTCGCTCGCCTGAGCGGCCGGCGCTGGCCCTGGCCCGCCTTCCGCCAGCTGCTGGTGATCGGGATCGCGGCGGGAGCGACGGTGCTGGTCGGACGGCTGTTCCACGTGCCGGTGGGCTGACCGGCGGCCGCGTGCGCAGAGTAGGCGCGAACCGACACGGGGAGGTCCGACATGCGCGCAGGAAGTTTCGTGACGGGATTCGTGCTGGGCGGAGTGACCGTCGCGCTGCTCGACCGGCGGCGCCGGCGGGCGGTCATGGGCGACGAGAGCTTCTCCGGCGCCGGGGACGCCGCCGGCGGGATGACCGGTCGCGCAGGCAAGCTGCGCCAACGCCTGCGGGGGATGGTGTATCGAGCGACGCCAGGCCCCGCCGAGGAGGAGGTCCCGGACGACATCCTGGTGGAGCGTGTGCGCGCCCAGCTCGAACGGCCGGTCTCGCACCCGCGCGCGATCGACGTCCGGGCGCAGGAGGGGTGCGTGATCCTGGCCGGCCCGATCCTGGCCGACGAGTTGGAGGACCTCATCCGCCAGGTGGCGAGCATCGCTGGCGTGCGCTCGATCCAGAGCGAGCTGGACCTCCACGACGAGCCGGGCGACGTGCCCGCGCTCCGGCACTGACTCCGGCTCAACGGCGGTCGGGCTCGTCGGCCGGGCGCAGGTGGGCGAATTGCCGGAAGAGGAGAAGATCGTAGGCGGCTTTCAGCGCGCCCGCGCACAAGAGCGGCCAGCCGAAGCTGGTGCGATCGAGCAGGAACCCGGAGAGCAGCGGCGAGAGGGCGGCGGCGAGGCTGCGCGGGACGTTGGTGACGCTCGATGCCGCGGCCCGCTCCTCGCGCGGCACCATGGCCATCACGTACGCCTGCCGCGCGGGGACGTCCATCGAAGAGAGCGAGGTCCGCAGCAGCAAGAAAAGCACCGCGAGCGGCGCGGTGGGCATCAGCCCGGCGAGCAGCAGGAAGACGTTCGCGGGAAGATGCGTGAAGACCATCGTGCGCACGTGGCCGATCCGCGCCGCGAGCCGCGCGGCGGCGAATTGCGAGAGCGCCGCGAGCAGCCCGGCGGCGAAGAAGATCGCGCCCGCTACCTGCACCGGCAGCGCGAAGCGCCGGAAGAGCCACAGCACGAGCAGCGACTGCACCACGAATCCGCCGCCGAACGAGTCGAGGCTGAACAGCGCGGACAGCTTGAGGACGATGCTGCGCGAGCGCGCCAGCGGCCGGGCCGGCGCCGCGGTGTCGTGCTCCACTGCCGGAGAGAGGCGCGCGTAAGCGGCGGCCGCGATCAGCCCCAGCACGGAATAGAGGAGGAAGCCGGCGCGCTCCGCTTGCGCGGCGTCGATGCCGAACCGCTGGGCCGCGGCGTCGGGAAAGCCGGCGGCGAGCGCCCCTGCGGCCCCCGCGAAGGTGCCGGTCAGGTTGTACCAGGCGAACAACCCGGTGCGGTCCCGCGCCTCCGACGCTTCCGCGAGCACGGCCTGCTCGGTCGGCAGGAAGAGCGTCACGTCGCCCGCCGAAGGGTTGACGGTGCCCACGAAGGCGACCGCGAGCAGCGGCCAGAAAGCGGTGACGCCGGCGAACCCGAGGCCGGTCACGACCATCAGTCCGGCCGCGCCGAGCAGCACCGCCCGGCGGCGGAAGCGGTGGCCGGCGAGGCCGATGCCGAGCGTGAGCGCAGCCGAGCCCAGCAGGGTGGCGGTGACGATGGCGCCGATCTGCAGCGCCGTGAACCCCAGCCGGGCGAGGTAGCTCGCGAGCAGCACGCTGACCACGCCGTCGGCGAACCCGCGGGCGCCGCGCGTGAAGAGGAGGATCCGCGCGTCGCGCGTCGCGGTGGACGGAAGCACCGGCCGAGTATGCGCGACCGTGCCGCCCGTGGGCTACGATGAGTGCATGGGCCGTCTGACACGCAGGGAATTCGCGAAGGCCGTGCTCCGGGTGCTTGGGCCACTGGCGCTCTTGCGGGAGCTGGGCGCGCGCGAGGCGCTGGCGGCGCCGGCCCGCATCGCCGCCGGGGTCCTGCTCGCGCGGGCGGACGAAGCGAGCCGTGCGCTCGCATCGGGAGCCGCGAGGCCCGCGGAATGGCAGGCTCGCGTCGAGGAGCTCGCGGCGCGCGCCGACCTCTCCGATCTGCGCCGCGCGGTCGACTTGGACCGCCTGTCCCGTACCATGACCGTCGCGCGGGACTGGGCGCGCGGCGAGCACCTGCGGCTCGGGCCGTTCCGGTTCGGCACCCAGGTGTTCGGGTTCGCGCGCGGGGCAGCGATCACCCCGCACGGCCACCGCAACATGGCCTCGATGCACCTGGTGATCGGCGGAGAGCTCCGCTGCCGCCAGTACGACCGCGTGCGCGACGAGCCCGGCCATCTGGTCCTGCGACCTGGGCTCGACCGCGCCTGCCGCAGCGGCGACCCGACCAGCATCTCGAGCGAGAGCCGCAACGTGCACTGGTTCGTGGCGACGAGCGACACCGCGTTCACCTTCGACGTCGTGCTCGACAACCTCGATCCCGCGCTGGGCCGGCCGTACTTCATCGACCTGGTCGACCCGTCCGGCGCGGAGAAGCTGCCCGACGGCACGCTCCGCGCGCGGCGGATCGACTGGGACGAATCGCTGCGCCTGTACGCCGGGCGTGCCTAGGCCTGGGGGTGGGTCCCCTGGACGGGTTGCTCGAGCTGCTGTGGATCCCCGAGCAGCACTACGCTTCTCGCCGCCGGAGCAACGGCGAGCGCGGTCGCGAGCGAGAGCTGGCCGGCCTCGTCGATGACGAGCACGTCGACCGTGTCCTCGTACTCCGGGCGTGACCACATCCAGGCAGTGCCGCCGAGGACATCGATGGAACCGTCGCGGAGCGAGGCGACCGGCTCCGCGTTGTCCGAGGAGGTCGGCGTACAGGCACAGTTGGAGGATCGTGCTCCCGCGGTTTCGCGGGCCAACTTGGTGTCATATGGTTCGTACGAATACGAGCCGAGGAGGCTCGGTCTGGGTACCTTCCTGAGGACGTCGGTCCGACCGAACCAGGTTGACCCAATGAAGCATCGCCGCCAGGACTAGCCGGGCTAGTAGATGCCCAGCAGGCGCACGCGCGAGCGCACCAGCTTCTGCAGCGGGTGCCAGCAGTTCTTCGGGATGAAATCGTCCAGCGCGCAGCCCGCGATGGGCAGCGGAGGGATCTGGGAGAACTCGGTCTCGAATGCCCAGAGCGTCTCGAGACCTTGCCGCGGAGGCCCGAGCTTGAGCGCGCCCAGCGAGCGCGCCTGCCCGAGCACGAGGCGGTCGTAGGCGGCGTTGCCGCTGGTGCCGAGCAGCTCGACGGCGAAGAGGGACCCGTCCTCGCGCTGGGTCACGCGTACCGAAGCGACCAGCTTGAAATGCCAGGCACTGCCGGAAGCCGCGGCTGCTGCGCGCACGATCTCGAGGTTGAGCGTGGGGGCCAAGCTCGGCGTGCGGAGCCCGCGATCCTCGTTGGCGAGCCCGAGGAACTCTTCGTGCAAAGGCTTGCGCGCGCCCGGCGCGTCGGGCGCCCCGGCGAACGGATTGCCCGACCTCCCGTAAGCCGCGGCCTGTTTCTTCCACGCCTCCACGAGCGCGCCTGCGGTCGAGCTCCGGGTTTCATTCGGGCCGTGCTCGAGCACGTCCCACCCCGGGTTGAAGCCGTGGCCGAGGGCGTCCTCGACCGCCTGCCAGTAGCCGTCGCGGGTCTGCGCGCGCGCTTTGGCTTTCGCGTCGGAAAGCCAGCCCTCGACCCGGCGCTGGACCGTCGCCTGTTCCTCGGCAAGCTTCTCCTCGCGCGACTTCTCCCGGACGAGACCGGAGGAACCGTCGCCCTCCGTGCCGCCGCCCGGCCCGAGCACGCCTTCCGGGTGTTCGAGCCGCAGCGACAGGTCTCCCCCGGGACGCTCGATTCCCTCGCCGATCCGCCAGTCGCGCGACCAGGCCGCGGGGTCCTCACCGGCGCCGGTCTTCCCCGGGGAGGGTTGCGCCTCGCGCGCCGGAGGCGCCGCTTTCTTCGCGGTCGACCCGCCGCGGACGTGGCCGCTCTCCGGGACCGCGGTCCGCTGCGGCGGCGCGCCGGGGGGTGCGAGCTTACGCAGCTCGACCTGCAGCGCCTTCGGCGGCGGACGGGGACCTTTGACCTGCGGGTGCGGCAGCAACGTCAACGCGAGCAGCACCAGCCCGTGGAGGGCCAGTGCACCCGCCACCGCGATCCACAGCCGGTGTGTGCGGCGTACGGTCACGCGCGTCCTGGTCTCGACTTGGACCTCCTGCTCGCCAGCCTACACCAGCTCCGCCACAGCAGTGCGGATCCGTTCGAGCGCCTCCTGCAGGACCTCCGGCGCGCTGACGTAGGAGATGCGCAGGTGACCGTCGCCGCCCGGGCCGAAAGCGGTGCCGGAGAGCGTCGCGACCCCGTGCTCCTCCAGCAGCCGCGAGGCCAGCTCGTCGGCGGAGATGCGCAGCCCGCGGACGTCCGGGAATGCATAGAAGGCGCCGCGCGGCTCGGCGCAGCGGAGGCCGGGGATCCCGCGCAGCCCCGAGACGACCAGGTCGCGGCGGCGGCGGAACTCCGCCACCATCCGGTCCACCGCGTCCTGCGGGCCGCGCAGCGCCGCGAGGCCGGCGAGCTGTACGAACGCCGCGGTGCAGGAGTTGGAGTTGATGACCAGCCGGGTGATCGGTTCGGCCAGCCGGCGGGGGACGACGCCGAAGCCGAGGCGCCAGCCGGTCATGGCGTACGCCTTGGAGAATCCGTCGGAGAGGATGACGCGCTCGCGCATGCCTGGCAACGCGGCCATGGACTGGTGCGTCTCCCCGTAGGAGATGCGCGCATAGATCTCGTCGGCGATCACCCACAGGTCGTGCCGCTCGGCCAGCGCGGCGATGCGCTCCAGGTCGCGCGGGGTGGTTGCGCCGCCGGTCGGGTTTGCCGGGCTGTTGAAGATGAGCATCCTGGTGCGCGGCGTGACCAGGCGCTCCGCGGCGTCGACGTCGAAGGAGAAGCCGCTCTCCTCGCGTACGGGCACCGGCACGACGCGCGCGCCGGCGAAGCGCACCACGGACTCGTAGATGGGAAAGCCCGGATCGGGCACCAGCACCTCGTCTCCAGGGCCGACGGTGGCGAGGAGCGCGAGGAACAGGATGGGCTTCGCGCCGGGCGTCACCACCACCTCGTCGGGGGTGGAGCGGACGCCCCGCTCGGCGAGCATCCGTTCGCAGATCGCCTCGCGCAGCGCGGGCAGGCCGGGCGGCGGCCCGTACCGGGTGTGCCCGTCGCGGAGGGCGCGGACTCCCGCCTCCACCACGTGCGGCGGGGTGGGGAAGTCCGGCTCGCCGATCTCCAGGTGCAGCACGCGGCGGCCCTGCGCCTCGAGGGCGCGGGCGCGGGCGAGCACGTCGAACGCCGTTTCGGTGCCCAGGTCGGCCATCCGGGATGCCAGGTCGCGCATGGCCGCAGTGTAACGCGCTCCCTCTTACTCCGAACGTCGCACCCCTGCTAGAGTACGCCGCCGCTGTATCTTGCCGCGCCCTGCGACCGCGCCCGAGGAACAGAGATGGCGCTGCTCCAGATTGCTCACCTGTCGTTGCGATTCGGCGGCGTGACGGCCCTGCAGGACGTCAGCTTCGCGGTCGAGCCCGGCGCCATCTCCGCCATCATCGGACCGAACGGCGCGGGCAAGACCAGCCTGCTCAACTGCATCAGCGGCGTCTACCGGCCGCAGAAGGGCACCGTCGGGTTCGACGGCGCCGACGTGACGCAATTGCGGCCCGCGGCCCGCACCCGGCTGGGTATCGCGCGCACCTTCCAGAACATCGCGCTGTTCAAGGGCATGACGGTGCTCGACAACCTGCTGATCGGGCGGCACTGCCACCAGAAGACGGGCGTGCTGGGGGGCGGACTCTATTACGGGCTGGGCGAGCGCGAGGAGATCCGGGACCGCGCGCGCATCGAGGAGATCATCGATTTCCTCGAGATCGAGGCGGTGCGCAAGCAGGTGGCGCACACGCTCGCGTACGGCCTGCAGAAGCGGGTCGAGCTGGCGCGCGCGCTCGCGCTCGAGCCGCGGCTCCTGCTGCTGGACGAGCCGATGGCGGGCATGAACGCGGAGGAGAAGGAGGACATGGCCCGGTTCATCCTCGACATCAACGAGGAGCGCGGTACCACCATCCTCATGATCGAGCACGACATGGGCGTGGTGATGGATCTCTCCCATCGAGTCGTGGTGCTCAACTTCGGCCAGAAGATCGCCGACGGGACTCCCGAGGAGGTGCAGGGCAGCCGCGAAGTGCAGCTCGCCTACCTCGGCGGGGAGGCCGCCGCGTGACGGATGCGCTCGGCGGAGCGGACACCTTCCCCAAGCTGCTGGCGCGCAACGCCGAGCGGTTGGGCGAACGCGCGGCGCTGCGCGAGAAGGACCTCGGCATCTGGCGCGAGACCAGCTGGCGCGCCTGCCAGGAGCGGGTGCGCGACCTCTCGCTGGGGCTCGTCTCGCTGGGCCTCGAGCGCGGCGGGAAGGTGGCCATCATCGGCGACAACCGGCCCGAGTGGGTGATCGCGGAGCTGGCCGCGCAGGCCGCCGGCGCCGCCTCGGTCGGCATCTACCAGGACTCCAACCTGACCGAGGTGGGGTTCGTCATCGACCACTGCGACGCGCGCTTCGTCGTCGCCGAGGACCAGGAGCAGGTCGACAAGATCCTCGGGATGATCGACCAGCTCCCCAAGGTGGCGTACGTCATCTACTCCGACCCGCGCGGCCTGCGCCGGTACCGGCACGAGAAGCTGCTCTCCTTCTCCGAAGTGGAGGCCCGCGGCCGCGCGCTCGCGAAGGAGAAGCCGGGCCTGTACGACGAGAACGTCGCTCGAGGCGCCGGCGGCGACCTGGCGATCATTTGCTACACCTCCGGCACCACGGGGCAGCCCAAGGGAGCGATGCTCTCGTTCCGGAACCTGCTCACCATGGCGCTCAGCCTGCACCAGGTGGACCCGCGCAGGTCCGGCGACGAGTTCGTCTCCTTCCTGCCGCTCGCCTGGATCGGCGAGCAGATGATGTCGGTCGCCACCGCGCTGGCCATCGGGTTCACCGTGAACTTCCCCGAGGAGCCCGAGACGGCGCTGCACGACATCCGCGAGGTCGGACCGCACGTGCTGTTCGCGCCGCCGCGCATCTGGGAGGGACTGAGCTCGACCGTGCAAGTGAAGATCATGGACACCACGCCGTTCAAGCGCTTCCTCTACCAGCGCCTGATGCCGGTGGGGTACAAGGCCGCGGATCTGCGGCTGAAGCACGGCCGGGTGCCGTTCCTGTGGCGCGCGCTGTACCTCCTCGCCGACCTGCTCCTCTTCCGCCCGCTCAAGGACCGGCTCGGGCTGCTCCAGCTGCGCAGCGGCACCACCGGTGGCGCGGCGCTCGGCCCCGACGTGTTCCGCTTCTTCCACGCGATGGGCGTGCGGCTCAAGCAGATCTACGGGCAGACGGAGATCAGCGGGATCTCCTGCATCCATCCCGACGACGCGATCAAGTTCCACACGGTGGGAAAGCCCATCCCCGGGACCGAGGTGAGCATCAGCCAGAGCGGCGAGATCCTCTCGCGCAGCCCGTCGGTGTTCCTCGGCTACTACAAGAACGAGCAGGCGACGCGCGAGGCCCTGTCGGACGGGTGGCTGCACTCCGGCGATGCCGGCTACCTCGAGGAGGACGGCCAGCTGGTCGTGATCGACCGGCTCAAGGACGTGCTCCGGCTCGCCGACGGGACGCAGTTCTCGCCCCAGTACATCGAGAACCGGCTCAAGTTCTCGCCTTACGTCAAGGAAGCCGTGGTGATGGGCCAGGATCGGCCCTACCTGACCGCGCTCCTCTGCATCGATTCGGCGGTGGTGGGGAAGTGGGCCGAGAAGCAGAAGATCTCGTACACCACGTACACCGACCTCTCGGCCAAGCCGCAGGTCTACGACCTGTTGCAGAAGGAGATCAACCGGGTCAACGAGACGCTCCCCAGCGCGGCCCGGATCCGCAAGTTCGTGTTGCTCTACAAGGAGCTGGACGCCGACGACGAGGAGCTGACGCGCACGCGGAAGGTGCGGCGCGGCTTCGTGGAGGAGCGCTACCGGGGGATCATCTCGGCGCTCTACGGCGACCAGGAGCGCATCGCCATCGACACCACCATCCGTTTCCAGGACGGGAAGACCGCGCGCATCCAAGCCAACCTCTCGGTGCGAAGGCTCGAAGCGGGCGGAGCGTGATGGAGTTCTTCCTCCAGGTCCTCCTCAACGGCCTGGTGGTGGGCAGCATCTATTCGCTGGTCGCGCTCGGTTTCGTCATCATCTTCAAGTCGAGCGGGATCCTGAACTTCGCCCAAGGCGAGTTCCTGCTGCTCGGCGCCTACGTCTTCCTCGCCATCTCCAGCGCGCACGCGCCGATCGGCGCCGCGCTGCTGCTCACCTTCGCCTTCTCCGCCGTCCTCGGCATCGTGCTCGAGCGCCTGGTGCTGCGCCCGCTCATCGGCGAGCCGATCATCTCGGTGATCATGGTGACGCTCGGCCTCTCCAGCGTGCTGCGCGCCGTCGTGCAGGGGATCTGGGGCACCGACACGCGGCCGCTGCCGTCCGTCTTCTCGCTCGATCCGATCCAGCTCGGGCCGCTGCCGATCGCGCGCGGGTACCTGTACAGCGCGGGGTGCGTGGCGGTGCTGCTGGTGGTCCTGACGTTGTTCTTCAAGTATGCGCGCCCGGGCATCGCCATGCGCGCCACCGCCGACTCACAGCAGGTGGCGCTCTCGATGGGCATCTCGGTCCGCCGGATCTTCGCTCTTTCGTGGAGCATCGCCGCGGTGGTGTCCGCGGTCGGAGGGATCCTGCTCGCCACCATGCGCGGGGGTGTCGATGGGTCGCTCGCCATCCTCGGGCTCAAGGTCCTGCCGGCGGTGATCGTCGGCGGCCTGGACAGCATCGGCGGCGCCATCCTCGGTGGCCTGCTCATCGGCGTCATGGAGAACCTTTCGGGCGGCTACCTCGACCCGGTGTTCGGCGGCGGGGTGAAGGAGGTCGCCCCGTTCGTGGCGCTGGTGCTCATCCTCATGGTCCGGCCCTACGGCCTGTTCGGCAAGGTCCGGATCGAGCGGGTCTGACATGCGCAGCGGCGAGTTCCACACCAGCTACCGCGCGGACATGGCCATCTTCGATACCGCCCGCGCGCGCCACGTGCTCGCCGTCTTCCTGGTAGTGCTGTTCGCCGTGCCGCTCGTCGGCTCGTCGTACTGGCTGGACGTGCTGAACCGCGCCGCGATCGCGGTCATCGCCGCCACCGGCCTCAACATCCTCACCGGGTTCACCGGGCAGATCTCGCTCGGAAACGCGGCCTTCCTCGCCATCGGCGCGTACTCGACCGCGTATCTCGCCGCGCACGGCGTGCCGTTCGTCGTGGTCATTCCGGCGGCCGGGATCCTGACGGCCCTGGCCGGGATGGTGTTCGGCGTCCCCTCGCTGCGCCTCAAGGGCCTCTACCTCGCCATGGCCACCCTGGCGGCCCACTTCATCGTCGAGTTCACGGTCACGCACTGGGACTCGGTGACCGGCGGAGTGAACGGCACCAGCGTGCCCGCGCCGTCGGTCTTCGGCTTCGTGTTGGCGAACGACCGCGCCCTCGCCTTCCTCATCCTGCCGGTGTGCATCCTCCACCTGTGGTTCGCGAAGAACCTCTTCCGCACGCGCGTGGGCAAGGCGTTCGTCGCCATCCGCGACCAGGACATCTCCGCCGAGGTGATGGGCGTCCAGGTGTTCCGTTTCAAGGTGCTGGCGTTCGGGGTCAGCTCCTTCTACGTGGGTGTCGCCGGATCGCTGCTCGCCTACCACGCCCGGATCATCAGCCCGGAGAACTTCCCCCTCTCGCTGGCCATCGACCAGCTGGGGATGATCATCATCGGCGGCCTGGGAAGCGTGCTCGGCTCGATCCTCGGCGCGGTCTTCCTGACGCTCCTGCCGGAGGTGCTGCGCCTGCTGACCAGCGCGCTCTCCGGGCAATTCCCGGCGCTGGTGCAGCTCTTCGCGCCGCTCAAGCTCGGAGTGTTCGGCATCACCATCGTCCTGTTCCTCATCTTCGAGCCCGACGGGCTGGCGGCCCGTTGGAGGCGCATCCGCAACTACTTCCGGCTGTATCCTTTCTCGTACTGACCTCAAGGAGGAATTCCATGCATTCGATCCGGACGGCGCTGCTCGCTCTTTGCGTGGCCGCGGCGGCGCACGCGCAGGCCCCCGCTGGCGGGGAGATCAAGGTCGGCGGCATCTTCGATTTGACCGGCATCACCTCGGACGTCGGCAAGCCATTCGCGCAAGGCGTGCGCGACGGCGTGTCGTGGACCAACGACAACGGCGGGATCAACGGCAAGAAGATCCGGCTGGTCGACGTCGACTACGGCTACAAGATCCCGGAGGCAGTCGCCGCCTACAAGCGCATGGTGGGCGACGACA
The DNA here is from genome assembly GCA_035635335.1 of Myxococcales bacterium. GTDB lineage: Bacteria > Myxococcota > Myxococcia > Myxococcales > 40CM-4-68-19 > VBKO01. Next base: position 2,590 of record DASQBG010000203.1, on the reverse strand, counting down.
AGGTGATCATGATCAACGGGTGGGGCACCGGCGATACCGAGGGACTCAAGGCGCAGGTCAACCAGGACAAGATCCCCTACCTGTCCGCGTCGTTCTCCGGGCACCTGACCGATCCGTCGAAGACCCCGTACAACTTCTTCGTCGCGCCCAGCTACTCCGACCAGCTTCGCGCGTGGCTCCACTGGGTGAAGGACGACTGGAAGGACAAGTCGCGCAATCCGAAGGTGGCCTTCTTCTACGGCGACAACGCGTATGGCAAGGCGCCGATCGAAGCCGGGCGGAGATATTCCAAGGAGATCGGCGTCGACCTCGTGGACGAGCAGATCGTGCCCGGCGCGTTCCAGGACGCGACCACCCAGCTCCTCAACATGAAGCAGAAGGGCGCCGACTACGCCTACATCAACGTCACCACCACCGGCGTCTCGACCATCTTGAGGGACGCGAAGAAGCTGGGCCTCGCCACCAAGTTCGGATCCAACCCATACGGATTCAGCGAGGCGCTCCCGCTGGTCGCGAAGGAAGCAGCCGAGGGCGTCACGGGCGTGATGCCGCACGTCCCGTTCGGCGAGAAAGTGCCCGGAATGACGCGCCTGATGGATTTCCACCAGAAGAACCACCCGCAGGACACGCACGATGCGCTCTACGTGCGCGGCTGGACCTACGTGCTCGTCTGGACCGAGGCCCTCAAGCGCGCGGACAAGGCGAAGGCGCTCACCGGCGAGGGCGTCAAGGCGTCGCTGGAGACGCTCAAGGATTTCGATCTCGGCGGCCTCACCGAGCCGGTGACCTACACGCCCACCGACCACCGGCCTTCGACCAGGACGCCCATCTACCAGGTCAAGGGCGGCAAGCTGGTCAAGGTGGCCGAGTACGACATGCCTCGCAAGCCGGAGTGGCTAGGTCTGTAGCCGCCGCCGACGGGGCGGCGCTAGCTGTTGGCTCGCGGACGTAGTGACTTGAATTCGGGGACACGATGCTCCGGCTCAGCAACGTCGAGGTCATCTACGACGACGTCATCCTGGTCTTGAAGGGCCTCTCGCTCGAGGTGCCCGACGGGAAGATCGTCGCGCTCCTCGGGTCCAACGGCGCGGGCAAGAGCACCACGCTGAAGGCCATCTCGGGCTTGTTGCGCGCCGAGGAGGGCGAAGTCACCGACGGCGCCATCGAGCTCGGCGGGGAGCGCATCGACGAGCTGCAGCCGGAGCAGATCGTGCGGCGCGGCGTCTTCCAGGTGATGGAAGGCCGCCGCGTCTTCGAGGACCTGACCGTGGACGAGAACCTGACCATGGGCGGGTACACGCGGCGGGACCGGGCGGGCCTCAAGCGGGACCGCGACCTCTGCTTCGACTACTTCCCGCGCCTGCGCGAGCGGCGCGGGCAGATCGCCGGCTACCTGTCCGGTGGCGAGCAGCAGATGCTGGCGATCAGCCGCGCGCTCATGGCGCGGCCGCGGCTGATCCTGCTCGACGAGCCGTCGCTGGGCCTCGCGCCGCTCCTGGTGCTGGAGATCTTCCGCATCATCGGGAAGATCAACGCCGAGGAGAAGACCACCATGCTGCTGGTCGAGCAGAACGCCAACGTGGCCCTCTCCATCGCGCACTTCGGGTACATCATGGAGAACGGGCGGATCGTCCTGGAGGGCGACCCCGACAAGCTGCGCAGCAACGAGGACGTCCGCGAGTTCTACCTGGGCAGCGGCGAGGGGAAGAAGAGCTACAAGGCGGTCAAGTCGTACCGGCGCAGGAAGCGGTGGCTGTCGTAAGCGCAGCGCGAATCGGTGCGCTGCCGAGACCCAGGATCGTTCGTCCTCGGACGTGGAGTGCACGATCTGGTGCTCCTCGAACTCGGCTGTCGCGCCCGAGGCGAGAGTGATCAATCATGAGAGAGCGGCGCTATGTGCTCTCGAGCGTACGCCTCGTGGACAGGAGCATCCGATGCGCGGGAGCGCGATCCTCGACCCTTCGCTGGAGCAGCAGGACCCCGTCTCCCGGCGCGCGTACCTCGGCTCCCGGCTGCTCGAGACCGTCGCCTGGGCGCATTCGCGCTCGCCGCACGTCCGCCGCACGTTCGACCAGGCGGGGATCGGGCCGAGCGACGTGGCCTCGCTCGACGACCTGACGCGCATCCCGATCACGCGCAAGGACGACGTCCCCGCGCTGCAAGCCGCCGATCCGCCCTTCGGCGGCCTGCTGGCGGTCGAGCTCGGACGCCTGCAGCGCATCTTCGCCTCGCCCGGACCGATCCTCGATCCGCAAGGAGAGGGCGACGACTTCTGGCGCTTCCGGATGGCGCTCGCCGCCGCGGGCTTCCGGCGCGGGGACATCGCGATCAACTCGGCCTCGTACCACCTCACGCCGCTCGGTTTCATGCTGGACAACGCCGCGCGGAGCCTCGGGTGCGTGGTGGTCCCCGCGGGCGTGGGCCAGACGGACGTGCAGGTCCGCGTCGCGGCGTCGCTGCGGGCGGCCTGCTACCTGGGCACTCCCAGCTTCCTCTACGCGCTGGTGAAGCGAGGCCGCGAGATGGGCATGGCCCTCTCGATCGAGGTCGCGTTCGTCACGGCGGAGATGTTTCCCGAGTCGCTGCGCGC
>DASQBG010000202.1:0-14398 GCA_035635335.1 Myxococcales bacterium | reverse complement strand
GGGGCGGCGGGGGAGTTGGCGCAAGGTGCCGTAGTAGCGGACGGCGGCTTCGCCGGCGCGCTGGATGTCCTTGTTGTTCAGCCAGGCGCTGACGGGAGCGGCGACCACCGGGAGCACGCGCCCCAGCGAGGCGAGGCCGCGCTTGGTGAGCATCATCTCGGCGACGCGGGCGAACAGCTTCGGACCGGCGCGGCTCGCCAGGTTCACGGTGTCCGCGCCGTTCGAGTAGCCCAGCACCTCGAACACCTCGGTGCGCGCGCGATCGGACTTGAGGTTCGCCTTGAACACCAGCGCGATCTCGATGATCAGGGAGAGCTGCAGCGCGGTGACGAAGGCGAGATCGGCCGGGACCGATACCAGCCCGAAGAGCCCGCTCACCGCGCCGCCGGTGGAGGCCCACATCTTCTTGGCGTCGATGAGCCGCTGAGCGACTTCCTGCGGCTGCGCGCTCGGGTACCGCGAGCGCAGCTCGTCCACGCGCCGCCGCGCGCGTCCGATCTCGTCGAGGTAGAGCTTCCCCAGCTTTTCCCTGGCGAGCTGCGGCAGCACCACTGCAGTCTAAGCCGCGCGCCGCCCGCCGCAAACCTACGCGGGCGAGCACACCTGGCTACGGATATCGAGCTCGACGAAATTACGCGGGCGAGCACACCTGGCGGAGGATGTCGAGCTCCTCCAGGGCCTTCCCGGCGCCGATCACGACCGAGCTGAGCGGGTCCTCGGCGAGGAAGACGGGCAGGCCGGTCTCCTCGCGCAGGAGGGCGTCGAGGTTCTTGAGCAGCGCGCCGCCGCCGGCGAGCACGATGCCGCGGTCGGCGATGTCGCCGGCCAGCTCGGGCGGAGTGCGCTCGAGCGTCACCTTCACCGCCTCCACGATGGCGTTCACCGGCTCGGCGAGCGCGTCGCGGATCTCGTCGCTCGACACGGTGAGCGTGCGCGGGACGCCGGCGACCAGGTCGCGTCCCTTGATGTCCATCGTGAGGACTTCGTCGGTCGGGTAGGCGTTGCCGATGCCCATCTTGATCAGCTCGGCCGTCCGCTCGCCGATGAGCAGGTTGTACTTGCGCTTGATGTGCTGGATGATCGCCTCGTCCATCTTGTCGCCGCCCACGCGCACGCTCTTCGCGAAGACGATGCCGGCTAGCGAGATGACCGCGACGTCCGAAGTGCCGCCGCCGATGTCGACGATCATGTTCCCGGACGGCTCGGTGATGGGGAGACCCGCGCCGATCGCCGCCGCCATCGGCTGCTCGATGAGGTAGACCTCGCGCGCGCCGGCGCTCTCCGCCGCCTCGCGCACCGCGCGCCGCTCCACCTCGGTGATGCCGCTGGGGATGCCGATGATGATGCGGGGCTTGACCAGCGTCGAGCGGTTGTGTGCCGCGCGGATGAAGTAGCGCAGCATCGCGGCGGTGATCTCGAAGTCCGCGATCACGCCGTCCTTCATCGGGCGGATGGCGACGATGTTCCCGGGCGTGCGGCCGAGCATCTCCTTCGCTTCCTTGCCCACCGCGAGCACCTTCTTGCCGCCGCGGTGGTCCTGCTGCACGGCGACCACGGAGGGCTCGTTGGAAACGATGCCCTGGCCGCGGATGTAGATGAGCGTGTTCGCCGTTCCGAGATCGATGGCCAGGTCACGGGAGAAGAACTTGTAGATCCCATTGAACACGTGCGTTCAGACCCTTCCTGGAAGGCGCGCGGACGCTAGCACCCGCATTCCACCTCCGCAACGCACCGTACCGGGCGGAAATGCCACGGGCCAGTAATTTCTGGAGCTTCACGTGCGCTGCATTTCCGGTTGGTTGAGCGCGTGCGCGGAGGTAGGCTGCGCACCTTCAAGCTGGGTGAGGTCGCGATGCGGATCCCCGAGGCGGACGAACGGCGGAAGAACCTGATCGGAGGCGAGTGGCGCCCTCCAAGCACCGGCCAGCACGAGCCCTGCTTGAACCCCGCCGACACGCGCGAGGTGATCGGCCTGTGGCCGAAGAGCGGCGCCGAAGACGCGCGGGCGGCGGTCGACGCCGCGGCGCAGGCGTTCCCCGGATGGGCGCAGACCCCCGGCCCCGAGCGGGGGCGCATCCTCGGCCGCGCCCACCAGATCCTCAAGGCGAAGGTCGATCTCCTGTCCGAGGCGCTGTGCCGCGAGGAGGGGAAGACGCTCGCCGAGTCGCGCGGCGAGGTGATGAAGGGCCTGAATCTGATCGAGTTCTATTCGGGCGAGGGTTTCCGGACCCACGGCAAGACGCTGCCGAGCGAGACGCGGCAGTCCCTCATGCTGACGCTCCGACAGCCAGTCGGCCCCGTGACGCTGATCACACCCTGGAACTTCCCTTTCGCCATCCCGGTGTGGAAGACGGCTCCGGCGCTGGTCGCCGGCTGCACGGTGGTGCTCAAGCCCGCCTCGCTCACCCCGGTCTGCACGCACCTGCTGGCCGAGGCGCTGGTGGAGGCCGGACTGCCGCCCGGGGTGCTGAACGTGGTGACGGGCCCGGGCAGCGCCGTCGGCAACGCGCTCGTCGACGATCCGCGCATCCGGGCGGTCAGCTTCACCGGTTCGAACGCCGTCGGGCTCAAGCTCTACGAGCGCGCCGCCCGGCGCGGGATCAAGGTGACCTGCGAGATGGGAGGGAAGAACCCGGTGCTCGTACTGGATGACGCCGACGTCGAGCTGGCCGCCGCCGGGATCCTGCAGGGCGCGTTCGGATCGACGGGCCAGCGTTGCACGGCCACCTCCCGCGTCGTGGCCACTCCCGGCGTCGCCGCGAGGCTGACCGAGGCGCTGGTGTCCGGCGCCCGGTCGCTCGAGGTGGGCGACGGCCGCAAGGCCGGAGTGCAGATGGGGCCCGCGGTCGACGACTCGCAGCTCAAGACCAACCTCGACGCGATCGCGCAGGCGCGCGCCGACGGCGCGCGGCTTCTCTGCGGCGGCGAGCGCCTGCGGGGACCGGAGCACGACCACGGGTTCTTCGTCGCGCCCACGGTGTTCGACGACGTGAAACCCGGCAGCCGGCTCGCCCGCGAGGAGGTCTTCGGGCCGGTGCTGGCGGTGCAGAAGGCGCGCGACGTGGAGGAGGCCATCCGGCTTGCCAACGACGTCGAGTACGGGCTGACGGCGAGCATCTATACCTCCGATTATTTCGCGGCGATGCGGTTCGTCGAGCGCGCGGAGGTGGGCATGGTGCACGTCAACCAGCCGACCGTGGGAGGCGAGGCGCAGCTCCCCTTCGGCGGCATCAAGGCGACCGGCGTGGGCGAGAAGGAGATGGGCGAGGAGGGCTCCAACTTCTTCACCAACCTGAAGACCGTCTTCCTCGATTACACGGGGTCGCGCCGCACGACCAACATCTACTGAAGCGACAGCGCCGCTGCGCTCAGCAGGACCTGGAAGAGCAGCAGCAGCATGGCCAGCCCGTGCAACGCACCGAAGCGGCGCCGACGCGGGTCCTCGGGAGCCAGCGCGTCCACGTTCCCACCGAGCGCCTGGCGGATCCTGCGCGTCGCCGCGTCGACCGGGATGGCCGCGGCCTGCAGCAGCAGACATCCAGCTCCCAGCCAGGTCGCGATTCCCGCCGCCCCGATCAGCACCGAAAGCCCGAAAACCAGCGCGGCCATGCCCCGCAAGAGATTCGTCCGCACCAGGATCGCCCCTGCGAAATCCCCCGCCACCTTGCGCGACTGCGCTTTCGCGAAGACGGCGGAGGTAGCGAGAACGGTGGCGATCCCTCCTCCAAACCACACCGCCAGCGCGAGCGAGCGGACGGCGGCAGCGAGGTGTAGATGGTCCATCAATCGAAACTCCCAGTCGAACCTCGAACCCCGCAGTCGAACCTCGAAGCTCGCAGTCGAACCTCGCTCCTTCAGCTCTCCGAGCTCCCCGATCCCTTCAGCGTCCCTTTCTTCTTCAGCTTCTCCACCAGCGTCGTCCGGTTCAGCCCCAGGATCTTCGCCGCCTGGTTCTTGTTCCCCCCGGAGCGCTCCAGCGCCTCGCGGATCAGCCGGTCCTCGATGTCCGCCAGCACCTTGTAGAGGTCCACTCCCTCCGGTGGCAGCGCCGCGGCGACCTCGCCTTCCACGGTGGCGGTCGCCCTCGTGCCCGCCCGCGCATTGCGGATCGGACCCGGCAGATCGGCAATTTCGATCTCGCCTTCGCCCTTGAGGACGGCGAGCCGCTCGATCAGGTTCTCCAACTCGCGCACGTTCCCCGGCCAGGCGTGCCGCTCGAGCGATTCGATGGCCCCCTGGGAGAAGCGCAGCGGCTTCTCCTTCCCCGCATTGTGTCGGGCGAGGAAGTGCGCCGCGAGCAGCGGCACGTCTCCGCTGCGCTCGCGCAGCGGCGGCAGCACCAGCGGCACGACGTTGAGGCGGTAGAACAAGTCGCCCCGGAAGGCGCCCTTGCCCACCTGCGCCTCGAGGTCCTTGTTGGTTGCGGCGATCAGCCGGAAGTCCACGGATTCGGGCTTGCTCCCCCCCACGGGCTCGATGGCGCGCTCCTGCAGCACACGAAGCAGCTTGCCCTGCAGCGCGAGTGGCATCTCGCCGATCTCGTCCAGGAAGATGGTCCCACCGTGAGCAAGCTTGAACCGGCCCTGGCGCGCCTGCGACGCACCGGTGAAGGCGCCCTTCACGTGACCGAACAGCTCGGACTCCAGCAACTGCTCGGGGATGGCCGCGCAGTTCACCGCGACCAGCGGGCCCAACGCCCGCCGTGACAGGCGGTGCACCGCCTGGGCGACCAGCTCCTTGCCCGTGCCGCTCTCTCCCTGGATGAGCACCGAGCTGTTCGAGGGAGCGACCCGGACCAGCGTGTCGAAGACGTCCCCGATCGCCCGCGAGGTGCCCACCAGCCCCGCTCCGCCGGCCGCCTCGAGACCGCCCTCCACCTCGAGCGCCCCGGCGATGGCGTCGCGCACCTCGCGCTCGAGCTGCGCGACCGGGACGGGCTTCTCCAGCATGGTGACGGCGCCGAGGCGCATCGCTTCCACGCTCGTCGCCACCGAGCCGAACGCGGTCATGACCAGTACGGGCGTGCCGGGCAACAGGCGCCGGACCTCGCCCAGGACGACGAGCCCGTCGCCGTCGGGCATGCGCAGGTCCGTGACCACCGCGTCGAAGCGCTTGCCCGTGCTCCGGGCGTCCTCGAGTTTCGAGACCGCGTCGGAGACGCCGAAGGCGCCCGCCGTCTCGAACCCGTGCAACCGGAAGTACCGCGACAGCGAGGAGACGAGGTCGCGCTCGTCGTCGACGAAGAGGACCCGCATCGCCTCTACCAGTCCCTCGCGCAGGTCCACTCCGTCAAGCAAACGGCGGTGCGTCAATCGGATGACGCCATTCCACATCGTGCACGGCCGGTGGACCCTCCAGGCCGATACCCAAGGCCTGGATTTTCAACGACGTCACCATCCCACCCGATCCAGGCACACCGGTTGCTCTGGATCCCTCCGTGGCGCTGACCCAGGCGCCTCTGGAGGCGACCGATGCGGAGCGAGGCGGCGGCCGGGAAGAAGGCGATGCAGGCGCAGGAGCGCGAAGCACTCATCCGCGCCCACACCGGGTTGGCGCGCAACCTCGCGCTGCGGCTGGCAGGCCGCGTGCCGGCGAGCGTGGACCTGGACGACCTGATCGGCGCCGGCGTGCTGGGTCTCATCGACGCGGTGGATCGCTTCGACGCCTCGCGGTCGATTCCCTTCGAGGCGTATGCCCGCACGCGCATCCAGGGAGCGATCCTCGACGCACTGCGCGCCGAGGACCACCTCTCCCGCCGCGACCGGCGGCGCAGCCGCGAGGCCGACCGCGCGGAGGATAGCCTGCGGATGAAGCTGGGCCGCGAGCTGTCCACTGACGAGTCGCACCGCGTCCGTCGGGGTGTTGCTCGCACCCTTCCCCACGCGCAGGCTTTCGTGCAGGTCGAGGACGCGGACGACGGCAGCCTGGGCGAGGAAGAGAGCGCGTTCGCGCACGTGGCAGCGATGCAGGACCACGCCCAGCTGCGCCAGGCGGTGGCCCGGCTCGCCGAGCGCGAGCGGACCATCCTGTCGCTCTATTACGAAGAGGAGCTGACCTACCGCGAGATCGGCGAGGTCCTGGGCGTGACCGAGTCGCGCATCTGCCAGATCCTGCGGGGGATTCAGCGCGACCTGCGGGAGGAGCTGCAGGAGACCGTCTAAAGCCGGACCTGCCGCGGCCGACTGTGGGGGTATGCGCAGCGAGCACGAGCGAGAGCGCCGGGTGAGCGAATTGCGCGGCCTGGTGCAGGCCGGCTTGTACCGGGCGGACCCCGATCGCCTGGCTCGGGCCATCGTGAAGGCCAGTCGAAGGAAGGTCCTGCGCCAGCTTGACGTGAAGCCCGGCTGTTGAGAGGCTCTCCGGCCGGAGGTTTCATGCGGTCCGGCCTGCGCAGGAAGGCGCTCTGCCTGCTCTTCGGGCTGGGCGGGCTCGTCTTCGGCATCGCCGGCGCCGAGAGCACCTTCGGGCGCCTGCGTGAGGCCCAGGGTGCGGCGCTCCTCTTCTCCGTCGAAGTTCGCGACCAGGCGGGCGCGCTCCTGGCGAGCCCCATGCTCGTGGGCGAAGAGGGGCGCAAGCTGCACCTCGACCTGGCCCAGGCGGCCGGCCCCGACAACGAGCCCGTGCGGATGTCGCTCGACCTGTCGCCGCACAAGAGCGGCGGCGAGCTGTGCGTCGAGTATCGCCTCGCCCTCGACGGCGGGCGGGCCCGCGGGGGGAGAATGAGCGTGACGATGGGCAAGCGCCGCTCGGTGCGCGTGCCCGGCCCAGGCGAGCCGCTCCGGCTCGATCTGGTGGTTGCGCGAGCGGGGACGCCCGCGTTCGACCGGATCCTGCTGGCGCGACGGCTGGGCAAACCGGTCACCTGAAAAGAGTCGGCCTGGGCCGCCCTGTGGTAGAGCAGCGCGCATGCCTCTCCCGGAGCTTTCGCCACAGGAGGTCCACCTCGGGCGGTTCGCCGCCTTCTGCAGCGCGCTGTACGGCCTTCTGGGGCTGCTGTTCGCCGTATTCCCGGGATGGACGTTCCGGGTGGCGGGCCTGGGGGCGCGCGCGGAGCTGACCGCCGAGGTGCGGTTCTGGCAGGTGCTCGGCGTCGGGATGATGGCCGCGATCTGCGTGGCCTGTGTGCTGGTGGCGCACTCGCCGCGCGAGAGGCGCGCGGCGCTCCTGCCGGTGCTTGCGGGGCAGCTGACGAGCAGCGCGATGGCGCTCCTTGTCGTCTCCGGGTCCGCTCCGGCCGGCTGGGGCCAATCCGCCTGGCGCGCGGTGTTCTCCGTCTTTGCCATCGGCTTTCCCCTGTTCGCGCTGTCCGCCTGGCTGTTTCATTCGGCGGCGCCGGGCGTGCACCTCAGCTCCGCGCCCACCCAGTCGCCGCCGGAGCTGCCCGCTCCGCCCAAGCCGGTCCGCCTCACCGCGGGGGGCGCCAAGCAGCCCTGAACGCGCGCTCATCGGTCGTCCGATTGCGGGCGCCGGGCGCAGCGCTGCGCTACATTTCCCCCATGATCGGCGTCGTCGTAGCCGCACACGGAAGGCTGGCCGAGGAGCTGCTGCGCACCGCGGAAGCCGTGGTGGGCCCGCTCTCGGGAGTCGGCACGGTCAACGTGCTGGCGAGCGATCCCGAAGTGCGCCACAAGATCGAGGAGGCGATCCGGGCCGTCGACGGCGGCGAGGGCGTGCTGCTGCTCACCGACCTGCTCGGTGGATCGCCGACGCAGCTGTGCCTCTCTTTCCTGAACGAGCGGAAGGTGGAGGTGGTGACGGGCGTCAACCTGCCCATGCTGCTGAAGCTCGTCTCGCTGCGGCCGGCGGGGAAGCCGATCGCGCAGCTCGCGCGCGAGGTGGCCGAGGCGGGGCAGAAGTCGATCGGCCATGCTTCCGAGCTCCTGCGGGGGAGGATGGGGTGAAGGAGGCCCCGGGCGTGGCCCTCATCCGCGTCGACAACCGGCTCGTCCACGGCCAGGTGCTCGAGGCCTGGCTGCCGGCGCTCGACGCGCACGGCGTGCTGGTCGCCGATGACGAAGCCGCCGGCAACGTGCTGGCCCGCTCGGCCATGGCTCTGGCCATTCCCCCCAAGGTGCAGTTCCAGGTGCTCAAGGTATCCGCCGCCGCCGACCTACTCCGGCCCGGCGGGAAGGGCGTGCCCGGCGTTCGCACGCTGCTGCTCGTGCGGGACGTCCGCGACGCCATCGCGCTCGGCGAGAGCGGGGTGCCAATCCCGCGGCTGAACCTCGGCAACGTCCATTTCGCCAACGGCCGCCGGCAGGTGGCGCCCTCGGTGTACCTGGATGCGGGCGAGATGGACGCGCTCTCCCGCCTCTCCTCCCTCGGCACCGAAGTCGAGGCACGCGCCGTCCCTAACGAGCACCCCATTGCGCTCTCCTCCCTGAAAGCCCGCTTCGCCGCAGCTCAGCGCTGATCCTCTAGGATGGGACGGTGAGCGCGTTTCTGGCAGGGGCGGAGCTGGCCGGGACGGCCGTGATCGCGGCGGTGATCGGCGGGCTGGCGGCCGTCGAGCGCAAGGGGGCGCTGCAGCTGATGCTGAGCCGGCCGATCGTGCTGGCGCCCCTTCTGGGGTGGGCGCTGGGCGATCCGCGCGGCGGGCTGGTGCTGGGCGTGCCGCTGGAGCTGATCTTCCTCGGGGGCGTGAACCTCGGCGGAAGCCTCCCCGACAACGAGACGCTGCTCGCGGCCGCGCTGACCTCGGCGGTGGTCCCGGCGGGCATCGCGGCGGGGACCGGGGTCGACGCGCCGCTCGCCGCGCTCGGGCTCGCGCTGCTCTACCCCCTTGCGGTGGCGGGGCGCCGGCTGGACCGCGCCACCGAGAGGCACAACGCGAGGCTCTCGGAAGAGGCGCTGGCGCGCGCCGCCGCGGGAGACGACCGGGCGGCGCGAACCAACCTGCGCGGACTCCTCCTGCCCTTCGCGGTCACCGCCTCGATCTGCTTCGCCTGCGCCGCCTTGTCGCCGCTCCTCGGCATGGCGCGCAGCGAGTGCCCGCCTCGCCTGACTTCCGGGCTCACCGGCGCGTGGCATGCCGTCTGGGCGCTGGCCGCGGCCAGCGCGATCCGCGCCATCCGCGATCCGCGCGCGCCGGCGCTCGCGGCGATCGGCTTCGTCGCGACCCTCGCCGCGGCCGCGGTCTTGAGGGCGCTGCCCTGACCGCCGAGGCCCGGGCCACAAGCGCGCGCCGGCGCGTGTCGCCGCTCGCGCTGTTACGGGTCCTCTGGCGGTCGCTGTTCCTGCAAGCGGCGTGGAACCCACGCGGGATGCAGAACCTCGGCTTCGCTTTCGCCATGGAGCCCGCGCTCCGGGAGCTGTATCCGGCGGGTCCCGCGCGGGCGCGCGCCATCGAGCGCCACCTCGAGTTCTTCAACTGCCACCCCTACCTCGCCGCCGCGATCCTCGGAGGCGCGGTCCGGCTGGAGGAGGAGGTCGCGCGCGGCGCCGCCGACCCGCACAGCGTCTCCGCGTTCAAATCGGCGTTGGCCTTTCCCTTCGCCGCGCTCGGGGACGGCTTCTTCTGGCTGGCCCTGCGCCCGGCGGCGGCGCTGATCGCCGCGGTCACTGAGCCCTACCTGGGCCTCTGGTCGGTGGTGCTCTTCCTCGCCCTCTACGACGGCGTGCACCTCGCCGCGCGCGCGTGGCTCTTTTTCGCCGGCTACCGCCGGGGCGAGGGAATCGTGGCCGCGGTCTCGCACGTCCACCTTCCGCAGACCATCGCCATTCTCAAGGGATCCGCCGCCGTGCTGGCGGGCGTCATCGCGGGCCGATCGGTGGTGGTCGCGGGATTGCCCCACCGGCCCTGGCACGCCGTGCTGATCGCTGTTCTCATCGTCGCCATGGCCGCCCTGCTCCCGCGGATCGGGCTGACCGCCGCACTGTACACCGCCATGGCCCTGGGCCTTGCCTTGGGCGGCGGCTTCCTCTAGCAAAGGACGTAGAGTGCCGGACGACCGGGCCGAAAAGGACCTGCTGGTGCGGAACAAGATGGGCCTGCATGCGCGGCCCGCGGCGCTCATCGTGCAGACCGCGAATCGGTATCCTTGCGAGGTCGCCCTGGTGAAGGACGGCCAGGAAGTGAACGGCAAGAGCATCATGGGCGTGCTGATGCTGGCGGCCGCGAAGGGTTCGACCGTCACCGTCCGCACCGAGGGCGAGCAGGCCGGCGCGTGCGTGGCCGCCCTCGCCGAGCTGTTCGACAAGGGGTTCAACGAGACGCTGTAGCCGCTCAGTGCGTGGGCGGAAGGATCGTCGGGTGGTCCCGGTCGCCGGGATCCGCGCCCGCCGGCATCTCGCCGCCGGCGGAGGACGTGCGGCCCAGCTCGCCCTCCCGGGCGTCGCCGCCGGCGCGCCAGCCGCGGCCCAGGCTGCGACCCGATGCGTGCGCCGCGCCGATGCCGGCGCCGAGGAGGGAGCCCAAGAGCGAGAGGAACGCGGCCGCGGTGCTCCCGCCCGCCGTCTTCGCAGCGACGTTCCTCGCCTCGTCCAGGCGGCCCCGGTCGCGCGGGGTCATCCGGACGTTGCCGTTCGCGTCGGCGCGCGCGCTGGAGCGCGGGGCATTCTCGGCCCCGGCGCGCGCGGCGGTGTTGGTTGCCGACATGGTGAGCAACGCCCCGGCGATCATCGAGAGGCCCCAGGACACCGTCCCGTGAAGCGCGGCCTCGCGCCTGCGCTGCTCGCCCGCGATCCGGACGACGAAGTACGCTCCGACGATCGCGCACAGCACCAGCGCGGCCATTCCCCAGATCGCGGACCCGACGTCCGCCCCGGAGGCGGGACGCGCCGAGTAGGGCTCGATCGCGGCGAGGCCGATGGTGAGGCCCAGCAGCGAGAGGAAGAAGAGAAGGCCCCAGCCGATCACGCTGCCGCCGAAGATGGCCCACCAATGCAGGTGCATCGGGCGGTCGCGCGGCTCCGGGTCAAGGCCGTCGGAAGGATGGTTCGGATCGTACGTCGCCATCGTGTGCTCCCGCAGTTCGTGCAGATCCGACGGGTCATTTTCGAGCGTTTTTCAACTTGCGAGGGCGGCGGCGGCGCCGCAAGCCCCGGGCGGGCGCGCGGTCGGCTGCAGGGACGCGGCAGCGCGGTGCGCTCTACCGCTCTTCGTGATGAAGCAGTCTCTCGAGATTGGCGCGGTGACGCACCAGCACGATCCCGGCGATCGCAGCCAGCCCGGCGATGGTCCAGCGCGGCCCGGTCGACGCCGCGACCAGCAGCGCGGTGGCCACGCCGGCCAGCGAACCGACGCTCGAGATCCGGAGCAGCTTGTAGAGGAGGACCCAGACCGCCGCCCCGCACACCGCCGAAAGCGGTGCCAGCGCGAGCGCGACGCCAAATCCCGTCGCTACGCCCTTGCCGCCGCGGAACCGCAGCCAGACCGGGTAGCAGTGGCCGATCACGGCGGCCACGCCGCACGCCGCCGGCGCCCAGGGTTCGGCCAGAGTCCGCCCGGCGATCGCGGCGGGCAGCAGCCCCTTCAGCGCATCGAGCAGAAGCGTGACGGCGGCCGCCGCGCGACCGGCGGCGCGTGCCACGTTGGTGGCGCCGATGTTCCCCGAACCAACGGTCCGCACGTCCTTGCCCGCCGCGACCCGCGCGACGAGCAGCCCGAACGGCACCGAACCGGCCAGGTACGACGCGAGCAGCGCGAGGGCGATCACGGCGCGCCGCGCAGGACCAGGAATGCCCAGTTCAGGACCAGCATGGCCGCCGCGCCGAGCCGGACGCGAAGGGTGACCGCGAGAGTCGCCGGGGCATACCGGAACCCGCACAGGCGCAGCGCCGTCCAGAGCGCGTGAACCGCGCAGGCGCACGCCGCCAGCGCGCCGAGCGGGCTCGCCGCCGCGGCCTCGAGCGGATGCAAGTGCGCGACGGCAGCGAACGCGTGAGTGGACCCGCAGGAAAGGCACGGCAGGGAGGTGGCGGCGCGGAACGGGCAGGCGAAGAGCGAGAGCGGCGGCGCGTCGAGGGGCAGCACACGGGCGGCGACCAGCAGCGTGACCCCGGCGGCCGCGAGACCCAGCGCATGCGCCGAGGGCGGCCCGGCGCGCACGACGCACCTCATTGCGGCACCCCGCCGGCGACCACGCCCCCGAGCATGGTCAGCGCGCACGCGGCGCAGCAGATCAGCGCGTAAGGCGCGAGCACCGCGGCGGCCGCGCCCCCCGGCTGCATCCGGTGCGTCTCCTTGAGCCCCACACCGGTGAGCACGGCGACCCACACGGCGCCCACGATACCGCCGCAGCCCGGGATCGCGAGCAGGACCAGCGGCGCGCAAGCGTAGGCGCAGGCGGCGAAGGTGGCGGCGAACCCTCGCTTCGCCTGTCCGAGGAGCACTGCCGCGGCGTGCGTCACCGCGGCATTGACGTAGAGCCCGACGACGACGAGCAAGGGCGTGAGCAGCGCCACGAGCACGGCGGTCCGGGGAGAGTTGTCGTGTCCGGCCGCGGCCAGCTTCTGCAAGAGCGGCGCGAAGGGTCCGCTCGCGCCGAGTCGCTCCATCAGGCGCTGCGTCCACGGCCGGAGCAGCAAGCGGTCCAGCATCTGCCCCAGGAACCAAGGAACGCTCACGGTGAGCACGGCGAAACCGGTCTGCGCGGCTCCGCGGTCGAGGCGCGCGGAGCGGAAGAGCCGTCCGGGCTCGAACAGCGCCTGGACGAGCGTCTCCCAGTACGCGCGCCAGGCGCCGATCTCCGCCCGGCGTTCCCACGGGGTCCCTTGCTCCTCGGGCGGAGTGGCGCCGGCCTGTGAGGGTGACTGCGTGCCGGACGGTACCGCCGCCGGCGCGTCGGGGACGACCAGTGGTTTGCCGCAAGCGGGGCAGTCCTGTGGGCCGGTGCGCTCGGTCGAGAACGTGTTGCGGCAGCTCGGACAGCGGGCGAGCACGGGGCCTTCTAGCACGTCCGAACGGGGCCTGAGCGGCCCTCCGGCAGCGAGGGTTCCGCTTTGCTGGTGCGATGCCTACCTAGACATTTCGTCCGGCACCCCGTGCCGGGGCGACGCGCGGCGCTCGGCCTCACCATATTGCGATTGCGCCGCGTTCCATTCTGCCTGAGGAGGACACATGAGGATCCATTTCGTCACCGCACTCGGAGCTGCCGCGCTGCTCGTCGCGTGCTCCGGGTCCAACAAGGAAACCCGCACTGCCACGAACACCTCGACGACTGGGACCAGCACCGGGACCAGCACGCAAGGTTCGGTGGAAGGCACCCAGAGCGCCGCCGGCAGTCAGGGACAGGTAGGCACGCAGGGCTCGAGCACGGCGACCCCAGGTTCCGCCAGCGGCTCGACCACGAGCGGCAGCCCCGGCGCGACGGCGAGCGGAACCTCGACGGACACCTCGTCGATGGGCAATGACCGCAGCGGCCAGTCGAACACGTCGTCCACGTATGGTCAGAACAACCCGGACACCGGCTCGAGCAGCTCGAGCGCGACCCCGGGCAGCAGCACCGGGTCGACGTACGGCCAGAGCGGCACCGGCTCCAGCGGTTCGACGTACGGCCAGAGCGGGACCGGTTCCAGCGGCTCGACCTACGGCCAGAGCGGGACCGGCTCCAGCGGCTCGACCTCCGGCCAGAGCGGCACCGGTTCCAGCGGCTCGACCTATGGCCAGAGCGGCACCGGCTCCAGCGGCACGGGCTCCAGCGGCACCGGCTCCAGCGGCTCGAGCCAGAGCGGCTCCGCGAGCGACAGCTCGACGGGCACCTCCGGGTCGCGCGGCTCCATGGACCGCAGCGCCTCGGCCAGCAGCTCCGCCAGTCTGAAGTCGGCGGTGGGCCGCGTGTCGAGGGTCGATCCGGACGGCAAGAGCGTCGTGATCAACTCGCGCCAGGGCGACCGCATCACGCTGACCGTGGACGACAACACCCAGATCGTCGACAGCAGCGGGTCCAGCTCCAGCGATCTCTCCACCCTCCGCGAGGGAGCGCCCGTGCGCGCCACCTTCGACCCGGCCTCCAACCGCGCCGAGAAGATCGAGGTGATGGGCAAGGCGAGCAAGAAGGCCATGCACAAGAAGAGCGGGTCGAGCAGCGACACCACCGGCTCGATGGATCGTTCCGACTCCAGCCCCAAGGCCAAGACGCCGAACCCGAACACGGGGAAGAACCCGGCGCAGGCCCCGGACACGACTCCTCCCCCCGACCAGAAGTAACAGGTTCGCGCGGCACGGCGTGAGCGCCGGGTCCCCGTCCGGGGCCCGGCGCTCGCGTTTTTCGCGGTAGGTTGCCCCGCGTGCTGAGACTCGTCTGCGGCGTCACCGCGGTGGCCGGGACCCTGCTGCTCTCGAGAAGGTCCGAGCAGGTCGACCTGTGGCGTTTCGCGATCTGCTGGTGGGGCGTCTTGCTCGCGCTCGACGGTGCGGCGCGGATGCGCCACGGAGCCTCCCCGCTAGCCCGCGCCC
>DASQBG010000201.1:0-26104 GCA_035635335.1 Myxococcales bacterium | reverse complement strand
GCGTCCGCCTCCGCCGCCGGACGACGATGGCGGCGGCCCGCCGCCCGCGTCCACCCACGCCGACTCAGACGTCCCCCCCGCGGGCCAGGACGTCGACGACGAGCAGGTGTTCTACGAGCGCCTCGCGCCTTACGGGCACTGGGAATGGGTCCCTGAGTACGGGCGCGTCTGGGTGCCCGCGGTCGCGACAGGATGGCGGCCCTACGTGTACGGCCGATGGATGCTGACCGACTGGGGCTGGACCTGGGTCTCCGACGACCCGTGGGCATGGGCGGCGTATCACTACGGCAGCTGGGGCTTCACCGGCGGAGTGGGCTGGTTCTGGGTGCCCGGCCGCGTCTGGGCGCCGGCATGGGTCACCTGGCGCTGGGGCTTGGGATTCTGCGCGTGGGCGCCGATCGGCCCGCGCGGATTCGTCGGCTGGGGCTTCCGCCATCCGGGCTGGGTGGCGGTGCGCGCCGAGCACTTCACGCAGCCGATCTCGGTGCACGTCGTCGCGGTCCGGCAGACGGGCGTCATCGTGCAGCGCGCTTCGCCGCTCGCCGGTCCGCGCGCGGTGCCTTCTCGCGGCGGGGCCTTCGGGCCGCCCGTCGCGCAGGTCGCCTCGGCGACGGGCCAGACGTTGCGCCCGGTGAGCGCCCGGACCGTGGTGGGTCCCCGGCCGCAGGGGGTCCGGAGCAGCGAGGCTGGCGCGGCCTCGCCCGGCGCGCGCGCCTCCGGGCCCGCGTCGCAGTCGCCTCGCGCACAGTCGCCGACGCAGTCGCCGCGCGCCCAGCCGTCGGCGCCAGCGAGGAGCGGCGGCTGGAAGCGGAACTGGTCGCAGTCGCCCGGAACCAGCCGCGCGCGGGTCGCGGCGGGCAGCTGGGGTGGAGCCCGAGCCGCGTCGGGCGCTCGCTGGGGCGGCGCTCCTTCGGGCGCCGGCGGGTCGCGAGGAGCGCCTTCGGGCGGCGGAGCGGTCCGCGCCGCTCCATCCGCGCCGCGCGGCTCGGCGGCCCCGCAAGGCGGCGGCGGTCACCCCTCGGGCGGCGCACACTCCGGGGGCGCTCGCGCTTCCGGCGGGCACGGCCGCCGGTAGCACGAATGCCATCGCGTGCGCTCCCTGAAAAGCGCGGCCCGCCCGAAGACGGCGGCGACTGGTAGGATACCGGCATGCTGTGGCGGAAAGGTCGCGTGCTGCGGGCCACGTTCGGCTGCAATCCGAACTCCAGCTCGCTCGGCGTGGACGTGACGTTCCTGCTCTTCGGCGCGACCTTCGCCAGCGCGCTGGCGCTGGTGCTCGGCGCGCTTTTGCGCCGGCCGCGCGCCCCATGAAGCTGGAGGTGGTGCGCGCGCGCGCCGAACGCTTCGGCGGCATCGTCGAGGTGGCCCGGCCTCGCGCGTTGCTGCACGTCGACCGCGAGATGATGCGCGAGCTGGGCCAGCCCGAGTCGCCCCTGTGGGACTCGCCGGCGGAATCCGACGCGCCTCTGGTCGCCCCGACCGAGGTCCACCTGGTGCTCTCCCGCCGCTGCGCCGCCGGGTGCACCGGCTGCTACGTCGACGCCACCCCGCACGGCCCCGCTCTCTCGCTGGACGAAGCGCGCCGGATCCTCGACGAGCTCGCCTCGATGGGCGTCTTCCACGTCGCGCTCGGCGGCGGCGAGGCGCTGGAGCTGGATTACCTGTTCGAGGTCGCCGCCCACGCGCGCGCGGTCGGCATCACGCCGAACCTGACCACCAGCGGCCTCGGCCTCGGAGCGCGAGACGCGGAGCGGTGCCGCGTGTTCGGCCAGATCAACGTGAGCGTCGACGGCGTCGGCGAGGGCTACCGCCGCGCCCGCGGATTCGACGGCTTCGCCCATGCCGAGCGCGCGCTGCGCCTCTTGCGCGCGGTGAAGGAGGAAGTGGGCGTCAACTGCGTGGTGAGCCGCAGCAGCTTCGACGGCCTTCCGCAGGTGGCGCGCCTGGTGCGAAGGTTGCGCCTGAACGAGCTCGAGCTGCTCCGCTTCAAGCCGGTGGGCCGCGGCGCGCGGCTCGACGAAGAGCTCACCCCCGATCAGGCGAGGCGCATCTATCCGCTCGCGCGCCGCCTGATGTTGCGCCACCGCATCCGGGTGAAGCTCGACTGCTCCTTCGCCCCGATGGTCTTCTGGCACCGCCCTTCCGCGCGGGCCGCGGCATTCTGGGGAGTGCAGGGCTGCGTGGCGGGCGACGTCCTCGCCGCGGTCGCGCCCGAGGGACACCTCATGGGCTGCTCCTTCGCCGGGCCGCCCGAGGCGGACGCGCGCGTCCCCGGCGCGGTCCGGGCGGCGTGGCCCGAGGGGTTCTCGTCGTTCCGCGGATTCGTCCGAAGCGCGCCGGAGCCCTGCGCCAGCTGCGAGTACCTGCGCCTGTGCCGCGGCGGCTGCCGGGCCGTCGCCGGCGCGCACGGCGCGTTCTCCGCTCCCGATCCGGGATGCCCGCGCGTACAGGAATGGAGCGCCCGGAACGCGGCGGACCGCCAGGTCGCCGCCAGCTCCTTCGCGCTTCCGGTGGTGCGCGGGTGACCGTCCTGTTCGAAGGCGGCGCGCGCGCGCTGCTGCTCGTCCATGCGGTGCTCGGGTTCACCGCCGTGTTCGCGACCACGCACCACGCGGTTTCCGCTTTCCTGGCCACCCGTGGCCGCTCGGTGCAGCGCCAGCTGCAGCGCTTCGGCTGGATGGCGTCCGCCTCCATCGTCGCGCAGGCGCTCTTCGGCCTGGCGCTCTATCCCGTGTACCGCGTGCGGGTCCGCTTCGCCGATCTCGAGCGCAGCGCGCCGGCCGTGGTGCAGCTCTTCGATCTCAAGGAGCACCTGTCGGCGCTCGCCCTGGCTCTCGTCCTGGGCGCCTCGTTCGCCGGCCGCGCCCTGCAGCCGGATGCGCCGGCCGCGGAGTCCCGCGCCGTGGCCGCGCTGTCCGGCTGCGGCGCCGCGCTGGTCTGGGCGGCGGCGCTGATCGGCCTGTACGTGACGGCGCGCCACCCGGTGGGCACGCCGTGAGGGAGCTACGGGCGGCGCTGTGGGGAGTGTCCGCCTTCTCCCTCGGCTACCTGCTGCCCGGAACGCTCCGGCTGCCCACGCTGGCCTACGATCCGATCGCGCGCACCGTCGGCTTCACCGCCCAGGTGAGCGGCGTCGCGATGCGGTATTACGGCGACCTGCTCTGGGCCTGCGCCGCCGGCCTGTGCGCCGCGGCCGTGGTGTGGACTTCTCGACGCCCGGCGCGTCCAGTGGCGGTGCTCACCGGCGCCGCGCTCGCTCTCGTCGCTCTCGACGTGGCCTTCTACCTTTCCCGGTTGCTCGCCCAGGTGTAGAGGAGCGGCGATGCCCTTCGGCCGCGCGGCTTTCGCCCTTTCGCTCGCCGCGCTGGCCCTCGCGTCGGCGCGCTGCGACGGCACCACCTGCATCGAGCGGAACCCCGAGGTGGGCGATCTTTGCCTGCCAGCGGCCGTGCAGGCCGACCAGACGTCGGTGATCGAGGTGCGCGAGTCCTGCGGCCTGTGCTCGTCGCAGCCGCAGTGCGACACGACGCTGATCGACGGCGCGGTGCGCGTCGACCTGCACGCGCAGCTCTGCAACGACGGCTCCGTCTCCTGCGACACCAACCTGTGCCTGCACCGAATCGTGCGCTGCACCCTGCCCTCGCTGAGGGAGGGGGACTGGCCGCTGGTACTGCCCGGCAACCAGACGCGACTCATCCGGGTCCGCGAGGGAGGCCTGAGCAGTTGCCGCCTGCCCGCGCCATGACCACCGGCGCGGCGACATGGTAGGAGACGGTCGATGTCCGTCTACCTCAGCGTAGCGCCGCCCGACGGGTTCACCCGCTGGGGCGACCCGGACTGGGACCGCTGGCTCCGCGAGCATCCGTGGGAAGCGGCCGAGCGCGTCTGCTCGCGGGGGGACTGGGCCATCTTCCTCTACCAAGTGCGGCAGCACGCCGAGCGGGGGAAGAAGCTGATCGAGCCGCTCCTGGAGCAGCTGGTCAACGAGCGGCCGCTGAGCACGGAGCAGGCCCGGGACCTGAAAGCGGCGCTTCTGGCCGCGCGCGAAGAGTTGGCGGAGAAGCCCGCCTCGCTGCTCGCGGACGCGGCGAAGGCCTCGCCCTTCGCCAGCTCCGACGAGGTCGAGTCCATGATCGCGGGCGCGCGCTCCCGGGTCGGCCGCGAGCCGACCGTCGCCGACGTCTGGGCCCAGGTCCTCGACCGGGTGGACAAGGTGCTGGAGAACGCGGCCGAGGAGCGCCGCGGCGTCTACTTCGGGAACGTGTGATGGCGCTCCGCGAGCTGGACGTGCAGCGAGTCTTGGTAGTCGGCGCGGGGACCATGGGCACCGGAATCGCGCAGGTCGCCGCCCGCGCGGGGTACCGGACCGAGCTGTTCGACGTGGCGCCCGGGGCCGCGCAGCGGGCGCTCGAACGGATCGCCGAGTCGCTCGGCCGCGGCGTGGAAAAAGGGCGCTGCACGGCGCAGGAGCGCAGCGACGCGCTCGGGCGCTTGGCCGTCGCGAACGATCTGGACGCGGCGGCGGGCGCCGCCGACCTCGTCATCGAGGCGGCCCCGGAGGACTTGCGGCTCAAGCAGGACCTGTTCGCGCGGCTGTCGCGCGCGGCGCGGCCCGAGGCCATCCTGGCGTCGAACACGTCGTCCCTGCCGGTCACCGCGCTGGCTTCCGCCGCCAAGCACCCGGGCCGCGTCATCGGCCTCCATTTCTTCAACCCGGTCCCGGCGATGAAGCTGCTGGAGGTCGTCCAGGGCGAGCGCACCGACCCGATGGTGGTCACCGCCTGCCGCGCGGTCGGAGCGCGGCTGGGCAAGGAAGTGGTGGTGGTCCGCGACGCGCCCGGGTTCGCCACCTCCCGCCTGGGCATCGCGCTCGCGCTCGAGGCGATCCGCATGGTCGAGGAAGGCGTCGCCTCGGCCGAGGAGATCGACCGCGCCATCGAGCTGGGCTACGGCCACCCGATGGGCCCGCTCAAGCTGACCGACCACGTCGGGCTGGACGTGCGCCTCGCCATCGCGGAGCACCTGAACGCAGAGCTGGGCGAGCGCTTCCGCCCTCCCCAGCTGCTGCGCCGGATGGTGCGCGCCGGCAAGCTGGGCAAGAAGAGCGGCGAAGGGTTCTACAAGTACTAGGCCAGCTTTCCGCGGTCGTCGCAGGCCGGGCACTCCTCCAGCGCGAACAGGTCGCTCAGCCAGCGCTGGGAGGGACGCGTGCTGAGCACCATCCAGGAGATCGATCTGTGGCATTTCGGGCAGCGGACGGTGGTCGCAAAGGCGACGAACGACAGCGCCGCGACGACCAGCAGGCCGATCGCCACGTACGGCGACCCGACGGAAAAGGCGAACACCGCCGCCGCGGGCGCGAAGCACGCGATCGCGAGCGAGACGATGGCCTTGGGACGCTGCCCCGTCCGGAGGATCCAGCTCTCGGCCTTGCCCGGCGTCATCGCGCGGCCACCCGCGCCGGCGGGAGCAGGTCGCGCACCCAGAGCGGGACCCAAGCTTCGATGCGCAGCTCGATGGCGGCGCGGTGGCGCTGGTAGTAGACGGCCGCGGCGATGATCCCCAGGCCGAGCAGCGTCAGGACGAAGGGGAAGATCAGGGAATGCGCGAACACGCGCCACGCGAGGTGCCCGAGGTAGGCGTTCACGCCGACGGCGCCGAAGACGAGGAAGACCCGCCGGCGCAGCAGCACGCTCAGCACCACGAAGCCGAGGTTCATCGCGCAATAGAGCAGCTTGCTCAGCTCGCCGTGGCTCTGCATCGAGGTGACCGCGCCCCAGAAGGAGATCATCCCGAAGAAATAGAGCCAGAAGGCGTAGTCTTCCTCGGTGCGGTGATCGACCTGGAAGGCGATGAACAGGAGGGCCAGCCCGAAGGCGATCGAGATCCGCCGGGCGATGTCTCCGTCCCACGGCTGAGCGTGGAACAAGGCGGGCAGGGCATCCATCGACATGAACCAGAGGACGAGCGCGATCGGCGCCACCAGGAAGGGGAACCTCACCTTGCGCAGCGCGATCAGCCCGGCCAGCACGGTGGCCGCCTCCATCGCGAACCAGCCGCCGCGGATCCAGGGGAAGAACCCGCGGTAGTTACCCGGGTCGGCGCCGGGCCACAGGCCCGTCGTGCGTTCCAGGCCGTAGACGGCGAGCGGCGTCATGCAGACGGCCATCGTGACCAGAAGCCCGCCCGGCGTCCGCGTCTGTGGCTGCGCGAGCAGGCGAAGCCCGGCCATGGTGAAGAAGAAGGCGTACAGGGTCGCGATGAGGAAGATGCCCTTCCCGCCGAACGACTCCCAGCCCAGCGTCATCAGCCAGCCCATGGCGGCGATGACGAGCAGCGCGCCGAAGTAGTAGGCGACGTTCAGGCCGGTGAACCGGCGCTGCGGCACCTCTGGCGCGGGCGCGGGAACGCCCGCGGCCACCGGCTGGCGCGACTGCAACAGGCGCCAGAGCGCCGCCGCCTGCGGGCTGGTGAGGATCTGCTGGGCAATCGCCTGGTCCAGATCGGCGCGCTCGATTCGCATGCTCCATCATTCAGGGAGCAGGATCGCCCTCGTCAAGTCAGCTGCCGCCGGCAGTCGCCGCCCCCAGGGCGGCGCTGCGCTTTTGGAGAGCCGGTCAGGCGCCGCTGTGCCCTGGTCGCGGCCTTCAAGGGTGTGCGGGTGTGCGTCAGTCTCCCTGCAGCAACTCGGGCAGGCGCCGGGCGAACTCGCCCTTGCTCATGACGTGGTCGGCGCCCGCGGCACGAGCCGCGTCGATCAAGTCCTCGCGCGTGTGGTCCACGTAGCCGATCACCACCACCTCGCGAGTCTCCGGGGCGGATTTGATGGTCCGCACCGCCTCGACCGCATTCAACGCCGGGCTGGCGAGATCGATGAGCAACACGTCGGGCTTCTCCTTGGCGACGTGCTCGGCGACCGGCGTGCCGCGCGGGAGCCACGAGATGGCCTTCCCGCGCGCCGCCGCGTTCACCTTGCTGGAGAACATCAGATCGTGGATGGCCGCGAGAATCTTCATGCGCAGACGCCTCCTCCGGGGAGCGAACCATACGGCAGGCCGAGCACCGTGGCGGTGCGGCCGTCTTCCAGGGCGACCGCGCTGCCCGGCACGATCAGCTCCTTGTGCACGTACCCGAGCAGCGCCGAAATTCCGCCGGCCTGCGTCGCCGAGGTGACCCGCCCGCGCTTCCCCTGCGCCGGCCGCGACGGATCGAGGCGCGCACCGGGCGCCGGCACGGCGCCTTCCACTTGCAGCCGGACCAGGTTCCACGCCACGCGCCCGCGATAGGTGGCCATCGCCACCACCTCCTGTCCCACGTAGCAGCCCTTGGCGAAGGAGATCTCCCGATCGAGCCCGGCGTCCACCGGCGTGGCCTCCTCGTCCAGCTCGCTGCCCCAGGCAGGCACGCCGAGGGCGACGCGCCACGCTTCCACGTCGGCCGGATGCGCGGCGGGCAGCGCCGCGATCAGCTCCGGCGCGCGCTCCGCCGGGACCAGCAGCTCGAGCCCGAGCGGCTGGAGCGAGCCGGTCACCTCCTCGAACCGGCCCAGCGGGCCTTCGCCCGGCGCGAAGCGGAGGCGGTGCAGCCCTTCGGCGCGGGACAGCTCACAGTCCTCCATGATCAGCAGCTTGTCGAGGTGTTCCTGCAGCGCGTCGAGACGCTCCGGCAGGGTGGTGACGATCAGCTCCTCCGCGAAGCGCCAGATGAGCCCCTCCGCGACCAGCCTCCCCTTCCCTCCCAGGAACAGGCCCGCGACCGCCCCACCCATCGGGGCGGCGGACACGTCGGCGGATTGCATCCCCTGCACCCAGGCTTCCCGCTCCGGTCCGATGACGCGAAGCGCCGCGGCAGCGCCGAGGTCAGAAAGCCCGTAGGGCGCCGCGGGAAGGCGATCCGGGGGGTCCCCGTGACTGGGGCGGTACTCCGCACGCACCACCGCCGCCAGCGAGGGCGCGGGGGGAACGGGCTTCCCGGCCGAGTCGGTGAGCGCCTCCCCGGGTGCCGGCGCGCGGGAGGGAGTGCTCTTGAAGGTGATCTGCGGGCTCATCGGGTTAGACTCCGTCGCGCACAAGGGTTTTGGAGACGTCATGAAGCTTCCGGCGCAGCATGCGGCGAACGACGACGTCCTCCTCACTCCCGAGCGCACTGCCCGCGTCGCCGCGGCGATCGACGACCCCTGTGACGAGGGAGGATTCGATCAGTTCTGCCGCGATCGCAACGGGCGGCTGTGCCAGTTCCACCAGAAATACTGCTTCGCCCCCGACTACCCCTGCATCGATCGCCTGCGCCACTTCCTCGCGGTGAGCTTCCTCGAGGACATCGCGCGGCGACGCGCCAAGGATCGCGGCCAGGCCTGAGTCACGCCGCATCGAGCGCCTCCTGCAGCACGTCCTCCGGGTAGAGCGGGGCGACGCCTCCGCCTCCGACGATGTTCACCACCCGCCCAGGAGCTGCGCGGCAGACGCTCCCTCCGGCCGGCACGCCCTCGATCAGGGAGGCGTACGTGGAGATGTCGAGGTGCAGCGGCCCCCGGCCCGCGCGCACCCGCTCTCCCGGCGCGTGCACGGCGAAGAACCGATCGAGCGCGGGCGAGTCGACCAGCTCCTGCGCCACCCAGCTGCCCGGCGGGTCGCGGCGCGCGAAGGCGAGCACCTCGCGGAAGACGGCGGGGCCCATCTCCCGGCCGATGACGACGCTCTTGCCGCCGTAGTCGTGCGATCGCTTGAGGATGTACGCCTCCCCCGTGCCCAGCTCCGCGTCGGACACGTCGTCGAGGAGACGCGTCCACGGCACCAGCGAGCGGACCGCGTCGCGCTCCTCGGAAGAGAGCGCGGGCGAGCCGGCGCGCAGCGACAGCTCGGCCAGGAGCCCCTTTGTCTCCAGCCAGCCGTCGACGCGGTTCCACATGCCGTGGCGAACGGGGTCCAGGAAGGCCCGCCCGAGCGGGGTGCCCGGCTCGACGTAGCGCGCGAAGAGGTGGCGGTAGAGTACGCGATCCGGCGCGCCGTCCAGCACTACGTCGGCGGGAGTGCACGTCCGGGCCTCCGCGCAACCGCGTTGGAGCAGGAGCCGGGAGAGCGCGACCAGCTCGGAGCGCTGCGGATCGCCGTCCCGGTGGAGCAGCTGCACGCGCAGCGGCAGCTCGCGGCGGGCGCGCCGCGCGGCCTGCAGCAGTCCGTCCGCCAGCCACCCGGCGTTGCTTTGCGACTTCCCGAAGAGCGCTTCGGCCCAGCCGCCGCCGTCTCCGGCGGCGCCATGCTTTTCAATCGCCGAACCGATCGGCCAGGCCTGCAGCCAGCCCAGCCCCGCCGCATCGGAGTAGGCGGGCATGGCGGGAATGGTGGCGTTCACCTCCAGAGCGCGCGGGCGACCCGCCCGGTCGACGAACCAGTCCACGCGGGCAACGAGCAGCTCCTCCGCCTCGCGCCAGCGCGTCCGCAGCGCCTCCTGCTCGAGCGGAGAGAGATGGTGGAAGAGGAGCCTGGCGCGCTCGGGCGATTTCTCGATCACCTCGCGGGACACTTTGACCAGCGCCGAGACGACCAGCCTTGCCGCGCGCCCGAGCGCGGACAGCTCCTCGCGCGGGAGCGCGACGGGGGACAGCACCAGGGGGATGGGCTGGGAACCGCGCATGAGCCCCAGCTCTGAAGCGCGTTCCTGCGCCAGGTGCGCCAGCTCGTCACGCCGCGAGTCGGACATGGCGGCGAGCCGCGCGTGGGCCGCCGCGGCCGCGGGCGCCAGCTCCGGCAGGTGCACGCGCAGGTCCATGGCCGACCACGTATAACGCCAACCCCGGTTCGGGGCCTGCCGCGGCGGCTCGTAGCCGGGCTTTGGCGCCTGTCCCCCGCGCGTCAGGCCGGTTCGGGGACCGGGTCCGGCACGGCAGCCGGGACGAGCGTCAGCTCGGTCACCTCGGGGCGGGCGCCGATGCGGAAGACCGGCATCACCGAGCCCGCGCCGCGATTCACGTAGAGGAAGCTGGTCCCGGCGCGGTACAGCCCGGCGACGAAGGGCGTGATCAACCGGGCGAGCGAGAGCGACCGGTGCAGCCAGAGCATCGCCACCTGCCCGCCGTGCGTATGGCCGGACAGCTGCAGGTGCACCCCGGCCTTCTGCGCGAGCGGCCAAGTGTTCGGCTGGTGCGACAGCAGTACGGTGGCGGCGCCTTCCGGCCGGCCGCGGAGCGCCGCGCGCAGGTCACAGCGGCCGGACCAGGGATCGTCGACTCCGCACAGCCAGATCCGGTCGCCGCCGCGCTCGAGCGCGATGCCCCGATTGCGCAGCACCTGGATGCCGGCTGCCGTGAGCTCGCGATCCACCGCGTCGGCGCCGGCCCAGAAGTCGTGGTTGCCGAGGATGGCGAAGGTCCCCCGCCGCGCGGGGATGGAGGCGATCGCCTCGGCCGCCTGCCGTGCGAAGGCAATGGAGTTGTGGACGATGTCGCCGGTCACCACCAGCACGTCGGGCCGCAGGCGCGCGGCGCGGCGGGCGATGCGTCGCAGGCGCTGTGCGGTGACGTGCCGGCCCGAGTGCAGGTCGGAGAGCTGCACGATGCGGGCGCCGTGCCACCCCGGAGGAAGTCCCGCGACCGGCACCTCGACGCGCTCGCGACGAAGCGCGTTCGCGCCGAAGAGCGTTCCGTACAGCGAGAGAGCGAAGGGAGAGAGGGCGACCCACAGCGGCATCTGCGGATGGCCGCCGAACAGCCGTGCGACCAGCGCGCCCGCGCCCCAGAACAAGAGCAGCAGGGCGTAGAAAATGCTGCCCAGCCACCAGGCCGTCCAGGGCGTCTGCATGGCGGCAGCGAGCGCGCGGGGCAGCCTCGCCTTGCGCTTGCGGCGCAGCACCTCGAAAGCCATGGGGACGTTGAGGAGCAGCAAGACGCCCGGAACGGACAGGGAGAGCCAGGTGACGTCGCGCGCGTGCAGCCAGCGCACCAGGTCCGTCGCCGCCAGCACCTGGGGCAAGAGCGTGAGCGCGAGCAGGGTGAGGTAGAAGCGTGCGCGGCGCATGTCTGCAGACCGTAACAGGTGCGTCAGGGTGGCGCATTTCGGTGCTCCAGTGCGTGGACGTGGGTTCGACGCGCCGGAAGTGCTCCTCGACCACACCCAGCAAATTGACCGCCACTCCGGGTCCCCTCTACGCTTGGGCCGAATGACTGCCTTGCCCTCCCGCTCCGCGTTCCTCTCGATCGTCGCCGCGCTTGCCCTGTGTGCCGCGGCTCGCGCCGAGGACGCCGCCCCGCCCGCTCCGCCGGAGAAGGCCGCGCAGCCGGCGCCTCCTCCCGGCGGCGGCGATGGCAGCGCGAAGCCGAAGTCTGCGTCGATGGCCATCGAGGAGGACCCGGGCGACGACGCGGTCCCTCCCGCGCCGTCCGGGGATGAGCGGCGGCTGATCGGCGACTACATCCGCAACCACACCCGCGAGATCCGCGATTGTTATGAAAAGCGGCTGCAAGAGAGGAAGACGCTCCAGGGCAAGCTCTTGGCGCGCTTCGACATCGGCCCCAGCGGGCAAGTCATCGGCGCCAGCGCCGAGGGCATGGGCGACCGCGAGTTGTCGGTCTGCGTGGTGAAGGTCGTGCGCGGCTGGGAATTCGACAAGCCGCAGTCCGGCGGCAAGTTGCGCGTGGGCTACCCCTGGGTGTTCACGCCGACCCCCGGGCAGTAACTTCCCGGCATGCCCTGGCAATCCTGGCTCGGCGCGGTCCCCGGTCGGGGCGGCACTTCATTTCGCGTGTGGGCCCCGCGAACGAGCTCGCTGGAAGTGAAGATCGTGGACGGACCCACCGCGCGCCTGCGGCCCGACGGCGAGGGCTACTACTCCGCCACCCTGGGGGGCGTGCAGCCGGGCGCGCGCTACCTCTACCGCTTCCCCGACGGGCGCGAGCGCCCCGACCCGGCCTCCCTGCTCCAGCCCGAAGGAGTGCACGGACCGAGCGAGGTGGTGGATCTGGCCGCCATCGCGCCCCGCTCGCGCGGACCGCAGCACCCGCTGCAGCGGCTCGTCTTCTCCGAAATCCATCTCGGCACCTATTCGCGCGAGGGCACCGCGGACGGCGCGGCCCGTCACCTGCCCGAGCTTTCCGAAGCG
Source organism: Myxococcales bacterium (assembly GCA_035635335.1). Taxonomy (GTDB): domain Bacteria; phylum Myxococcota; class Myxococcia; order Myxococcales; family 40CM-4-68-19; genus VBKO01. The sequence continues at coordinate 14,011 of DASQBG010000201.1, read as the reverse complement.
GGCTCTACCGCCGTCGAGGTGATGCCGGTCGCCGCCTTCCCCGGCGCGCGGAACTGGGGGTACGACGGCGTGGACCTCTTCGCCGCGCACTCGGTCTACGGCGGACCGGCGGGTCTCGCGCGGCTGGTCGAGGCCGCTCACGCCGGGGGACTGTCCGCCTTCCTCGACGTCGTCTACAACCACTTCGGACCCGAGGGGAACTACCTGGGCGAATTCGGGCCGTACCTCACCTCGCGACACCGCACGCCCTGGGGAGACGCGGTGAACTACGACGGGCCCGACTCGGGCCCGGTACGCCGGTTCGTGATCGAGAACGCGTTGCGTTGGGTAGCGAGCGCGGGAGGCGGATTCGACGGGCTGCGGCTGGACGCCGTGCACGGCATCGTGGACGATTCGCCGGTCCATATCCTGCACGAGCTGAACGACGCCGTGCAGCGCGAGGCCCGCGAGACCGGACGCGCGATTCACGTCATGGCGGAGAGCGATTTCAACGACGCGCGCCTGGTCGAGCCCGCCGAGCGGGGCGGGTACGGGCTTTCGGCAGCCTGGGCGGACGACTTCCACCACGCCCTGCACGTCGCTCTCACCGGCCAGACGTCCGGTTACTACGAGGACTTCGCGCCGCCGGAGGTGGAGCCGCTCGACGCGCTCGCCTCCGTGCTGCGCTCGGGCTGGCACTACGGCGGCGCGTACTCCAGGCACCGCGGCCGCAAGCACGGCACGCCCGCTACCCACCTGCCCGGCCGGCGCTTCGTGGTCGCGGCCCAGAACCACGACCAGATCGGCAACCGCGCCCGCGGCGAGCGGCTCACTTCGCTCACCTCGCCGGGAGGGCTGCGCGTCGCCGCGGCGCTCACCGCGCTCTCGCCCGCGCTTCCCTTGTTCTTCCAGGGCGAGGAGTGGGCCGCGACCGAGCCGTTCCAGTACTTCGTCAGCCACGGCGACCCGGCGCTGGTGGAGGCGGTGCGCAACGGCCGGCGCGAGGAGTTCAAGGCCTTCTCCTGGGCCGGCGAGGTCCCGGACCCGCAGGACGAGCGGACGTTCTTGCGCAGCAGGATCGATCGCGCGCGGCGCGACACGCCGGCGGGCCGGGCGGCGTTCCTCTGGCACCGCGACCTGCTCGCCCTGCGCCGCGACCATCCCGCCCTGCAGGACGACCGCAGGGACGCGCTCGAGGCGCGGCGCCAGGGTCCCGCCTTGGTGTTGCGGCGGTGGAGCGCGGCCCAGGAGATCGCCGTCGTGGCCCTCTTCTCGGAGGAAGAGCGCGAGGTGGAGCTTCCCCCGGGCAAGTGGCGCGCGGTGCTCGATTCCGGCGCGGAGCCGTACGCCGTTCCCGGAGCCCGGCCGGCGCGGATCGAGGGTGGGACCGCGCGGCTGTGCGGGCGCCACGCGGTGGTGCTAGAGCGAACCGCATGAGCGCGCCTGTGGAAGGTCCCTCCGGCGCCGCGGGCGAGGCGCAGGCCAAGGCGCGCACCTCGAGCTTCCGCCTGCGCGCGGTGCCGCTCGGCACCTCTGCCGGAAGGCCGACCGTCGCGCGCGGCGCTTCCGCGCTGGCGATCGTCGCCGAGGGAGCCTGGGTCCTGTGCGACTGCGGCGAGGGCGCGCAGGTCGCCGCGCTCCGGGCCGGGCTCGCCTTCTCGCGCCTGGACGCGGTGCTGATCACGCATCTCCACGGCGACCACTTCAACGGCCTGCCCGGCCTGCTCGGCACCCTGGGGCTGGAGGGTCGCGAGCGGCCGCTCACGGTGGCGGGCCCACGCGGCATCGCTTCGCTCTTGGAGGCGCTCGCCCGGGCAGGCTCGCTCGGCGTGGGAGGCCTGCCGGTCCGCATCGTCGAGCTGGAAGGCGAGGGAGGAACGCTCGAGTTCCCCCGCGAGGCGCCGGCCGCGTTCGCGGTCGAGACGCGCGCCCTCGCCCACCGCGTGCCCACCTTCGGGTACCGCGTCTCGCTGCCCGACCGCCCCGGGACCCTCGACGTCGAGGGAGCGGTGGCGGCGGGCGTCCCGCGCGGGCCGCTCCTCGCCGAACTGAAGGAGGGCCGGCCGGTGGTGCTGCCCGACGGGCGGCGCTTGGACGGATCGCGGTTCCTGGGTCCGGTCCGGCGCGGGCCTTCGGTGGCGTATGCGCTGGACACGACGCCTTGCCGCGCCGCGGTCGAGCTCGGGAGGGGCGCCGACCTCCTCGTCCACGAGTCGACTTATGAGCACGCCCGCGCCGAGCTGGCGCACGCCCGCGGCCACTCCACCGGCGTCGAGGCGGCGCGCGTCGCGCTGGAGGCTTCGGCGGGGACGCTGCTCCTCACGCATTTCTCCCCTTCCGTCGACGGGGAGCGCGTCGCGGATGAGGCGCGCGCGATCCATCCCCGCGTCGTCGCCGCCGCCGATCAGCAGGGACTCGACGTCACGCCCCCATGACTCCTGAAGGACAAAGGCGTTTCACGCAGAGCGTGAAAACTTTTTTGGTCCTCAGCGGAGCTCAGTGCGCAGCCGCAGGTAGCCGGCCAGGCGGTATTCGTCGCCGTGCTCGACGCGGCGGCGGGTGATGCGCTGGTCGCCGAGGAAGGTGCCGTGGGTGCTGCCCAGGTCCTCGACGTACCACTCGCCGTCGTCCCGCGCGAACTGCAGGTGGCGCGTTTCGATCTGCGGCGAGTTGACCCACACCGTGCAGTGCCGCTCGCTGCCGACCACCGTGGGCGCGTCGATCACCTCGACGGGCATGCCCCGCCCGTCCAGCCCGCGCCCGTCGAGGAGCAGGTAGAGCCGCTCCGGCAGCGCTCCCGCCGTTTCGCGCGGCGCCTTGGCGTGCAGCTTCTCGGCTTGCGCGTGGGCGGGGTCGGGCCGGGACGGCTTGACCGGAGCGACCCGCTCGGCCAGCTCCCGGAGCGCCCGCAGCACGGCCTCGGCCACCGGGATGCCCAGCGCCTGCGCGATGCGCCGGACCAGCATCTGGCGCTCACCTCCGCTCGAACGGGCGGTCTTGCGTGGGGCCGCCTTGCGCGCCGTCTTCTTCGGCGCCACCTTGCGCGCGACCCGCTTCTTGGCCTTCGCCATGGTCAGCTCCTTCCGACGAACTCGGCGTGCAGCCGCCGCACGCACTCCGCGGCGTCCGCGCGCGGGACGAGCAGCGCGATGCGCAGCGGCGAGACGAGCACCGCGCGCGGCGCCACCTGCGCGGCCCGCAGCGCGCGCGACAGCTCGTCCCGCGAGGCGCCGATCCCGCTGCCCACGATCGAGACCTGCGCCAGCCCCTCCTCGACCGTGACGCCGGGCGTTCCGCGGAGCGCGTCCAGGAGCACCGCAGCGCCGTGCACGTTCTCCAGCGGCACCAAGGCGAGGCGCGCGGACGGACCGTCCAGCCACAGCTCGCGAGGCCAGGCGCCGTGCTTCTGCAGCACCTCGGCGAGCGCGGCGCCGTCCTCCGCGCGCAGGACCAGCAGATCGGGATCTTGCGCCACGCCCGAGATGCGCAGCTCGCGCGAGGCACGCGGCGCGATGCGCGTCCCCGGCCCGGGCGCGAAGGTGCTGCGGGCGTGGATGACGATGCCCCGGTCGCGGGCGAATTCCACGGCCTGCGCGTTCAGGACCCGCGCTCCCGCGAGCGCCAGCTCCTGCATCTCCTCGGGAGAAAGCTCCGAGAGCCGCTGCCAGTCCGGGACCACCCGCGGGTCGGCGGTGTACACCCCGTCGACGTCGGAGCAGATCTCGCAGACTTCCGCGCCCAGCGCGGCGGCCAGCGCCACGGCGGTGGTGTCGCTTCCACCCCGGCCGAGCGTGGTCACCTCCTTGTCGCGCGAGACGCCCTGGTAGCCGGCCACGATCACCACGCGGCCCTTCCCCAGCTCCTCGAGGATCCGGACCGGACGCACCTCGAGGATGCGCGCGTTGGTGTGCGCCCCGTCGGTGATGATCCCGCTCTGCGAGCCGGTGAAGCTGACCGCCTCCACTCCCCGCGCGTGCAGCGCCATGCCCAGGAGCGCCATGGAGATGCGCTCGCCCGCGGTGAGCAGCATGTCCAGCTCGCGGCGGTGCGGGTCCGGGCTGACCTGGCGGGCGAGATCGAGCAGCTCGTCCGTCGTGTCCCCCATCGCGCTCACCACCACCACCACCTGGTGGCCTTGCGCCCGCGTCTCCGCCACCCGGGCGGCCACGCGCTGGATGCGCTCCACGTCCGCGACGGAAGATCCGCCGTATTTCTGGACCACGACGCTCACGGGGACCCCAGTGTAGGTCGAGCCGCGCCCCCGGGTCGAGACCAGCGGCTGGGGGAGAGGATGGACTTCCGCGTGGGGCCGTGAAGAAAATCGCCGGTTCCGCTGTTCAGAGGAACCGGCGGGGCCGCGCACGTGGGCGGAACGCCTGGCAAGCTGGCGATCGGTAGCACGGACTGCTTGACAGCTTGCCTCGATGCTCTAGATTGCGCGCGCCCTGCGCAATCGCCTTCTTTCAAGGAGTTGGACGCCCATGATCGAGGTATCCCACCTCTCGAAGAGCTACCGGGACCTGAAAGCGGTCGACGACGTCAGCTTCCAGGTGCAGTCCGGCGAGATCCTCGGCTTCCTCGGCCCCAACGGCGCCGGGAAGACGACCACCATGCGCATCCTGACCGGCGTCCTCCCGCCCAGCAGCGGGTCGGTCAAGGTGTCGGGCTTCGACGTCTTCGAGCAGCCGCTGGAGGTCAAGAAGCGCATCGGGTACCTGCCGGAAAACCCGCCCGTTTACACCGACATGACGGTGCGCGCCTACCTGCGCTTCGTCGCCTCGATCAAGGGCGTCTCGCGCAAGGCGCGCGAGGGCGAGGTGGACCGGGTCGCGCAGAAGACCAATTGCACGCAGTTCATCCAGCGCGTGATCGGCAACCTTTCCAAGGGACAGCGGCAGCGCGTCGGCCTGGCGCAGGCGCTGCTGGGCGACCCCGAGGTGCTCATCCTCGACGAGCCCACGGTCGGTCTCGACCCGGCCCAGATCATCGAGGTGCGGCAGCTGATCAAGTCGCTCGCCGGCAAGCACACCATCGTGCTCTCGACGCACATCCTCCCCGAGGTCACCGCCATCTGCCAGAAGGCGCTGATCATCGCGCAGGGCAAGGTGGTCGCCTACGACACCCTGGCCAACCTGCAGCACGCGCACGCCGGCGCGGCGACCGCCGATGGCCAGACCGGCCCGATGCCTTCGCTCGAAGAGATCTTCCTCAAGCTGACCTCTGCCTGAACAGTCTCTCCAAAACACAGCGCCGCCCTCTCGGCGGCGACTGAAGGCCCCCGCCCCCATGAAAAACGCATTCGCCATCGCCAAGAAGGAGCTGAACATCTACTTCGCGACGCCCATCGCGTACGTGATGTTCACGCTGTTCGTCGTCATCGGCTCGTACTTCTTCCTCCGCCTCCTGGGCGCGTACGAGCAGGCGTCGCTGATGTACATGCGCTTCAACTCGCCCGAGATGATGAACCGCCTCAACTTCCAGGACGCCATCTTCCGCGCCCTGTTCGGGAACCTGGGGGTGATCCTCATCTTCGTGGTGCCCTTCCTCACCATGCGCCTGGTGGCCGAGGAGAAGAAGCAGAAGACGATCGAGCTGCTCTACTCGACCCCGATCACCCCAGGGCAGATCGTCTGGGGCAAGTACCTGGCGGCGCTCGCCATCCTGGTCTGCACGCTGGCGCTGACGCTCCTCTACCCGGCGCTCGTGCATCTGGTCGCCAGGGACGCGCAGGGCGTCGAGTGGCGCAGCATCTTCCTCGGGTACGCCGGCCTCTTCCTGCTGGGCGCCGCGTACATGGCGCTGGGGCTGTTCATCTCCAGCCTCACCGAGAGCCAGGTGGTGGCGGCGCTGATCACCTTCGTGGTGCTGCTCATGACCTGGATCATCGGTTGGAGCGCCGCGGAGACGGAGGGCCCCACCCGCGAGATCGTCACCTACCTGAGCTCCGTCTCGCACCTCGATTCTTTCAGCAAGGGCACCGTCGACCTCAAGGACGTCGTCTACTTCCTCTCGATCTGCGCGCTTGGCCTGTTCGCCACGCACCGCGCGGTCGAGGCGCATCGCTGGAGCTGAACGCCATGACCATCAAGCAGCAGGGCCAGGCCGCGGGCCTCTTCGGCGCAGTCGCGCTGTTCAGCGCGTTGTTCTGCTGGGTCTTCATCGCCGGCCGCTTCTCGCACCCGGCGGTGTGGATCCAGCTCGTGCTGGGGGTCGCGGCGACCGCCGTGTACCTGTTGACGAACCTCGATTCGGTGGGAACGAAGCTCGCCGGCCGCGGAACGTTCTATGGCGCGATCAGCGCCGCGACCGCGCTGATCGTGATCCTCGCGCTGGCGGGGCTCAACTACATCGTCGTCAAGAAACCGAAGACCTGGGACCTCACCAAGGACAAGATCTACACGCTCTCCGACCAGACCGTGGTCCTCCTCAAGGGGCTCAAGGACGAGGTGCGCGTGATCGCCTTCTACGCGCCCAACGAGCCGGAGTTCAACGAGCTGGACCAACGCCTGCGGCAGTACCGCCAGCGGACCGACAAGCTGAAGGTCGACCTGCTCGACCCGACCAAGCACGTCAAGGAGGTGAAGGAGCTCAACATCTCCCAAGGCGGGCCGCGGGTGATCGTCAAGGCGGGCGGGAAGGAGTCGCGCGCCAAGGACGTGGGCGAGGAGTCGCTCACCAACGCCATCGCCGAGGTCGCGCGGGGCGCCACCAAGAAGATCTACTTCAGCAAGGGACACGGGGAGCACGGCATCGGCGACGCCACCGAGCGCGGCATGAAGCTCTGGGTGGACGGCCTCAAGTCCGAGGGCTACCAGATCGGCGAGATCGAGCTGGCAGCGACCAGGTCGATGCCGGCCGACGCGCAGGCGCTGGTCCTCGCCGGACCCGTCGCCTCGCTCACCGAGGGAGAGGCGAAGCTCGTGCAGGAATGGGTGGACAAGGGCGGGAAGCTGGTCGCGCTGATCGATCCCAGCATCCACTCCGGCCTGGAGAACGCGTTCGCGGCCTGGGGCCTGAAGCTGGGTGACGACGAGGTGATCGACACCGAGTCGCAGCAGGCCGAGTTCGCCATCGCGCAGGAGTACGCGGACCATCCGATCACCAACCCGCGCAACTCGCCGTTCCAGGTGGCGAGCATCTTCCCGCTCGCGCGGAGCGTCTCGAAGGTGAAGGGCGCGCCGGCGGGCTGGAGCGTGACCGAGCTGGCGAGGACCGGCGCGCGTTCCTGGGGCGAGACGGACCCCATCCGCGACGGCCGGGTGGAGTACACGCCGGGCAAGGACCTGAAGGGTCCGGTGCCGCTCGCCGTCGCCGCAACCCACGGGTCGGGGGACACCGAGTCGCGGGTGGTGGTGATCGGCAACTCGAGCTTCGCGGCCAACGGGTTCTACCAGCTACGCGGGAACCGCGACTTCGCGCTGAACACGGCGAGCTGGGTGGCGCACGAGGAGGCGAAGATCTCCATCCGCCCGAAGAGCCGGAGCGGGAACCACCTCTTCCTCACCGCGGAGCAGAAGAACAAGATGACGCTGTTCGCCTTCGACCTGCTGCCGTTCTCGCTCCTCTTCGCGGGCCTGTTCGTCTGGCAGACCCGCAAGGCCCGGTAGACGCGCCATGAAGCAGACGACGAAGTCCCTGGTGACCACGCTCGGCGTCCTCGCGCTCGCCGCCGCGATCGGCGGCGCGGCGCTGTGGGTCACGCGTGACACCGAGAAGAAGGCGGAGCAGAAGGAGAAGTCGGCGAAGCTGTTCGACGGGCTGGACAAGGCCAAGGTCCGGCAGGTCAAGCTGGTCAGCGCCGGCAAGCTGGTCGCGCTGGTCACGCGGGCGGACGCCTCGGCGCCGTGGAAGATCGTAGAGCCCGTGGCCGCGGACGCGGATGCGTCCAGCGTGGACGCGGTGGTGAACGGCGTCGCCGACTTCAAGCAGAAGAGCGATCTGGGCGAGGCCGACCCCAAGCAGTACGGGCTGGACCGGCCGAACCTCGTGGTCTCGGTGAAGACCGAGGACGGCAAGGAGAGATCGGTCGAGTTCGGCGAGAGCAATCCGTTCGACTCGAGCATCTACGTGCGCCGGGACGGCGAGAAGACCGTCCGCATCGCCGACGGCTTTACCAAGTCCCCCTTCGAGAAGCAGCTGCTCGACCTGCGCGACCAGCGCGTCCTGCACCTCGACGACACCGCCGAGGTCCGGCGCGTGGAGGTCGCTGGCACCGCGCCCGGCTACACCCTCGAGAAGGACGGCGCCTCGTGGAAGATGCTCGCGCCGCAGAAGGACGCCGCGGACACGGCTACCGCCGACCGCGTGGTCACGGCGCTCAAATCGCTGCGCGCCACCGCCATCGCGGCCGAGAGCGCCACAGGCGCGGCACTGAAGCAGTACGGGCTGTCGCCGGCGAAGATCACGGTCCAGCTCGCGGTGGCGGCCGCCGGCGGGAAGGACAACTACCGGCGGACCCTGCTGGTGGGGCAGCCCGCGCCACAGAAGGGCTCCGTCGCGGTGAAGACGTACGCGAAGCGCGACGACGCGCCCACCGTGTTCGAGGTGGACCAGCAGATCGTGAAGGATCTGAAAAGGGACCTCTTCGACCTGCAGGACAAGGCGCTGGCGCACGCGAATCGCGAGGACATCCGGAAGATCGTGCTGGAGCAGCCGGGCAGCCCGAAGATGGTGGTGGAGCGCAAGAAGGAGCAGCCGAAGGACGGCGGCTTCGCGGACGAGTCCTTCACCGTCCTGGAGCCGAAACAGGGTCCGGCGAAGAAGGGGAAGATCTCCGGCGCTCTCTATTCCATCACCGGTCTGCGCGCGGCGGCGTTCGCCTCGAAGCCAGATTCCAAGGCGTTCGAGCAGGCGCGCACCATCACGCTGCTCGGCGACGGGGACAAAGTCCTCGCCAAGGTCCGGATCGGCGCCCTGACGAAGGATGGCAAGCGCCGCTACGCCTCCTCGGACGCCCAGCCCCGCGTCGCCGAAATCGAAAAGGCCATCGCGGACGACCTCCCCAAATCCCTCGACGACCTCCTCGAACCCCCTCCCACCGCGACCCCGGACGCCGGCTCGCCCACCCAGGCCGCGAAGTAGCGCCGAAAAGGTTGTTTCACGCAGAGCTCGCGGAGGCCGCAGAGGATTTGTTTTTCTGAAAATCAACTCTGCGATCTCTGCGGGCTCTGCGTGAAACGCTGTTTTTCATGGACTGTGGCGGGATTTGCGGCTATGTAGGCGGGCTCGCTGGAGGAATGGATGGCTCGAGTTACCGTCGAAGATTGCTTGCCGCTGGTGGACAACCGGTTTGCCCTGGTGCTGCTCGGCACCAAGAGGGCGCGGCAGCTGATGGCGGGAGCGCGGCCGCTCCTCGAGGCGAAGGACAAGCCGCCGGTGCTCGCGCTGCGCGAGATCGCCACCGGCAAGGTCCGCTTCGACCGCAGCGTCCGCGCCGCGCTCGAGGGCAAGTTCGACGCCGAGAAGGTCCCTGTAGCGGCGCGTAAGTAGTTCCCCTCGTCAGCGCTTCTGGTACTCGCCTGCGCTGCGGCCGCGCGGCAGTGTACGCTCGCCTGCTTGGCCAATTGACAAGCTTTTCCTTGCCTGATTAGGGTCCGTCCCGCGATGCCCCCGCTCGCTGCGAACCCTGGGAGGCCGACGGCCTCCCCAACCCAGGACAAGGAAAAATGACGAGCATTCGACGAGTCGCGGTCACCTCGATCGCGCTGGCAGTGGCGTGCGGAGGAAGTGAGGATCGCACCATCGGGGCGAGAGCCGTCGGCGATTCCGATGTGCGGGCGCCGGGCGGTGTGGAGGTCTCGCCTGCGGACCACCACGACGTCTCAGGGCCCCTCCGCGACGCTGCCGCCACGCCGGCCGGTGCGCCGGCCTTCAAGGAGCACAAGGTGCACCCGCTGCCGCAGGCGCCCGCCACCCCCAACGGCGATCCTGCTCTGCAGGCCAGCGTCGGTCCTTTGATCGCCGTCACCCCGGGGCTGAACTTAGCCGGAGTGGGAAACGGCGACTACGGCTTCACTCCCAACGCCGCCCCGCCCGACACCAACGGCGCGGTGGGCGCGACGCAATACGTGCAATGGGTCAACGAGTCGTTCGCCGTCTTCGACAAGGCCACGGGCGCGATCGCCGCCGGCTTTCCCAAGCCCGGCAACGCGCTCTGGGCCGGGTTCGGCGGCGGATGCGCGACGAACAATGACGGCGACCCGCTCGTGCAGTACGACCAGATCGCGAACCGCTGGGTGCTGTCCCAGTTCTCGGTGACCACCACGCCGTACCTGCAGTGCGTGGCGGTGTCGACCACTTCCGACGCGACCGGCACCTACAACCGCTACGCGTTCAGCTACGGCACCACGCAATTCCCCGACTATCCCAAGATGGGCATCTGGCCGGACGCCTATTACGAGACGTTCAACATCTTCAACAACGGAACCACGTTCGCCGGCTCGAAGCTGTGCGCCTACGACCGGAGCGCCATGCTGGCCGGCGCTGCCGCGACACAGCAGTGCTTCCAGCTCACCAACGCCTTCGGCGGCGTCCTGCCCTCGGACCTGGACGGCTCGACGCTTCCCCCGGCCGGCGCGCCGAACGTGATGTTGAATTTCGCGAGCAACTCGCTCAATTCGTGGAAGTTCCACGCCGACTTCGCCAACCCGGCGAACGCCACGCTCACCGGACCCACCAGCATCCCGGTGGCGGCGTTCGCGGCGGCTTGCGGCGGCGGCGCCTGCATCCCCCAGCCGAGCACCAACCAGAAGCTCGACTCGCTCGGAGACCGGCTGATGTTCCGGCTCGCCTACCGCAACCTGACCGGACACGAGTCGTGGGTGGTGAACCACTCGGTGAATGCCGGCGGGACGAAGCGCGCGCCGATCGTGGGCGTCCGCTGGTACGAGCTGCGGGGCCTGAGCTCGACGCCGCAGGTGTTCCAGCAGGGCACCTACGCCCCCGATTCCACCAGCCGGTGGATGGGCAGCATCGCCATGGACAAGGTGGGCAACGTCGCCGTGGGATACAGCGCATCCAGCGGCACCGTGTTCCCGTCGATCCGCTTCACCGGCCGTGTGCCGTCGGATCCGCTCGGGACCCTCCAGGCGGAAAACATCATCCAGACGGGCGGCGGCTCGCAGCTGGCCAACCTGAACCGGTGGGGAGACTACAGCGCGATGCAGATCGACCCGGTCGACGACTGCACGTTCTTCTTCACCACCGAGTACCTGAAGGCGTCCGGCACCTTCAACTGGAGCACGCGCATCGCGAGCTTCAAGCTGCCAGGCTGCCAGTAGACTTGGCACGGCGTGGGCTGCTGCTCAGGCGGCCCACGCCACCTGGCCGTGCGCGAAGGCAGAGAGCTTCTCTCCGCCGCCCAGCCGGTACAGCCGCCGCACCTCGCGCAGCAGGCCGTCCAACCGCCCCTGCGCGACGTAGCGAACCTCCAGCGCGCGGGTGCACGCGGCAGCCAGGGCCCCGGCGACCCGGTAGCGCTCCTTCTCGGCCGCTGGAAGCCCGCTGCGCAGCGTGGCCCGGTGGAAAAGCCGGTGCCGCAGCTCCGCGGAGGCGCCGCGCCGCCCCACCACCCAGAGCTGCAGCAGGACGCAGAGGTACTTGTCCAGCTCGCCCTGCGCCTCGAGCTCGAGCTGCGAGACGGGCCGGCGCGCGCGCGCCCGGTGCAACAGGTACAGGAAGTGCGACACACCCTCGGCCGCGGCGCAGAAGCCGTGCAGCCGCTCGTGTGACCACGGCGCCTCCGCGCCGCGCGCCAGCTGCGCCAGGACGGGCTCGCCGAGGAATAGCCCCACGTGCAGCTCGTCGCCTGTCTCCGAGACCAGCAGCGCCTCGTCCGCGCTGGCCTCCGGGGCCACGCGCTCGCGCACGGCGGCGCCGACCAGGTAGTCCCGCGCCTGCGCGGTCTCTTCCACCCCGTGCACCGACATGAGCAGGCGCTGCAGCTGCGACAGCGCGTCGAGCGCGCTCACTGGACGAACCGCCCCTTCGGCCTGGCGAGGACCGCGGGCACTCCGTGGGCGGAGAGCAGCGTCGCGACGCGCGGGCTGCCCGTCTTGATCCACTTCTCGTAGATGCGCAGCAGGCCGGCGTTCGAGGTGGCCAGGGTCCGCTCGCTCACCTCGTTCAGCACTTCGACGAGCTGGGAGAACTTCGCCGCCAGCTCATCCCACACCGAGCGCTCGCCCCGCCCGTGGCGCGCCGCGACGTCGCCTAGAGCGTCATAGGCGCGACTCCCCATGGCGATGGCGTACTCCACGTCGACCAGGCTCGACGAGAGCGAGTCGGAGAACATCCCGGAGACGAACAGCGAGGTGTCGCCCAGCCGCCGCAGGGCCCGGGCCCGGGCGGCGCCCTCTTCCTCGAGCGCTTCCTTGAAGAGCAGCGCGAGCGGACGGCGCTGCAGCGACCCGTCCTCCTCGCGGACCAGCAGCGACTCGGTCTGCAGGAAGCCCGACAGGAGGTTCGCCAGGTAGAGCTCCGTAGCGTGTTGCACCCGCGCCCGCTGGTTCTCGATCGCCAGGGAGAGCAGCTCGCGGAAGAACTGGTGGATCGACTGTGCCGAAAGGACCTTCGGATCGGTCATCCACACCTCCTTCCATCATCTTGCGTTGCGAGCGATCGGCCTGCAAGTTCGGCGCTCGCTTGCACACCCCTTGACAGCGCCTGTGAGGCGGTTACATTGGCCGCCCTTGGCACTCACCTATGTCGAGTGCCAGCTTCCACAGCAAGGAGAAACCCCATGAAGATTCGGCCTCTGCAGGATCGCGTGATCGTGAAGCGCGTGCAAGAGGAGGAGAAGACGAAGGGCGGCATCATCATCCCCGACACGGCCAAGGAAAAGCCGATCGAAGGCCAGGTGCTGGCCGTCGGGAACGGAAAGGTGCTGGAGGACGGAAAGGTGCGCCCCCTGGACGTGAAAGTGGGTGACCGGGTCCTCTTCTCGAAGTACGCCGGGACCGAGATCAAGGTCGAAGGCGAAGAGCATCTGATGATGCGCGAGGAAGACATCCTCGGCGTCATCGAGAAGTAACCACCTCACACGGCATCGGAGAAAGAAATGGCCAAAGAAATCATGTTCGACGTCCGCGCGCGTGAGGCGATGCTCAAGGGCGTCAACACGCTCGCCGACGCGGTGAAGGTCACGCTGGGGCCCAAGGGCCGCAACGTGGTCATCGAGAAGTCGTTCGGCTCCCCGACGATCACCAAGGACGGCGTCACCGTCGCCAAGGAGATCGAGCTGGAGAACAAGTTCGAGAACATGGGCGCGCAGATGGTGAAGGAAGTCGCGTCCAAGACCTCGGACGTGGCCGGCGACGGCACCACCACCGCCACCGTGCTGGCGCAGGCGATCTTCCGCGAGGGCTCGAAGCTGGTCGCGGCGGGCAACAACCCGATGGAGATCAAGCGCGGCATCGAGAAGGCGGTGGGCGCTGTGGTCGAGGAGCTGAAGAAGCTCTCCAAACCGACCAAGGACCACAAGGAGATCGCGCAGGTCGGCATCATCTCCGCGAACGGCGACACCACCATCGGCAACATCATCGCCGAGGCGATGGAGAAGGTGGGCAAGGAGGGCGTCATCACCGTCGAGGAGGCGAAGGGCCTCGAGACGACGCTCGAAGTGGTCGAGGGCATGCAGTTCGACCGCGGGTACCTGTCGCCCTACTTCGTCACCGACCCGGAGCGCATGGAGGCGGTGCTGGAGGATCCGTACATCCTCATCCACGAGAAGAAGATCTCGTCGATGAAGGATCTCCTGCCCATCCTCGAGCAGGTGGCGCGCAGCGGGAAGCCGCTGGTCATCATCGCCGAGGACGTGGAGGGCGAGGCGCTGGCCACGCTGGTCGTCAACAAGCTGCGCGGCACGCTGAACGCCGTCGCGGTCAAGGCGCCCGGCTTCGGCGACCGCCGCAAGGCCATGCTGGAGGACATCGCGACGCTCACCGGCGGCAAGATGATTGCCGAGGATCTCGGCATCAAGCTGGAGAGCGTGACCCTGAAGGACCTCGGTCGCGCCAAGCGCATCACCGTGGAC
>DASQBG010000200.1:0-25137 GCA_035635335.1 Myxococcales bacterium | reverse complement strand
GGCTGAAGGCGGCGGTCTTGAAAACCGCTGGCCCGCAAGGGCTCGCAGGTTCGAATCCTGCCTCCTCCGCCAACCAGGCGCGCCGGGATCACTTCGCCGGCTTCTTGCGCTCCTGCTCCGCGACGGCCTTGTAATCGTAGGTCGGGTAGAAGTCGGTCCGGTACGCGCCCCAGGCCTTCTCCTCGACGAGTCGGTTGACCTCGCGCAGCCGCTCGGCCGGGAACCGCAGGGTGACCACCTGGCCGATCCCCATCATGACGTACCAGGAAACGACCTCGACGCCGGCGGGCGGGAATGCCCCCATGAAGCCGGTGCGCTCGAGCTGCGCGCGGATCTCCGGCAGCGTCTTTGACTGATCGTGGCGCAGGAAGATGGTCAGCATGATCTTCCCGCGGTCGTCCTGCTGCGGCGCGGCAGCGGCGGGAGCGAGCAAGAGCAAGGCACAGGCGAGGCGAGCGGTCATGGCGTCCTCCTTGGGCCGCCACGCTTTAGCGCGCGCGGAGAGGGCCGTCTTCTGACCGACGGGAGGCGCGTCGCGGTCTTGACGCAGCGCGCGGGCAGTGCCTATAGTTCATCCACCAATAAACGCAACTGCCGATAGGAACATCGATTGGGCGCCTTCGATCCGATAGATTATCAGATCCTGGCGCTGCTCCAGCGCGACGCCCGCACCACGCAGATGGCCATCGCCGAGGCGGTGGGCCTCTCGCAGCCCGGGGTGGCCGACCGGGTGCGAAAGCTCGAGGAGCGGGGCGCGATCACCGGCTACGTCGCGCGGCTGGACCCCCGCCTGCTCGGCAACGACATCCGGGCCTTCGTGGGCGTCCGCATCGCGCACCCCCGCCACCACGACGCGTTCATCCGCAAGATCCTCGAGGTGACCGAGGTGCTCGAGTGCCACCGCGTGGCCGGGCTCGACTCGTACCTCCTGAAGGTGGTCACCCGGAACACCGGTACGCTCGACGAGCTGATTTCGGATACGCTGCGCCGCATCCCTGGCGTGACCCGGACCCACACCACGGTGGTGCTCTCGACGGTCAAGGAACAGACGCAGATCCCGCTCCCCGAGCTGCCCGGGGGCCCGCGCCGCAGGCGCAAGGAGGCCGCTTGAGGTCCCCGAAGTTCTCGAGGCGCACCAGCCGGGTCAAGGCGTCCGCCATCCGCGAGATCCTCAAGGTCACCGAACGGCCGGAGATCCTCTCCTTCGCCGGCGGCCTGCCCGCGCCCGAGGCGTTCCCGGTGGCGGAGCTGGCCCGGGCCCACGCGGAGGTCTTCGCGCGCGAAGGCGCAGCCGCCTTGCAGTACAGCACCACCGAGGGATTCGGGCCGCTGCGCGCCTGGATCGCCGAGCGCATGCGCCGCCGCGGTCTTTGCGCTTCCCCCGAGCAGGTGCTGATCACCAGCGGCTCGCAGCAAGGCATCGACCTGGTCGCCCGGGTCCTCGTCGATCCGGGCGACGTGGTGGTGGTGGAGAGCCCGTCCTACCTGGCCGCGCTCCAGGTGTTCGAGGCGCACGAGGCATCGTTCGTGACCGTCGGCAGCGACGAGCACGGGATGCGCGTCGATCAGCTCGAGCGGGCGGTGAAGCGGGTGCGCCCGAAGCTCGTCTATCTGGTCCCCACCTTCCAAAACCCGAAAGGCACCACGCTCGCCCTCGAGCGCCGGGAGCAGCTCGCGCGCCTCGCCGCCGAGCATGGCGTCGCAGTGCTCGAGGACGACCCGTACGGCGAGCTGCGCTACTCCGGCGCCGAGCTGCCCGCGGTCGCTTCGCTCGACCGGCGCGCCCCGATGATCTACCTGAGCACGTTCTCGAAGACGCTCGCGCCGGGCCTGCGCATCGGCTGGGTGGTGGCCGCGGAGGAGACCATCCGCGCGCTCACGGTGGCGAAGCAGGCCTGCGACCTGCACACCGGGACGCTGGTGCAGCGCGCGGCCGCGCGGCTGCTCGAATCGTTCGATTACGACGCGCACGTCGCCCGCGTCCGCGCGCTCTACGCGGAACGCCGCGACGCCATGCTCGACGCGCTCGGACGCGAGTTCCCCTCCGGCACCACCTGGACTCGTCCCGAAGGCGGCCTGTTCGTCTGGGTGGGTCTTCCCGACGGCGCGGACGCCTCGCGCCTCTTGCCCGAGGCGCTGCGCGAGCAGGTGGCCTTCGTGCCCGGTGCGCCCTTCTTCGCGCGCGCGCCAGAGCGCAACTTCCTGCGGCTGAACTTCTCCAACCGGCCCCCCGACTCGATCGCCGAAGGGATGAAGCGCCTCGCGTCCGTTGCGGCGCGGGCTGCGCAGGCTACCGCGCCCTCGCGAGGCCCCCCCGGACGAGGCGCTGCCGCCCAGACCGCCTGAGCGGGAGGATTGCGCATGGATAGGCCGACCGATCTGCTGGCGCGACTGGGGATCCAGCACCCCATCGTCCAGGCCCCGATGGCCGGGGGCGGCGACACTCCCCGGCTGGTCGCCGCGGTCTCCGAGGCGGGCGCGCTCGGCTCGATCGGCGCCGCGTACCTGACTCCCCAGCAGATCGCCGACTCCGCCCGGGCGGTGCGGTCGCTCACCTCGCGGCCGTTCGGCGTCAACCTGTTCGCGCCCGTGCGCCTGCCCGACGGGCCGCGCGATCCGCGCCGCGCCGTCGAACGGGTGGCGCCCCATTACGCGGAGCTCGGCCTGCCGGTACCCGGGCCCCCCTCCGTGCCCCCCGACGCATTTCCCGAGCAGCTCGCCGCCGCGCTCGAGACGGGAGCGTCCGTCTTCAGCTTCACCTTCGGCATGTTGCCAGGCGACGCCGTCGAGGCGATCAAGCGGCGCGGCATGTTCCTCGCCGGTACGGCGACGACCGTCGAGGAAGCGATCGCCCTCGAAAAGGCCGGAGTGGACGCAGTGGTGGCGCAGGGGAGCGAAGCGGGCGGCCACCGGGGCAGCTTCGCGGGCGACTTCGAGACCTCCATGGTGGGCACCATCGCGCTGGTCCCGCAGATCGCCGACGCCGTGCGGGTCCCGGTCATCGCCTCCGGCGGCATCATGGACGGCCGCGGGATCGCCGCCGCGCTGGCGCTCGGCGCGAGCGCCGTGCAGATGGGCACCGCCTTCCTCACCACCGAGGAGGCCGGCGTGCCCGATTGCTACAAGCAGGCCATCCTTGGCGCTCGCGAGCACCACACGCGCTTGACGCGCGCGTTCTCAGGCCGGCCGGCGCGCGGAATCGTCAACCGGTTCATGGAACAGGTCGACCGGGACCCCGAGGCGATCCTGCCCTTCCCGCTGCAGAACGCGCTGACCCGCCCGCTGCGCACCGCTGCGGCGAAGGCGGGCAGGGCAGAGTTCCTTTCGCTCTGGGCAGGGCAGGGGTTGCGGATGGCGCGCCGGGAGCCCGCCGCGCGGCTCGTCGCGCGACTCGCCGCCGAGACCGACGCGGCCGTCGCGCGCTTGGCCACCAGGCGATGACCGAAGCATCGATGTCCGGCGGCTGACACCCGGCCGGGCTGCTGTTCAGCTCCGGGCGCTCGGGTTGCGAGCAGGGCTGCCGTCGCTCGTCCGGAAGCACATCATACGAGCGGGTATCTCGCGCTCCTTGCTGGCGTCGCGCCGGAGGGGCGGCTAGGTTTGGCGCTCCGGCGAGGCCACCGCCACGGCCCGCCCGCACGGTGTTTCCCGGCGCGAGGTGGCTTGGTGGATCCGCAGCACCATCCGACGATCATGGACGCGAGCCGAGCTGCGGACGCCGAGCTGCAGGCGGCGCCAGCCGGATCGGACCACACCGTCCAGTTCTACGAGGACGAGGCGTTCCTCCAGGACACCGTGGCGCGGTATCTCGGCGCCGGGCTGATCGCGGACGAGCCCGTCGTCGTCATCGCCACCGAGCCGCACCGCCGAGCCTTCCAGCAGTCGCTCCTGTCGAAAGGCTTCGATGTCGAGCGCGCCTGCGCGGCGGGCCGGCTGACCTTCCTCGACGCACGCGCGACGCTCGACGCGTTCATGGTCGGGGGCATGCCGCAGTGGGAGCCGTTCCGGTCGCTAGTCGGCGGAACCATCGACGGCTGCCTGGGTGCGTGCGAGCGCAAGCGCGTGCGCCTGTACGGCGAGATGGTCGACCTGCTCTGGCGCGAGGGCAACCCGCAGGCCGCCGTCCGCCTGGAGGAGCTCTGGAACGATCTCGGGCGCGCGCAGCCATTCTCGCTGCTGTGCGCATACGCGATGGGGAACTTCTTCAAGGAAGCGCACTGCGAGCCGTTCGCCCGGATCTGCAAGGCACACGATCACGTGGTCCCGGCGGAGAGCTACTCGGAATCGGACGAGCGCGACAAGCGCCTGCGCGACATCAGCCTGCTGCAGCAGCGCGCCCGCGCGCTGGAGACCGAGCTGAAGCGCCGCAGCGAGTTGGAGGAGGCGCTCCGTTACGCGCGCGAGCAGGCGGAGGCCGCCAGCACCGCCAAGGACGAGTTCCTGGCGATGCTCGGCCACGAGCTGCGCAATCCGCTCTCGCCCATCCTCACCGCGCTCGAGCTGATGAAGCTGCGCGGCGACGGGCGGATCTCGCGCGAGCAGGAGGTGATCGACCGGCAGACCCGGCACCTCATCCGCCTGGTGGACGACCTGCTCGACGTATCGCGCATCACCCGCGGCAAGGTGGAGCTGCGCAGGCAAGTGGTGGAGGTCCGGGACGTCCTCGCCAAGGCGACCGAGATCGCCAGCCCGCTGCTCGAGCAGCGGCGGCACCACTTCGACGTGCACGCCCCGCCGCGCGGCCTGCGCCTGGAAGCCGACGAAGCCCGGGTGGCGCAGGTGGTGGCCAATCTGCTGACCAACGCTGCCAAGTATACCGAGCCGGGCGGGCACATCTCGCTGACCGCGCGGCGCGACGGAGCGCAGGTCGTGATCGAGGTGCAGGACGACGGCATCGGGATCGCGCCAGGCCTGCTCCCCCGCGTCTTCGATCTGTTCGTGCAGGGCCGGCAGTCGTCGGACCGGGCGGAGGGAGGCCTCGGCATCGGGCTCGCCTTGGTGCGGAACCTCGTGACCATGCACGGCGGGGCCGTCGAGGCGCGCAGCCCCGGCCTAGGCAAGGGGAGCACCTTCACCGTGCGTCTGCCCGCCCTGGAGGGGGCCCGCGGCGCGGAGGTGCCCGCGCCGTCGTCGCTCGGCTCGCCAGGTTCCCAGGCCGCGCGCAGGCGCATCCTCGTCGTCGACGACAACGAGGATGCGAGGATGCTGCTCGGCGACATCCTGGAGAGCGCGGGACACGAGGTGTGCGCGGCCGAGAGCGGTCCCGCCGCGCTGGCGGTGGTGGAGGAATTCTCGCCCGACGTCGCCGTGCTCGACGTCGGGCTGCCGGCGATGGACGGGTACGAGCTCGGGTCGCGGCTGCGCTTGCTCCTCGGTGGGCGCGTGCCCGTCCTGGTGGCGCTGACCGGTTACGGCCAGCGGACCGATCGCGTCCGCAGCAAGGCGGCGGGATTCGCCGCGCACCTGGTGAAGCCCCTCGAGGCCTCGCAGCTGGTCGAGGTCATCGAGCGCCTCGCCGCGCGCCAGCGCCCCGCCGGCTGATTGCAGAGCACAGAGCAGGCGGGATAGGCTGGCTGCAGCAATCAAGCAGCGCCGCAACCAGCCCCTCTGCGCAAGGTTTCGCATGGTCCCGCTCGGTCCACACGCAGGCATGCGCGGCGAAACCATCGCTCGAGATCCGACCGTCGCACGCGCGGGGTCGGTGACGGCGCGACACCACTCGACAGTGATCACGGGAGACGAGAGCGGTTCTGCCGCCTCGCCGGGAGGGAACATCACATGACACGGAGGCGGAGCACGTTCGCAGCGACGTTCGTCTTTCCAATCCTCGCCGCGGGCATGGCGGCGGCACAAGGATCCAAGTCCGCGGAGGCTCCAGCGCCCCCGGCGGCCGTGGAACCGCAGCCCGCCACGGCGGTGCCCTCCGGGGCCGACACGGCCGCGGCGAGGTCGGCCGCCGAAGAGGAGATCGTGGTCACCGGCTCGCGCGTCCGCCGCAAGGACCTGACCACGCCGGCGCCCCTGACCATCCTGACGCGCCAGCAGCTGCAAGAGAGCGGCAAGGTGACCATCGGCGACTTCCTCCAGATGCTCCCGGAGCAGGGCAACGCGCCGAACTTCCAGCTCAACAACGGCGGCGCGACCTACAGCGCCGACGGCGCCACGCGCGTCAACCTGCGCTCCCTGGGCGTCACCCGCACGCTAGTGCTGGTCAACGGGCGGCGCTACGTCAACTCCGGCGTCGGAGCGTCACCCTCCGTCGACCTGAACTCGATCCCGGCGGCGGCCGTCGAGCGTATCGAGGTGCTCAAGGACGGCGCCTCGGCCATCTACGGCTCGGACGCCATCGCGGGCGTGGTCAACGTCATCACCCGGAAGACCTTCAACGGGACCGAGGCGAGCGCTCAGTACGGCCTCGCCGGGGCCGCCAACGACGCCCGGACCTTCGACGCGCAAGTGACCACCGGCCGGTCCGGCCAGTTCGGGAACTTCCTCTTCTCGGTCGGGTTCTTCGACCAAGGGGCGTCGTGGCTGCGCGATCGCCCCTGGAGCGCCAACGCGCTGACCTACGACTACACCGTGCCGGAGGCGCAGCCCGGCGGCAGCAGCCGCACGCCTCAGGGCACCATCCGGCTGCCGCAAACCCTTGCAGGAGATCCCGGCCCGCAATGCGTGACCGGCACGCTTTGCCGCCAACTCGTTGACCGCTCCAACGCAACCCCGGGGATCGACTGGCGCAAGAACTTCATCCGCGATCCGACCGATCCACTCGGCTGGCGCCCGATGCTTGGTGCCGATGCCTACAACTTCGCCGCCGAGAACTACCTGACCATTCCGTCCCAGCGCATCCAGGCGTACTCCGCAGGCGACACCAGGTTCGGCTCCGTCCGCCCGTACTACGAGCTGACCTATGTGCAGCGCAATATGCAGCAGAACGCCGCCCCCATGCCGCTCAACCCGGGCGATTATTCGCTCAAGTACTCGAAGGACAGCGTCTACAACCCGTTTGGAGTGGACCTCTCCTTCGCCGGCCGCCGGCTGGTGGAATTCGGCCACCGCGAGTACAGGGAGGAGCTGGGGACCTTCCGCGTCGTCGCGGGGGTGGACGGCACGCTCTCCGAGGATTTCGGACCCCTGCGCGGCTGGTATTGGGACACCTCCTTGAACTATGGCCGAACCACCGGCACCTTCACCACCGCGGGCGCGCTCCGCAATTCGCGCATCGCGGACGCGCTGGGACCCACCATGCAGATCGGCGGCGTTCAGCGGTGCGTGAGGACGAAGGGCGACGCGAGCTCCGTGATCGCGGGCTGCGTCCCGATCGACCTCCTCGACGGACCGAACAACGGCTCGCTCACGTCCGACCAAATCGCCGGGCTCGCCTTCGAGGGCACCTCGCGCGCTTATGACGCCCTGTTCGCCGTCGCCGCCAACGCGACGGGCGAGCTCTTCAAGCTCAGCTCCGACCGGCCCGTGTCGCTCGCCGTGGGCTACGAGTTCCGCCGCCAATCTGGCGCCCAAATCGCCGATCCGATCGCCGCGGCTGGCGACTCGGCAGACTTCAACTTCACCTCAACCCAGGGATCGTTCAAGGCGAACGAGGCGTACGCCGAGCTGTCGCTACCACTGCTCGCCAATGCTCCGGGCGTCAGGGACCTCGAGGCGAGCGTGGCCGGCCGCTTCGTGAACTACAGCAGCTTCGGCAGCAATTTCACCTACAAGTTCGGCGCGCGCTATAGGCCCATTGACGACGTCACCGTGCGAGGCACTTTCTCCACGGCTTTCCGCGCACCGACCATCAACGAGCTCTATCTGGGTAACGGGGAGACCGCACCCACTGTCCGCGATCCGTGCAACTTCAGTCTCGCCACCGTGACGCCGGAGCTGAAGGCCCAGTGCGTGGCGCACGGCGCCCCGGCGGGCGGATCGGGCGACTCGGGCAACCAGGAGCTCGCGCACGTCGGCGGCAACTCCGGCCTGAAGGCGGAGACGGCGAGGATCTTCACGGCGGGAGTCGTGCTCCAGCCCCGGGTGATGCGTGACCTGTCGGTGACGGTGGACTACTACTCCATGTGGATCGACGACCCGGTCGGCACCATCGGCCTTCCGGCCATCCTCAGGGGCTGCTATCCGGGCCCAGGCGGCACCTCGTTCGAGCCCTACTGCAACCTGATCACGCGCGCCTCTGACGGCACTATCCTGTTCGTCACCGACTTTAACAAGAACCTGGCCCAGACACGCACGTCCGGCGTCGACTTCGCGGTCCGCTATGCGCTGCCCACCGAGGTCGGACGCTTCGGATTCGCATTCGACGGAAATTGGCTGGCGAAGTTCGATCGCGACCAGGCCGTCGGCCCGACGATCCACGGGAAGGGCAACTACGACTTGGGTCCACTGCCCGCTCTCAAGTTCAACGTGGGCGCAAACTGGCGGCTCGGTGGCCTCAGCGCGGGGGCGATCGCCAGGTACGTGGGGTCGTTCAAGGAGTGCTCTGCCTTCGACTCGGACTCGGGCCACTTCCTCTCGGTCGGCGGGCTCTGCTGGCTCGATCCCACCGCTCCGAAGCGGCAGACGGGTTACAACTGGACGGTCGACCTGAACGCGAGCTATCTCCTGCGCACCCCGGCCGGCAGGACGGTGCTCATGGCAGGCGTGAACAACGTGTTCGACCAGTCGCCCCAGTACGTCTTCGCGGCGCCGCTGGCCAACTCCGATCCGACCATCTACGACTACGTGGGCCGCTTCGTGTACGGCCGCGTGCAGCACACGTTCTAGCCGCAACCGGGAAAGGCGGAGTGACCCTCCGCCTTTCCCGCGACGTGCACGTAGACGTCGGTCAGTGCAGCAACCGCAAATGGTCCTCGAGTTGGCGCACGATGCGCGCGAGCTCGCCGCGCAGCGGAGCCGACTCCTTGCGCGATTCCAGCTCGGTCGCCGTCGACAGCACCATCTCCGCCGAGAGCCGCGCGGCGCGGTCGCCACCGATGTTCCGCGCCAGCTCGTCGGAGAGCATCGCGCAGCGGCGCTTCAGGTCGCCGTTCGCCGCCGCGACGCGCGCTTCGAGGACATCGTTGAAGACCTCGATCTCCGTCCGCTGGCGGGCGATCGCCGCGTCTCGGATCCGCAACTCCGCTTCGAACCCCCGCAGCTTCTCGAGGAAGCGTTCGCGCTCGAACCGGGCCCGGGCATTCTCGATCGCGATCCGGACTTTCTCCGCCACCAGGCTCAGGCTGGGGAAGGGCTTCTGCAGGTAGTCAGCCGCACCCAGCCGGAGCGCCTCCACAATCGATTCGATCGAGGCGTAGCCGGTCATCATCAGACAGGCGCAGTGAGGCTGCAGTTTCCGGGTCCGACGCAGCAGCTCGATGCCGTCCATGCCGGGCAGGTTCTTGTCCACCAGCAGGCAGCCGAACTCCTCCGACGCGAGGGCTCGCTCCGCCTCTTCCGCGGTCAGGGCCGTCCGCAAGGGAAGGTTCTCGGCGCTCAGCGCGGTCGTGAGCAGCTGCAGGATCACCGACTCGTCGTCGACCACCAGCACCTTGGAGGGAAAGTCGCCTGTCTCGATGCCCGCCATGTCCCCTCCGGGGTTGCAAAAGGTCGTGCAGTGTAGGCGACGCCTCGCGGTCGGTCGAGCGCGACCGTTCAGGGCGCCGCGCGGTAGACGCGCACGGGCGAGGTGCCGGTGCCCGCTGCCAGATAAAGGAAGTCGGCGCCCGCGAAGCTCAGCGCCTTGCCGTCGAAGATGCGCGTCAGCCCCTTGCCCAGCCCGTCGCCGCCCAGGCCCGGGCACCCGTTGCCGGTCGCCGCGCAGCCCTGGCGTCCGCTGAAATCCGTGGCGCTCGCCGCCGCCGCGGTCCCGGTCCGGTACACGACGATGCCCCGGGTTGCGTTGTTGAAGCCCACGAAGAGGTGCTGTGGCGTGGCAGCGAGGAGCGTCACGGCGGCGTTGGATGCGTCGTTGAACTGGGTGAGCCGGGTATCTCCCGAAGTATTCGGCGCCACCAGCGACCAATCGCCAGGATCGCATTGCGCCGCGGTGCCGCCGCGGGCCGGATCGCAGGACCAAAGCTGTGGACCGGTGGTCGTGTTGCGGGCGGCGAACAAGCGGCCGCCGAAGCTGACCATCGCCGGGACCGCGCGATCGGCCGGTTCGAGATCGGACGTTTTGCTGCTCGCGAGCGAGGTCTTGTTGCCGTACGCGGCCGCGCTGGGCGTGGCGTTGGTCCAGTCGGGGCAGAGGAGGAGAAGGAGGAGGACCTGGCACTGTCCCGGGGTGGCGGAGGTCGAGCGGGTGAATCCGCTCGCGTTGGCGAGATAGAGAGCGTCGTTGGACGGAGCGCCCAACACCGCCATGCTGTCGAGCCGCAGGCCGCCGCCGACGCCCGGCATGTTCACCGCCCCCATGTCGAGCAACGTGCCCGTCGGACTGGATCCCGGAAGCGGCGGCATCGCCGTGAGGGCTTCGAGCATGGGCGACGACGACCCACTCCCGTCCTGGAACCCGAGGTACAGCCGGTCGTGGTACGCCGCCGCCGCGGTGATGCTGACGGTGCTGGACGACACCTTGTTGGAGAGGTCGGCGTACGCGAAGTCGGTGTATCCCCCGGTCGCGAGGGGAAAGCCCGCTTGGGTCAGGTACACGAATCGCGCGAAATCGGTGCCCGCGTTGGCGTGGGCGCCGGCCAGGCCGAGCCACTCGGTGCCGGCGATGACCCCGTTGAAGAACAGGCCGCGTCCGCTCTCGTTGTCGGGTCCGCACTGGGCACTGTTCGCGGCGCATCCCTTGAAGCCGATGGTGTGCGCGGGGACGCCCGTGTACGCCGTGTTCTTCGCGCCGGCATTGTGCTCGAGCTGCCAGGGGACGAGCTGCGCTCCGCTGCCGTCCGCGTTCATCCGCACCGCGCCGGTGCCGTTGGCGGCGGGACCCAGCCAGACCTGGCCGGAGAAGCTCAACAGGAACGAGAACGCCGTCCCGTCGCCGAACGGGTCGGCGGCGACCAGCGCCGTCTCGCCCACTAGCGCGGCGGCAGAGGTCGCCGCAACGCTCCGTGCCGACCCGTCATTGGCGTCGCTGCCCGAGGCTTGCGCCGACAACTGCAGCGTCCCGGCTCCGGTCGCAGTGAACACCCAGGTGAACGCTTGGCTCGAGTGACCGGCGAGTGTGATCGGCGTTCCGGGCGACGGACCGGAGACCAGCGCGGCGGTTCCCGTGCTGCTGGCCACCACCGCGGGCGAGCCCGGCGTGAGCGCGGTGACGCTGGCATCGCCCGAGTTGGTCACCGTCAGCGCCGGCGTGAAAGTGTCGCCGAGCGGCACGTCCCGGGGGACGGTGAGCGTCGCGGAGAGGGCGGAGGGCGTCTGCACGGTCACTGCCGCCGAATTGGCGGTTGCGGAGCTGACCAGGTTGCCGTCCGTCGCATCGGTGCCGCTGGCGCTACCGGCGAACGTCAAGCTTCCCGCGGCGCTACCTGTGTACCCGAAGATGAACGTCTGGCTACCGTGACCGGGTACGGTTGCGGAGGCGGGCGTCGCGCCTGCCGAGAGCGTGGCGCCTCCAGTGCCCGCGAGGACAGGCGTCGAGGGCGACACCGCGCTCGCGGCCGAGTCGCCGGTATTCGACGCGACCAGGCTCACGCTGAAGGCCTGGCCCACGTTCACCGGCTGGGACGGCACCGCGAATGTCGCGGAAAGCGCGGCCGGGGTCTGCACGGCGAGGTTGGCAGGCGCTGAAGCAGGGGCGGAGACGGGCTGGCCGGTATTGGCGCCGGTTCCCGATGCGGTCGCGGAGAAGGTCGCGGTTCCGGTAGCGGCGCCACGGTAGGACCAGGTGAACGTTTGTCCCGACGCTCCCGCGATGGTCGCGTTCGCCGGGGTCGGACCGGAGACGAGCGTCGCGCCGGCGCCTCCCACCGTGAGTGCCGGCGAGACGGCCTGGACAGCGGCCTCGCCCGAGTTGGCGACGGTCAGCGAGACGGTGGCAGGCTGGCCGGTGTTCACCGTGGCGGGACTGACGCCGATCGACGCGGAGAGCGCCGCCGGCACCTGCGCCAGCAACGAAGGGCTGGTGGCGGGCGCCGGATCGACGGATGCTCCGGAATTGACGTCGCTGGCCGAGGCCCCGACCGTGAACCGCAGAGTCCCCTTCTGCATGGGCGAGAACGTCCAGGCGAACGTGCGCGTGGACAGGCCGGGAACCGTCTGGCCCGCGGGCGCGCTCGTCACCTGTGCGGCGCCCGTCCCTACCAGGGCCGGGGTACCAGGGGCCACGGCCGCGCCGGCTTGTCCTGCGTTGGTGACGTCGAGCAGCAGCTGGAAGGACTGGCCGACGTCGACCTGCGCGGCGGAGAGGCGCGCCGCCGCGGAAAGCTGCGCCGGGGTCTGGATGAGCAGCGCAGGGCTGGTCGCGGCGGCGAGTGGAACGGCGGCCGAGCTGTTCGCGTCCGTCGCAGAACCTGCCACCGAGAAGCTCACGCTGGCTGCGGCCTGCGCCGAGATGGTCCAGGTGAAGGTGAGCGTCGCTCCACCGGGAACGTCCGCCGCGGGAGGCGAGGAGGCGATCTGGGCGCCTGGGCCACTCGCAGCCGGAGCGGCCGGCGTGAACTGGAGCGCGGCCGCTTGACCCGAGTTCGTCACGTCGAGCAGGAGCTGCACGGTTTGACCCACGCTCGCGGTTCCGCGCGAGAGGCGCGCCACCGCCGAGAGCGCGGCGCGCGTCTGGATCGCCGCGCTCGCCGATGCCGGGGCGGCCGATACGGCGAGCCCGCTGTTCGCATCGGCGCCGGCAGCGGACGCGGACAGTTGCAGCGTCCCGGACGCGGTGCCCTGGTAGGTCCACGAGAAGCTGCGCGTCTGCCCACCAGGGACGTCCTGCGCTGCCGGCGCCGCGGTCTGGGTCGCAACGCCGCTGCCACCCGTGGCGGTGGCGGTCACGCCCGCCGCGGTCGCTTGCCCGGCGTTGGTGACGTCGAGCCGCAGCGTCACGAGCTGTCCAGTGCTGGCCTGCGCAGGTATGAGCTGGGCGGCACCGCTGAGCGCCGGCGGCGTCTGGACTGCGGTGGGACTCGCACTCGCGGTGGTGGACACCGTCGCGCCGCTGAGCTTGTCCGTGCCGCTCGCGCCGACGGAGAAGCTCAGGGACCCCGCGCCAGTCGTATGGAACGTCCACTGGAAGCTGCGGATGGCCTGCGCCGGGACGTCCTGCGCCGCGGGCGAGCTGACCAGCGTGGCGGAGCCGCTGCCGGAGAGCGTCGCCGTGCAGGTCACGCCGAGCGCGTCGGCCTGTCCGACGTTGTGGACGTCCACCTTGAGGACCACGTCCTGGCCGACGCTCACCTGCGTGCGATCGGTTGCGGCGACCGCTTGGAGAAAGGCGGCGGTGGAAACCGTTACCGCGTTCGACGTGGCGGTGGGCGCCTGGACCGTCACGCCGCTGTTCTGGTCCTTGCCGGCCGCCGACACCGAGAAGTTGACGGCCCCGGCGGAATCCACCGCATAGCTCCACAGAAAGCTGCGTGTCGTCCCGCCCGGTACGTCCTGCGCCGCAGGTGACTGCAGCAGCCGCGTGCCTGGGCCGCTCGCGATGGGCGGGGTGGGGAGCACGGCCGCCGCGGTAGCCTGGCCGGCGTTCGCCACATCGAGCCGCAGCTCGATCGGTTGTCCCGTGCTGGCCTGCGTCGGCGAGACCGTCGCGGTCGCGGTGAGCTGCGGTGGCGTCTGCACGAGGACTGGCCCCGCCGCCGGCGGGAGGGTCTGGACTGCCGCGCCGCTGTTGGCGTCCGCGCCACTTGCCGAAAGGGCCAGCGACACTGCTCCTCCCGCGGTCGCCTGAAGAGTCCAGGAGAACGTGGTCGAGGCCCCCCCGGGAAGATCGGTCGTGGCTGGAGCGCTCACGACCGCCACGGCTCCGGGGCCCGCCTGTTGCAAGCTGGCGATCACCGACTTTGCCGCGGCCTCGCCCGTGTTGGACGTGAGCAGTGTGACCGGAAACGACTGGCCGATGCTGACCTGGGCCGGCACGGGACCGGGCGAGGCGGAGAGCTGGGCCGGGAGCTGAATGGTCGCCGCTGGCCAGGAACGAGCCGGCACCGGAACGGGAAGCCGGTCGTTCTCGTCCGTGCCGGAGCCGCCGACGACTGCCGGCGCGACCCGGCCCGCCTGCCCGGCGCGGTAGATCCAGGTGAAAGCGCGGCTGCCCATCGCGCCGGGAACGTCCTGGGGCGCGGGCGCCGAGATCAGCGCCAGCTCCGCGCCGGTCAGCGGTGAGGGAAACGAGACCGCCTGCGCGGTGGCGGTGCCGGTGTTGGTGACGAGCAGCGTGAACGCGATCGACTGGCCCACGCTCACCACCATCGGCGCGGGTGCCTCGGCCGCCGCTTCGAGCGCGCTGCGCAGCTGGATGAGCATCTGCGCCGCCGCGGACGAGGCGTTCACCGGCCGTTGCGACACCTCGTCCACGCCGGCTGCGCCGCCGCCGAGCGTCAGCGTTCCGGCCTGCTTCGCCATCATGGACCAGAGGAAGGTGCGCGATTCGCCTCCAGGGATGTCCTGGGCCGGCGGATTCTGCAGGAGCGCGGTGGCCGCGCCCGCTCCGGACACGGCCAGTTGCGAGGGCGAGACGCTGCGCGCCGCGGCTCCGCCGGTGTTGCGCACGTCGATGGCGACGGCGAACGACTGCCCGGTGCTCACCTGGGGAGGGGCGGCCGCGGTCACCAGCAGTCTCGCCGGCGTGAGATCGGACGCCAGCCAGCCGCGGGCCAGCGTTCCCGACATCCCGTCCGAGCTCACCACGACCAGGTCTTGCGCTCCTGCGGCGAGACCGGCCGGCAAGACGGCGCGCAGCTCGGTGTCGCTCACCCGGACCACGTCGCGGAGCGGAACGCCGCCCAGAATCGCGGAGTATCCGTCGTCGACGAAGATGCCCCCGTTCGACGAAAGCGACTGGACGCCGCGCGCATAGAAGTGCTCTCCCAGGATCGTCACCTGCGCGTCGACGTTGCGCGGACCGCCGGCGGGATCGATGCGCAGCGGCCGCGGCGCGAACGAAGGCGGCACGCCGCTGCTGCAGGCCGCGGCCGCCAGCGCGACGAGCAGGGCGGCGCGGGGTCTAGAGCAGCTCAAAGCGTGTCCCCAGGACGAGCGAGGTGGCGCTGATCGCGCCGGTGAGGGTGGAGAGCGAAGGATTCCGATGCCGGGACCAGCGCAGCTCGGCGAAGGGAACCGCGCGGGCGAATCTCCGCTCGATGCCGAGCGAAACGGCCGCACCCAGGACGAGCGCGCTCTCCGAGATCTGCGGCTCGCTGCCGAGCTGCAATTTGCTCGCGATCGCCTGGAGCGAAGGTCCCCCGCCAGCCCACACGGTGGTGCGGATCCCGAGCGGCATCCGCAGCGCGACCTGTGCGGACAGTCCGAAGAAATCGACGCGTCCCTGCGCATTCCCGAGCTGCCCGACGACTTGCTCGCGCGAGGAGAAGTACCAGGCAAGCTCGGCGGAGAAGGCCAGCTCGGGGCCGAACCGGTCGGTGCGCAGCGAGGCCTCGACCGCGGCCACCGGGGAGTTCAGCCGTGCGAAGTTGCTGAGCGCCCCGACCTTGGGGCTGATCGCGACGGGAGCGAGCCCCGGCAACAGCACCACGCGGGTGCGGGCCGCCGCCTCGGACCAGCGCACGTCCACCACCGTGTCCTCCCGGTTCCAGCGGCGGGGGGGCAGATACGTGGCGAGGTAGGCGCCGTCGGTTTGCGGCTCGATCCCGGCGATGCTGCCTTCCTCGGCGGAGGCGGCGGGAGCCGCGCCGGGGACGAGATTGCCGAAGCGGTCGGTCCGGCGCACCCGGAGCAGGAGCCGCCCGCCAGGACCGGTGCGGACCGCCGGGGCGCCTGGCTCGATCGAGGCGGAAGACGGTTCCCCGGGCACGAGGCGCAGCAGGACGGATGCGTGCGGCTCGGCGGTTCCCGCCGGGTGAGCGACCAGCTCGACCGACTGGCGCCCACCGAAGGAGTCCGGCGGATGCCAGCGCCATTCGCCGGGCCGCCCCGCGACGAACGCGCCGAAGTCCGCCGGGCCTGAGACCGCGAGAGGCACCAGGGAAGCATTGCCGGCGGTGTCGCGGGCCCCGGCACGCAGGGTTACCTGGCTGCTCGCGCCGGCTACGACGCTCTCGCGATCGGCGGTCAGCGAGACCGTGGCCGGCGGACCGGGCTCGAGCGTGAGCTTCGCCTGCGCAAGGAGCGTCGGCGCGTCCGCGAGCGCGACTCGCAGCCGGGCCGTCCCGGCGCTGCCGGGCGGGAGCGTCCAGGTCGCCCACACCTCGCCGGCCGCACGCTCCTGCGCGGCCGAGACGTCGCCGCGGTCCGGCCTGAGGACCAGCTGCGCTCCCGGGCGCGGCTTGCCTTCGTCGTCTGTAGCCAGGACGCAGATCGTCACCTTCTCGACCCGATCGGCCCGCGCGCGTTCCTCGAGCAGCACGACGTGCAGCCGCGGCGCGTCCGGAACCGGCAGGTCGATGCGCCGCCCCCGGTGCCGCACCTCGTGCACGCCGGGGGGGACGATCACCGGCACCAGGGCTTGCCCGCGCTCGTCGGCCTGCGCGGGACCGAAGGTCCGAGCGCCGATGTCCACGGAAATGCGTGCTCCTGCCCGCGTCTGCACCAGCGCGACGCCACGTCCCCAGAGCGGGAGCGAGGTCCAGGCCAGCTCACCCGAGACCAGTGCGGCGAGGAGCGCCACCTGCGGAAAGGTCTCGCGCGGCGGCACGTACTCGGCGGTCCAGGATTCCGGTCCTTCGCGCCGGAGCTTGATCAGGCTTCCCACGCTTGCGGAGAGACGCGGCTCGGCCTTGGACGTGATGCGCACCACCGCCCGCGCGGACGACTTCCCCAACTCCAGCCGTGCCGGGTTGGCCTCGATGTGGAGCGCGGCGGCGACGAGGAGCGGCAGCATCAAGGTTCGTTCTCCGGCGGCTCCCAGCGAATGCCGACGCGCCGGATGCGCGGATCGAGCGCATCGCACGGCAAGGTGCGGCTCTGCTCGCGGCCGGCGGCGTCGCGCATGGCCACCAGCACCTCGTTCTTGTCGGGCGGCCTGCGCGGAACCGCGACGCTGAAGCGACCCTCGCGGTCGACGTCGGCGGGAACGCCATCCACCAGCACCTCGGCGCCGGTCTGCGCCGTGCCCGTCACGCGCGCGCAGAGCTGCTCGTTCT
Source organism: Myxococcales bacterium (assembly GCA_035635335.1). Taxonomy (GTDB): domain Bacteria; phylum Myxococcota; class Myxococcia; order Myxococcales; family 40CM-4-68-19; genus VBKO01. The sequence goes on along the minus strand of DASQBG010000200.1, from coordinate 7,939 downwards.
CGCTCGAGATGGCGGCGGCGACCTTGAGCAGGAGCGGGATGGGAACGGAGGCGATGGGTTCCGCTGCGCTCGGCGCCTCACCCTGGCGGACGGCGGCGGTCTGCCCCTCGCGGACCTCGACCTCGCGCTGCGCAGCGCGCAGGTTCACGGAGCCCGTCTCGGTCGCCACCGCGATGGTCGAGCCTGTGCTCAGCACGCTGAAGCGCGCGCCGTGCGTCTCGGCCACTGCGCCGCTGCTCTCGCTCTCGATCTTCAGGATCCGCTCGCCGTCGGGCTTGTAGTCCACGGCCAGGCGGCCTCGCTCGAGGCGGAAGCGGTGGACCGCGCGGGTCAGCTCCCGGATGGTCACTTGCGTCGACTCGGTCACCGCCAAGGTCGACTTGTCCCCGATGCGCAGGTCGGTGCGGCCGCTCTTCCCGGTGCGGATGGATTCGTCCGCCTTCAGGCGCTCGCCGGGGACCAGCCGGGACCACGGTCCCGAGCCGCGAGCCCTCTCGACGGACCCCGCCACCGTGAGGACCACTGCCTCCTGCGGCGCGGGCGCGGCGAGGGCCTGCTGCGCGGCGCCCGGCGGCTGGTCCCCGCGACGTTCCGTGGGTGGCTCCGGCGGCTGATACACCGAATGGCGAAAGAGGAGGAATGCCGCGCAGAGGAAGAGGAGCGTGGCCGCTGCCACCTCCACCGCCCTGCGACCTCCGCTCTTCGCGTTCGCCATGGCTCGCTACCGGGGGCCTGCGGGGATCTCGACGGCAAACTCGGTGCGCGCCCACGGCAGCCGCGTCGGGTCGCCGTCTTCCACCAGCCGGACGGTGCCGCCGTGGTTGCGCATCATGGCGCGCGCGATGTGCAGCCCCAGGCCCGTCCCCTTGCCGGCGCCCTTGGTGGTGAATCTCGGCTGGAAGAGCCGCGCGCGGACCTCGGGACCGATGCCGCCGCCCTCGTCGCTCACGCGGACCTCGACGCGTTCCGCCGCCGGCAAGACGCGCAGCTCCACCCGCGAGGCGCCCCCCGCCTCCTCCGCGGCATCGACCGCATTGAGGAGGAGGTTGGTGACGGCGTGCAGCAGCGCATTCGGTGCGCCCAAGGCGAACTGCCGCACGGGTAGCGAGCTCCAAGCGAACCTGTGCCCCAGCCGCCGCAAGCGGAACGAGAGCAGCTCGACGGCCCGCTCCACCACCTCGTCGACGGCGAAGGGAGCGACGGCGCCCTGGCTGGGCGAGAGCAGGCCCTCGTAGCTGTGCAGCAGCTCTTCCACTCGCCGCACCTGCTTCAGGACCAGCTCCCACTCTTCGACTCCGGCGAGAGCCACGCCCAGCCGGCGCGCGACCAGCTCCAGGCCACCCTTGATGCCCACCAGCGGATGCCGCAGCTCGTGGATCAGCCCCGGGGCCAGCAGCGTCGCTTCCTCGAGAGATTCACTGTGGCCTAGCGGCTCATGACCTTCGCTCACTGCCCCTCCCTCTCACCTCAGGTGCGCGGCCGCTCCCGCAGTAGGCAACAGCACCGTGAAAGTGGCTCCCCGGCCCTCTTCGCTCTCGACGGTCAGCTTGCCGTGATGGGCCAGCACCACCGTGTGGGCGATGGAAAGGCCCAGCCCGGCGCCGGCGTGACGATGCTTGGTGGTGAAGAACGGATCGAAGATGCGCTCGCGGATGGGCGCCGGGATGCCCTTTCCGGTGTCGCTGACGCTCAGCTTGAGCGCCTCGCCTTCCACGTCGACCAGTCGGACGGTCAGCTTGCCGCCGTCGGGCATCGCCTGGATGGCGTTGCGCACCAGCTGCGAGACCGCTTGCTGGATCTGCTCCGGGTTGCCCTGCGTGTCGGGAATGGCCTCCCGGAAATCGGTGGTCAGCTCGATCTGGCGGCCGCTCAGCTCTTCCTTGCAGGACTCGAGCGCCGCACGAACGGCGGTGGCCAGCGGGAAGCGCGTTCCGGCCTGCTCGCGCTCTTGATCCGCGAAGCGGCGCAGATCGGACCCGAGCTGCGCGACGCGCGCGGACTGCTCGACGAGGATCCGAACCAAGCCATCCTGCGCCCCGCCGGGATCGAGCTGCTGGCGCAGCAACGAGGCAGCGCCGGTCAGGGCGGTCAGCGGGTTGTTCAGCTCATGCGCGATGCCGGCCGCCATCGACCCCAGCGCGGCGAGCCGGCGCGACCTCTGGATCTGGTCCTGCGCTTCCTTCAGCTCGGCGGTGCGGCGGTCCACCCGATCCTGCAGCTCCGCGTTCCATCGGCGGATCTCGTCGTCGCGGCGGCGGACCTCGCGCGCCATGTGATTGAAGGCGACGGCGAACCTGCCCAGCTCGTCGTTGGTCTCCACCTGCGCGGTGTGGTCATAGCGACCCTCGGTGAGCGCGCTCGCGGCGATCGAAAGATGGCGAATGGGTTCGGTGAGGCCTCGAGAGAGGAACGCGCCGAGCAGCGTCACCAGGACCAGCGTCACCCCTGCCCAGAACAGCGTGTACAGGCGCACGCGGTCCGCGGGGCGCAGGGCGCGCCCGGCCGGCTGCGCGATCACCACTCCCCAGCCGAGATCGCCCAGCGGAGCGAAGGCGGCCAGCCAGTCGGTCCCATTGCCTCGCCGCACTTGCCTGGACAGGGCGTGCGAGCTCGCCACGCCCGCCTTGATCAGGTCCACCTCGGCGGGAGTGAGCGGGGAACCCGCCGTCCCGGCGATCACAGTGCCGTCGCGATCCACGAGGTAGGCGACGCTGCCGTCCTGCGCCAGCTCGCGCATCTGGCGCTCGAGCTGGTCGAGCGAGAGCTGCGCAGCCACGATCAGGAGTGGCGCGCCGTCGGGCCCGGGCAAGCCCGTGCGGACCGCCACGGCCAGGCGCGCGGAGCCCGACTTCCCCCGGTACGGCGGCCCGATGGCAGCACCCGCCGCGGTCGCATACGCGAACGGGACGTGGTGGGCGAAGAGATCGACGTCCTCCTGATCGAGCTGCCGCACGCCGGACTTGCCCTCGATGAGAGGCGGGACGAGCGCGTTGCCGCTTTCGTCGAGGAGGGCGATCGCCTCCACCGGGTCCAGCTGCCGGTACGGGATGCGCAGCACCGTCGCCGCTTCGGCCGGGGTCAGCTGATCGAAGGAGATGGCGGACAGCGAGAGCCGCAGCGAGTCGAGGGTCTGCGCCACCCATCGTTCGCACGCGCGGGCTGCGGCGATCGCGGTCGCCTCGTGCGCGCGCCCGACGGTCGTTTCCAGCTCGGCCCGATTGACCGAGAAGGACAGCCAGCCGAGCACCAGCAGCGGAACGAAGCCGACGACCGCGAGGACCAGGAAAACCCGTGATCGGAAGGGCACGGCAGCTCTCGCGTTGGCTGGAAACGACTCCTGTCACTGTAAGGAAGTCCGAATGGGCGCAGCAACGGAGCGGTTGTCGGCGCTGCGCGCACTTGCGGCGCGGATCGATCACTTCGGCCCTGCTTTCCGCCGCCCGGCGTGATCTTGCCGCCATCTTGGCGTAGGCATGGTGCGGTGACGAGCTGGCCGCGAAGGACCTCCGCGCCGCGTACCTGGTCGCGCGGCGGCTCGGCGGCATCGCTGCCGACAGGTTCGCCGAGCGGGCGTCATGAAGACCCGGATGCCGATCGCACCTGAGAGCATGGCTGAGTTGGCGCGGCTCGGGCCGTCCTTGGGGATCGGCCGCTGCGCCTCTGGGAGGGCACGCTGCTGGTGCCCGCCGAGAAGCGCTCGCTCAGATGCGGCTCGCGAGGGGAAGATCGACCCAGAAGGTCGCTCCCTTGCGCGGCTCGGACCAGACGCCAACGCGGCCGCGCCGCGATTCGACGATGCGCTTCACCGTCGCGAGCCCCAGTCCGATGCCTGGCGCGTGCGTCCCCGGCGCGCGCACGTAGGGCGCGAAGACGGCCTGTTCCATTCCCACCGGAAGCCCCGGTCCGGAATCCTGCACGCTCAGGCGTACGCTCTGCGCTGCCACCACCGCGCGCGTGATCACGAGGCGGTGCGGTCCGTCGCCGATGTACTTGATCGCGTTGCGGACTAGATTCTGGATGACCACGAGCATTGCGCCCTCCCCGCAGGCCACCTCGACCTGCGGCGCCGCCTCGAACCGGAGCGTGACGCCGCTCTGCTCGGCATCGGGCGCGAGCTCATCCCGAACGGATTCCAGCACGCGGGCGATGTCGGCGCGCTCTCCCGGAACAGGCTGCGCCCCCGAACGCGCGAACCGGAGCAGCTCGTCGACGATGATCGAAACGCGATCCAGGCTGCGCCGGATGGCGGTGACCGCCCTGTGCGCCGCGGAGTCGCCGTCCAGTTTGCGCGAGAGCACCTGCAAGCCGGGCGAGACGGGCGCGAGCGGGCTCAGGATGTCGTGCGCGACGCGACCGGCGAACTGCTCCAGCTCCGACGCGCGCGCCCGCTCGACGCGCCGGAGCCGCTCGACGACGCGCTGGTGCCGCCGCACCAGCACCGCGGCGACCACTCCGCCGGCCAGCGCGAGCGACGCCCAGAGCAAGTTCAGCGCGTTGACCAGCCGCAGCGACCGGCCGCGGATCTCCTCCAGGCGCTCGGAAGCGCCGCCGGCCCGGCGCGTTCCCACGGCAAGCTCGTCCATCAGGAGGTTGCCGAGGCCGTCGCCCGAGCGGTGCGCCTCACGGGCGTCCGTTCCTGGCGCGTCGCGCTCGAAGCCGCCGAGGGCGGCCGCGAGCTGGGCAGGCGGCGCGGACTGGGCGGCGGCATACCGCGTGAACGCGGCGCGCAGGTCGCGCAGCGCACCTTCCTGATCTCCGCCCTCGCCTTCTTCGTCCCGCGCGACGATGGCGCGATGCAACTGCGCGCGCATCTCCACCAACTCGCCAAGATCGCGCACCGACGAGGCGAGCGCCGCGAACGCGGGTTCCCGGAGCTGCGCGCTGTGGCGCTGGATCCACACGGAGGTGAGCGTGAAGCCGGCGATCGCCAGCGCGAGGACGACGAAGGGCGTGGCCAGCGATACGTTGCGAATGGGCATCGGGGCTCCTGGTCCCCCAGCCTGCGTGGAATGCATGTGAAGCGCCGGTTTCGCAAGGCGATCTCGCCACCGAAACGATGCTGAAACGATTCGGTGGATTCGGTGCAACCGCAGGTGAATGCGGGCGTGGGGTGCGATCCTGGACCCTGGACCAGCGCTCGACGCGCGCTGGTGCTTCACTTAGCGCCGCTTATCACCGATAGGACGAGGCGGTTTCCGCGGGTTGAGTTGCACGGAAGCCGCGAAGGAAAAGCTCTAGCCTTGGAGCTAGTTCCTCGGCATTGCCGTTCCAACCGCGGGGACCGAGACGAGCCATCAGTGAGCGAGTAGCCTCATCCGCCAGGAGTTTCCCGATGAAACGTTCGGCCAAGGCGCGCTCCTCGGCGTCAACGAGCAATCCCAATTCGCGCCCTAGAAGATACGCGCTGACGTACTCAACGCTGATCTGTTGGGCAATGACTTCGGGGCCATAGAACGCTTCGTCTTGTGGTTCGGCAAATTCATCGAACACGTGCGCAAGGTCTTCGAGATCGCGTTCGCGCTCGGCGGGGCGATCCAACCAGGCCACCATCTTCAGAAGAACGATCACTGGAAGAGGTGCGACATGGATTTGCAGTCCCGCTTCTACTTCGAGTGGCAGGGCTCTCGCGAAGACATGTCTGAACCCTGTCAGATTCATCTTGAACCCGTTCGGCCACACGAGCTCTCGCCGAGCCAAGTCTTGCAGCCCTCCGGGAATGAAATCAATCTTCACGCTGAGCGGCGAGATGAATTCATGTTCCTTGTGCGAGTGCCGTCTCCATCCAGGTACTAGTTCGAGCCCCCCCGGGAACTCGCTGGCAGATAGCGAGATCGAGAGATCGAGGTCGTTGGTCCTGCGCCAATGCATCTGCTTGTGGACGGCCAATCCCCCTGCTCCCACAAGGACGAGAGCAACCTCGGGCCACAATCTTCGCAGATCGCGGATCGCGGCGACCTGAGCATCAGTGAAAGAGAACTTCACTGCGGCAACTCCAAGAAGCGTTCTCTAAGCTCAAGCGCAGCTTCGGCGCTGCGTTCGTGGGGGGTGGCAAGCAATTCCGCGTACACGAGTAACGGGTGGGCAGTCCGAGGCATTGCACCATCAAACGTCAAAGGCCCCACTGGCCGCAGGATCGAGAGACGACCAGTCTTGCTGGGCAGCAGCCGAAGTTCTCGGGTCAAGTCGCTGCTCCAGTCTCCGAGCATGGTCAACGACTCACCACGAAAATGCTTGGTCAGACGGAATGCCGCAGGTCCTCCGCTCCAGGTCCACCGAATGCGATCATCTAGCGCGTTCTCGATACGCTCTTCCAACATCGAGGGATCGCGCTCGAGCGCGTCGAAGCGTCCAACCAGCAAGGAAGGACGTAGCACTTCCGCGTATCCTGTGACCCACCGGTCGATCAGAATCTTTCGGTACAGCAAGTGTCTCTTTGGCCCGCTGCGCCCAACAAATCCTTCGGCCTCGAGTCTGTTCAAGAGACCCGCGACTGCTGACTTGCTGACGCCCGCGGCTTCTGCGAGTGAGCGAATTGGCCGAGAGATGCTGTCTGGCCGCGCCAGGAGTGCGAAGAGGGCTTGGTAGGCAGGGGCCCGTAGCGCACGCTCTTGTGGCGCTCTGTCAATGCTGCGACCGACGACTTCGGCCACATGGTCGGTGCCAAGCGTGATCCAGCAGTTGCCCGCCAAGTCCATGAAGTTCAGACCTGCGTTCTTCAAGTGGGCTGTCATCGGACGGCCGACGTGGGGCGCGAACAGAACCCAAGGGATGCCAGGCTCACGTCTCGTGTAGGCAAGGACGGCATCGGCCGTGGGGTACGACAAGTGCGAGGTCTTGAGCTCCACAAGAAACTGGTACTCGGCGCCCTTGGCCTGAACGCGGAGGATCGCGTCGGGTATTGCTCGTGAACCTGACGCTGGCGCCACTTGGACGTCGATGTCATCAACGAAAGGCAAGCTACGTAGGTTCCTGACGTACGGTTCGAGCTTCTCAAGCATGGTGTGTAGACTAGCTTGTCCTTTAGTAAAGGACAAGCTCGATTCTGGCGCGCCACCCCTCACGTCATGGGTCGAGTGTCCAGACACTGGCCATGTCCCTTACTAAGGGACAGACGATCACGACAGGCAGGGGACACGCCGTCGAGAACGGCGAGAAGTGCGACCTTGAGGCCTGCATTTCTGCGCGCTCGGTGAATTGCCACACGTCCGCGTGCTCAACGCCATCAGGATAGCTCCATCGGACGTCGATGCGCTCGTCTTCGCCCACTGAGATGCGGCGCCTGCATCAGAGGATCTCTTCGATCACGTGAACCGGCCCGTCGGCGCGGATCCCGGCCGTGCCGATGGCCAGAAGTCGGTTCAAGAAGGAGTACTTCGCCACGGCAGTCTCGAAACGCGGCGTGGTGCGAAAGTAGGGACCTCCTGGCGCTCCGTCGTCGCGCATGCCCTCGAAGGTCATGTGGATGAGTGCGCCGTCGTCGGTCTCGAGGGTGACGCGCAGGTCGAGGTCGCTGATGCCGTCCGGGCGCTTGATCGTCCAGTCATCGCCGCCCGGCAGCACCGTGCCGCGAAGCCGGTCACCCTCGAACGAGCCTCCGACGATCGGAAAGGTGACCCGGGTGCCGTGGGGTCCGGCGCCGATGTCCTGCGTGGGGGCCGTGCTCAGACGGACCGACATCAGGGGACGGGTTCGCATGCCAGGCCTCGTGTCGGGGAGGAGTGGAACGGGAGCGGCGAGTTGAACGGGCGCGCAACCAGCGAGCGTGGCGAGCGCTGCCAGCCTGAGAACTTCTCTTCGTCGAGCATCCATCGGTGCCTCATAGGACCTCGTAGATCGTGTAGATCGGGCCTTCGGCACGCCGATCGCCGCTCGAGACGGCCAGGAGGCGATTCAAGAACGCGTACTTTGGGTTCGCGGTCTCGAAACGCGGCGTGGTCCG
>DASQBG010000199.1:0-48085 GCA_035635335.1 Myxococcales bacterium | reverse complement strand
GCGTACTTCTCCCGCCGGAACGCCACCGCGCCCGCGCCGCCGTCGCCTGCCTTGACGAGGATTTCGGCTTCGTCGATGAACTGCATGGTCAAACCAGCCGCGGCCGCATTCGGCGGCGCTGCGCTTTCTCTCGCGCCGAGGTGACTGAAACCTCAAGCCTCGGTGCGCGGCTTCCCCGGCACCACGTGGACGTACGTGCGGTCATCCGCCTTCTTCTGGTACTTCACCTCGCCCTCCGCCACGGCGTAGATGGTGAAGTCGCGGCCCATGCCGACGCCGCGGCCGGGATGCACGCGGGTGCCCACCTGCCGGACGAGGATGTTGCCCGGAATGACGCGCTCGCCGCCGTACACCTTGACCCCGCGGTGCTGCCCCGGCGAGTCCCGGCCGTTGCGGGAAGAGCCTTGCCCCTTCTTGTGTGCCATTGTCTTCGAATCCTCGCTATCGCAGTGTGGAGACGCCCGCGATGCCCGTGATCTTCAGCTCGGTGTAGGGCTGGCGGTGGCCGCGGATGCGGTCCCAGCCCTCTTCCTGGGTGCGGAAGTGCCACAGCTTGCGGTGCTTGCCGTGCGAGAGGACCTCGGCCTCGACCTTGGCGCCGCCGACCGTCGGGGTCCCGATCTCGATGCCCTCGCCCTCGCCGACCGCCAGCACCTCGAGCGCCACCGTGGCGCCGATCGGCTGCTCCAGCTTCTCCACCTTGAGCAGGTCGCCCTGCTTGACGCGGTATTGCTTCCCGCCCGTGCGGATGACTGCGTACATCGAACCGCTCCTTGGCTTTTCCGACTCGTCAACCAGCCGGGCTGGCAGGGAAATCCCGCCGCCTGGCGCGGAAAAGAGCGCGGGATCTAGCCCGCGTTGGCGCGGTCTGTCAAGGAAAGCGCCTCGAGCGCCTGCTCATAGGGTGTCCGGGCGACGCCCCGCTCGGTCACGATGGCGGAGATCAGGCGGGCGGGCGTCACGTCGAAGGCCGGGTTGAATACGCCGACGCCCTCGGCGGCGACGCGCAACCCGGCCAGGTGGGTCACCTCGTCGGGCCCCCGCTCCTCGATCGGGATCTCGCGGCCGGTCGCCGCGCGCAGGTCGACGGTGCTGATCGGGGCGGCGACGAAGAACGGGACGCCGGCGGCGTGCGCGGCCAGCGCGAGCGGGTAGGTGCCGACCTTGTTGGCGGTATCGCCGTTCCGCGCGATCCGGTCGGCTCCCACCACCACGCAACCCACCTTGCCGGACGCGAGCAGCGAGGCGGCGGCGACGTCGGGCAGCAGGGTGACCGGGATGCCGTCCTGGAGCAGCTCCCAGGCGGTGAGGCGCGCCCCCTGGAGCCACGGACGCGTCTCGTCGGCGTACACGGCGCACTTCTTCCCCGATTCCAGGGCGGCGCGGACCACTCCCAGCGCCGTGCCGTATCCGGAGGTGGCGAGGCCGCCCGCGTTGCAGTGGGTGAGGATCCCCCCGCCGTCGGGGACCAGCTGCGCGCCGTACTTGCCGATGGCGCGGCAGGCGGCGAGGTCCTCCGCGAGCACCTGGTGCGCCTCCTCGAGGAGCGCGTCGGCGGCGATCGCTTGGGAGGCCCCTGCCCGGAGCAGCGTGGCCCGCTTTCGCGAGAGCCGTTCCAGGGCCCAGCGCAGGTTGACCGCGGTGGGCCGTGCGGCGCGCAGCTCTTCGACGGCTGCGGCGAAGGCCCCGTCGGGGTCCGCCGCTCGGGCCGCCTCCCGCGCTGCCAGCGCCAGCCCGTACGCCGCCGCGCACCCGATGGCCGGCGCCCCCCGCACCACCATCTCGCGAATCGCCCGAGCCGTCTCGACTGCGCTCTGGATCCGGACCTCCTCCACCCGCCCGGGCAGCTTCCGCTGATCGAGCAGCCACAACGCCCCGTCCCGCCACTCCAACGTCCTGAACCCCATGCCGCCCCTTGTACCCACTTGGCAAAACGATTTCACCACGGAGAACACGGAGCACACGGAGTCGGGTTTTGAAAAGCGAAAATCTCCGTGCTCTCCGTGTGCTCCGTGGTGCAATCGCTTTGGTTCAAAGGCGCAGTTCGAAGTACAGGGCGCCAGGGATGGGGTTGTCGCGGTACGGAGCGATCTCGCGGAAACCCAGCTCGCGATACAGCGCAATAGCGGGCCGCATCAGGGAGGGGATCGTGTCGAGGCGGATGGAGCCGTAGCCGAGGGCGCGGGCTTCGGCCAGGGCTGCTTCGGTGAGGGTGCGGCCCAGGCCGCGGCCGCGGAAGGCGGGCCGGACGTAAAGGCGCTTCATCTCGGCGGCGGGCCCGTCCCACTCGTGCAAGCCCACGCAGCCGGCCGGACTGCCGTCCTCGGTCGCGAGCAGCAGGCGCCCGCGTGGCGGGGCGTAGATGCCGGGCAGCGCGCGCAACTCCTCGTCGAACCCCTGGAAACAGAGCGAGAACCCGAGCGACTGCGCGTATTCCAGGAACAGGGCGCGGACTTCTTCCAGCTGCGCTCCCGGCTCCTGTACGCGCGCGATCACTTCATCCGCTCCATGTGCCCCGGCCGCGGACGCCGGCGCCGGGAAGTCCGCAGCGCCGCCCCGCCCAGGAAGGTCGCCAGGAGAGCCGGGCCGCCGAGGGAGGCGAGCACCACCAGCACCTCGTGCCCGGCCGATCGCACCAGGTCGGGCCGGCGGATGCCGGCCGCGGGGATGAGCGGGCTCTCCGTCCGCCAGGCGATTTGGAAGAGCGCGACCGCCAGGAACACCCAGGTGAGGAGCAAGATCGCCACCAGCGCCGCGGCGATCTTGCGGCGGACGCGCTCGGGCGAGAAGACCACCGCGGCATCCAGCGCCAGGGAGATCACGATGCAGACCGAGAAAAGCGCCGTCACCGGTCAGTCGAGGCGCTTCTTGAACAGCGCATTGAGCACGCCGGGGTTGCCCTTGCCCTTCAGCTCCTTCATCGCCTGCCCGACGAAGAACCCGAGCAGGTTCTTCTTGCCCGCTTTGTACTTCTCCACCTCCGTGGGGCTGCGCGCGATCACGCCGTCGACCACCGTTTCCAGCGCGGACTCGTCCGAGACCTGCGCGAGGCCCTTCTCCTGCACGATCTGCGCGGGCGCCTTTCCGGTCCGGAGCACCTCCGCGAGCACGTCTTTGGCCGCCGTCGAGGAGAGCGTGCCTTTGTCTTGCAGCCGGAAGACCTCGGCGATCTGCGCCGGCTGGAACTTCGGCGCGGAGAGGTCGAGGCCGCCCTCGTTGACCAGCCTCGCGACCTCGCCGGTGACCACGTTCGCGGCGCGCCTTCCCGCCTCCGGCCCGGCCGCCTCGACGATGCGCGCGTGCAGCTCGACGAGCTTCGGATCGGCGGTGAGCGTCCGCGCGTCGGTTGCCGGCAGTCCCGCGGCGACCAGCTCGGCCATGCGCTCGTGGGGAAGCTTCGGCACCTGCACCTTCCCCAGCCACTCCGGCGACACGACCAGGGGCGGCAGGTCCGGCTCGGGGAAGTAGCGATAGTCGTTCGCTTCCTCCTTGGTGCGCATGGGCCGCGTCTCGCCCTTCTCGTTGTCGAAGAGGCGCGTCTCCTGGACGACCTTCTCGCCCCGCTCGATCGCCGCGACCTGGCGCTCGATCTCGTGCTCGATCGCCTGCCGGACGAAACGGAAGGAATTGATGTTCTTCAGCTCGACTCGGGTGCCGAGCTTCTCGCTGCCCTTGCGGCGCACGCTCACGTTCGCGTCGCACCGGAACGACCCTTCCTCCAGGTTGCCGTCGTTGATGCCCAGGTAGATGAGCGCGAGCCGCAGCGCCTTCAAGTATTCGCTCGCCTCTTCCGCGCTGCGCAGCTCCGGCTCGCCGACGATCTCGACCAGCGGCACGCCGCTGCGGTTCAGGTCCACCTGGGAGCCGGTGGAGCCGTGCACGTTCTTGCCGGCGTCCTCCTCCAGGTGGATGCGCGTCAGCGCCACCTTGCGCACCCCGCCGTCGGGCTGGGGCACCGGGACCGCCCCGCCCTTGCAGATCGGCAGCTCGTACTGGGAGATCTGGAAGCCTTTGGGGAGGTCTGGGTAGAAGTAGTTCTTCCGGGCCCACACGCTGCGCTCGGCGATGCGGCAGCCGAAGGCCTTGCCGGCCTTGATTGCCATGTCCACCACGCCGCGGTTGAGCGCGGGCAGCGCGCCGGGCAGGCCCAGGCACACCGGGCAGACCTGCGTGTTCGGGGGCGCGCCGAACGCGGTCGAGCACGAGCAGAAGATCTTGCTCCGGGTGAGCAGCTGGGCGTGCACTTCGAGGCCGATGACGGGCTCCCAGTCGTGGACGCTCATGAGCGCTCCAGGAGCGGCGGGAGGCGGTGCGGTAGGGCAAGGGCGCGCTCGGCCGCGCGCGCGAGCCGCAGCAGCGTGCCTTCCTCGAAGGGGCGCCCGACGAGCTGCATCCCGATGGGCAGCCCGGCCTGGGTGAATCCGCTCGGGACCGAGATCCCGGGAAGGCCGGCAAGGTTCACCGGCACCGTATAGATGTCGTTCAGGTACATGGCCAGCGGATCGTCGACCTTCTCGCCCAGCCGGAACGCCGCCCACGGGCTGGTGGGCGACACCACCGCGTCGACGCCGGCTGCGAACGCCTGGTCGAAGTCGCGCCGGATCAGGGTCCTTATCTTTTGGGCGCGCAAGTAGTACGCGTCGTAATAGCCGGCGGACAGCGCATAGGTGCCGAGCAGGATGCGGCGCTTCACCTCGGCGCCGAACCCGGCGGCGCGGGTCTTCTCGTACAGCTCGAGCAGCGAGCCGCCGGCCTGGGCGCGGTACCCGTAGCGGATGCCGTCGTAGCGGGCCAGGTTGGAGGACGCCTCCGCGGTGGCGACCAGGTAGTACGTCGCGATCGCGTGCGGCGAGTTGGGGAGCGAGATCGGCCGGACGGTGCACCCTTCGCGCTCCAGCGCGGCGATCCCGGCGCGGACCGATTTCTCCACCGCCGGGTCCAGGCCCTCGCCGAAGTACTCCTTGGGGACGCCGATGGTGAGCCCGCGCACGGACTTCTCCAACTCGGCGTCATAGTCGGGCACGGGGCGCAGGCTGGAGGTCTGGTCGTTCGGATCGCGGCCCGCGATCGTCCGCAAGAGGAGCGCCACGCCGCGCACGTCCTGCGCGAAGGGACCCACCTGGTCCAGCGACGACGCGAATGCCACCACGCCGTACCGTGACACCCGCCCGTAGGTCGGCTTCATCCCTACGCAGCCGACCAGCGCCGCCGGCTGGCGGATCGACCCGCCGGTATCGGTGCCCAGCGTGCCGGGGACGAAGCGCGCCGCCACTGCCGCCGCCGATCCGCCTGACGATCCTCCCGGGGTGCGCTCGAGGTCCCACGGGTTGCGGGTGGGCCCGTACGCGCTGTTCTCCGTCGAGGACCCCATGGCGAACTCGTCCATGTTGGTCTTGCCGACCAGCACCGCGCCCGCTTCGCGCAGCTTGCGGACCACGGTCGCGTCGTAGGGGGGGTGGTAGCCCTTCAAGATGCGCGAGCCGGCGGTGGTCTCGACGCCTTCCTGGCAAAACAGGTCCTTGAGGCCCACCGGCACGCCGTCGATCGGGGACAGCGGCGCCTTGCGCGCGCGGCGGTCGTCGGCGGCCTTGGCCGCGGCCCGCGCCTGCTCCTCGGTGAGCCGCAGGAAGGCGTGCACCTTCCCGTCCAGCCGGGCCGTGCGCGAAAGGCACTCCTCCAGGACCGCGCTGGGGCGCGCCTCTCCGCGCTCGAGCGCGCGCGCAAGCTCTCCCAGCGGCAGCAGGGACGAGTTCACTCGAGGATCCTGGGGACGACGAACGCGCTGCCGTCCTGCTCGGGCGCCTCGGCCAGCACCTTGTCGCGGGGAAGGCCAGGCCGGACCTGGTCCTCGCGCATCACCGCCTCCGCCTCGCTCGCGTCGCCGGCGAAGGAGAGCGGCTCGATGCCCGAGACGTCGACCGCCTCGAGCCTCTCGATGTACTCGAGCACGTGCCCGAGCTGCGCGGCGGTGCGCTCCTCCTCCTCCGCCGTCAACGCGAGTCGCGCCAGGCGCGCGACGTGGCGCACCGTGGTCCTGTCGATCGCCATTTCTGCCTCACCAGAGCGCTTGTCGAGATGTCCGCGCTCTGAAAAAATAGCGCCTCGGGGGCGCGACTACGGTTTATACGCCGCCGGCCGGAACCAGTTGAGCACTGAATCGATGACCGCCTGCAGGCCATGCGGCTCGGCGGCCTTGTGCAGCTTTTCCCACGAGCTGCGCGGGAGGAAGGCGCCCCCGCAATTCACGCAGTGGAACACGGCGACGTCCCCCAGCTTCTCCGGCATCAGCAGCCAACCGCACTCCGAGCAGTGCCCGTGGTGCAGCCTGCGGAGCTCCTCCTTCTCGTCCTCCTTCAGGCGGCGCATCTCCTCGAAGTGCAGCTGCCGGATGCGCTCCGCGTCTTCGCGCACGAAATACTCGTCCTCGAGCGTCGACGCCTTTGCCATCGTCATTCCCGCTTGCCCTCTCCGGTCGCCGGGGCGCCGGCCGGGCCCAGAAGCTCCATCGCCATCCGGGCGCGCTCGTGCTGGGGTGAGAGGTCGAGAGTCGCCAGCAGCTCCTTCTTCGCCTCGGCATCCTGGCGCATGGAGACGTACGCCATCGCCATCCGGAAGCGGATGCGCGCGCTCCGCGGAGAGCCGGCGAGCGCCGTCTTGAGCTTCTCGAGCGCCCTGGCCCCACCCTCGTCTTGTGCCAGGAGCTCGGCTCCCTGCACGAACGCGATGCGCGCCTCGTCGGCCTTGAGCAGCGCGGCGCGCTTCAGCTCGCGGTTCTGGTTCAAGCGGGAGCGCGCCGCCCGGTAGTAGTCCGCCAGCGCCAGCGCCACCTCCGGCGACTTGGGGTCCATCTTGTTTCCCGCCGCCGCCGACTCGAATGCGGTCTTGAGGCGCGCCTTGGCCGCGTCCTGCAGGGCTGCCGCCTTCGCTTCCGCGTCCGCCTTCTTCTTGTCGTCCCCCGAAGCGAGAGCGCGGCTCGCCTGCTCGCTCCAGTACCAGGCCTGGTCGTTGAGCGCGTCGGACCAGGCAATCTGCACCTCGGCGAGCTGCGCCCAGGCCTGCGGGAAATGCGCCTTCGGCGCCGCCTGGAGCGCGGCATTCGTCTGCGCCTCGGCGTCGGCCAGCGAAGCGAGCGTGTCCTTATCGGCTGCCGCGTGCGCGTCGGCCAGGGCGTCGACGGCCGCCTGGGGAGGAGCGCGATGCCCGAGCTTCTTCACCGCGAGCACGACGCCGCCGAGGGCCATCACCAGACCGAGCGCGGCGGCGACTCCGATGACCAGGGCGCGCGGCGGGCCGTGCGGCCCGGGCGCCTGCTCCGCAGGCTCGGGCTGTCCGGCCGCTTCCGTTTCCTCGGCCGCGGCGTCGTCTTCGCCCGCCTCGACCGCTGCCGGCGCATCGGCCGCCGGGGCGAGCTCCTCGGGGGCGAGATCCTCGGCCAGGATCGGCGGCGGCGGAGTCTGGGTCCGGGGCGGAGGCGTCGGCACTTGCGCGGCGGGTGGACGCGCGCTGGCCGGGGCCGCGTTGCCGAAGAGCATGGTGGCGTTCGCGCCAGGCTCCGCTTTCGCCGGCGCCTTGGGCGGCTGCGCCACGGAAGGCGCGGCCCCGAACACGAGCGTCGCCCCCGCCGAGTCGGTGGGCTTCGACAAGGGCTTGACCGTGCCTGCGGCCGTCCGCGCCGGAGGCGGGGTCTTGAGCGGCGCCGTGGCATTGAACATCATCGTCCGGCCGGCGGCCTCGTCGCCCAACGGCGCGACGGCCGATCCGACCGATCCGGCGCCGGCCGCCTTCGCGGACCCCTGGGCCGGCTTCTGCGCGGGCGCGGAAGCGCGCGCGGGCGCGGCCGGCGGCTGAACCGGAGCCGCAGCGGCGCGGGGAGGTGCCGTGCCCGTGCCGCCGGCCGGAATCACCGCGGCGGCTGCGAGCGGCGGAGCCGAGAACATCACCGTCGCGCCGCCGCCCTCGGAGGGCTTCGGCGCCGCGCGGGGCGCGGCGGCGGGTGGCGCCGGCGCTGGCGGCTTGGCAGGTACGGCGGGAGCAACCGCGGGCTTCGTCGCGGGAGCTGCGAGAACGGCGGCCTTCGGGGGAGGAGCAGCTGCGGGAACGGCGGCCTTCGCGGGAGGGACCGCGGCCGCGACCGGCGCAGGCGCGGGCGAGGCGGGCGCTGGCTCGGCCGCGAGCTGCGCGGTTTCGCGCATGGCGCGGAAGGTGTTCCCGCATTTGCCGCACCGCATGGCCAGCCCCTGCGGCCCGACGCGCGCCTCGTCGATCCGATACCGCGCCTGGCACTTGTCGCAGCGAACGTCCATGGTGCGTCCCCTCCGGCGCGAACGCGGGCCCCAAGCCCGGTGTGGACCCAGGTGGTGAAAAGCGGGGTACCCTGGGCGGACCGTACTCTACTGTAAAGGCGGGTACGAGGGGAGGCGGCGGTCCGGCGGACAACTGGAAAACGCCAGTGAGGCCGGGGTGCAAGCCACCGGCGCCGGGCCGAAAATTGACGGAATGCCGGCCGCTCTTACAGTCGGACCTGCCCCTGCGCGGCGCTCATGCGCTGTAGGGGGAGGGAGGCAGCGTGGCGCGCGCGAGGAAGACGGCGGGGCGGCCCAAAGAGGCGGCGTGGAAGCGGCCGGTGACCGGAATCCTGCTGGCCGGGATCGCCGTGGTGGCGCTTCTCGGGCTGTGGAGCTACGGCCCGCGCGCTCCGGGGGCGAACTGGGCGGGCCCGGTCGGATACACCGTCGCGGGGGCGCTCCTCGAAGTGGCCGGGGTCGGCGCTTACGCGGCCGCCGTTTTCCTCCTGGCGATCGCGATCGCGCTGGTGGCCGGCCGGCCGCGGGTCTCGTTCTCGAGCAGCGCCTCCTGGATCCTGTTCTGTCTCTCGCTGGTCGCGCTCGTGCATCTCGGGGTGCGCGCGCGGCTCCAGGGCCACGCTCCCGGCGGGCTCGTGGGCGCGTTGATCGCGGGCGGAGCGCGCGCGGCGCTCTCCACCTGGGGCGCGGCGGTGCTGATCGGCGCGATCGGTGCCGCGGCGCTGGTCGTGGCCACCGATCTGTGGGCGCTGCGGGCGGCGTTCGCGGCCGGGCGGCTGGGATTCGCTGGCGGAGCGCGCGCGATCAAGGGAGCGGCGGGAGCGATCTCGCGCGTCCGCGCGGCCGGCGAGGACGAGCAAGATGACGCCGAGCCGTTCGAGGCCGATCCGGACGTCCGCATCAGGCTCGACTCGCGCGCGAAGGACTCCATGCTCCGGCTCGGGACGGACTCCGAGGCGCTGCAGGACCCGCGCCTGCCCCTTCCGCCGCCTTCCGACCCCGGACGCAGGAGGAAGCCGCTCGCCGGGGCCACCTCGACTCCGCCCGCGCCGCTTTCGAGCGCCCCCGGGGAAGCGCTGCCCATGGCGCCCACCATCGTCGAGCCCCGGCCGCCCCCGCGCGGCGGCGCCCGCAAGGAGGAGAGGAAGGAAGACCAGGAGAGCGCGGGGGCGGGCTTCACGCTGCACGGGGGCCGGAAGAGCTTCACGCCGCCGCCGATCAGCATCCTGACCGGCGAGGTGAGCGCCATCGCGCCCATCGACCGCGAAGGCCTGACCGCCACGGCCGAGAAGCTGCGGCAGAAGCTGGCCTCCTTCGGGATCCAGGGCCAGGTCACCCAGATCCGGCCCGGGCCGGTGGTCACGATGTTCGAGTTCCTGCCCGCGGCTGGCGTGAAGGTCTCGCGCATCGCCTCGCTCGCCGACGACCTGGCGATGGCGATGGAAGCCCTGCGGGTCCGCATCGTCGCCCCCATTCCCGGCCGCGGCGTGGTCGGCATCGAGGTGCCCAACAAGGAGCGCCAGATGGTCGTCCTGCGCGAGCTCGCCGAGCAGGACGCGTTCCAGAAGTCGCACAGCAAGCTGGCGATGTGCCTGGGCAAGGACATCGAGGGGATGCCCTACATCGCCGACCTGGCGAAGATGCCCCACCTGCTCATCGCGGGCACCACCGGCTCGGGCAAGTCGGTGGCGGTGAACTCGATGATCGTCTCCATGCTGCTGCGCGCCTCCCCCGAGGAGGTCCGCTTCCTCATGGTGGACCCCAAGATGCTCGAGCTGTCCGTCTACGAGGGCATCCCCCACCTGCTCCTGCCGGTGGTGACCGACGCGAAGAAAGCCGCGATGGCGCTGCGTTGGGGGGTCGAGGAGATGGAGCGCCGGTACCAGCTGCTGGCGGAGTGCGGGGTCCGCAACATCGCCTCGTACAACAAGAAGGTGGAGAAGGAAGGCGACGCGGCGCGGCGCGCGCACAAACCGGCCAAGGAGAAGCGCGTCGTCGATCTGACCGACCCGCAGCTGTCGATCCCGGAGCTGCAGCAGGCCGCTGCCGCGGGGGAGGTCGCGCGCGAGGAGAGCGACAACCCGGCGGTGCAGCTCTTGCGCGAGAACGAGCGCAAGCTGGCCGCGGCGGACGATCCGGGCGACTCGGACGCGGTGGGCGGCGAGCCGCAAGCCGCGACCCACGAGCCGCTCCGCAAGCTTCCCTACCTGGTGATCATCATCGACGAGCTGGCCGATCTGATGATGGTCGCCTCGCGCGAGGTGGAGACGTACATCGCCCGGCTGGCGCAGATGGCGCGCGCCTCGGGGATCCACCTCATGGTCGCCACCCAGCGCCCCTCGACCGACGTGGTCACCGGAGTGATCAAGGCGAACTTCCCCGCGCGCATCTCCTTCCAGGTGGCGTCGCGGCACGATTCGGGGACCATCATCAACTCCCCGGGTGCCGAGAACCTGCTCGGCATGGGCGACATGCTCATCCTGCCGCCGGGCACCTCGACGCTGACGCGGGTGCACGGTCCCTACGTCGAAGAGAAGGAGATCCACGCGGTCGTCGAGCACTGGAAGGCGCAGGGCGCGCCGGTCTACGATCCGAACATCTTGAAGGCGCGCGCCGAGGACGGCGAGGGAATGCCGGAGGACGACCAAGGTCCGGACGAGCTGTACGACCAGGCGATCGCGGCGGTGTCCGACATGCGCTTCATCTCCATCTCGCTGCTGCAGCGGAAGCTGCGCGTCGGCTACAACCGGGCGGCGCGGATGATCGAGCGCATGGAGCGCGACGGGATCGTCGGCCCCGCGGACGGGGCCAAGCCACGCGAGGTGCTCATCCGTCCGATCGGCGAGCTCCCCGGCGCGGGCGCGTAGCCGCCGGAGCGATGACGGAACGTTCCGCGCTTGCAAAAGCGCGGCGCCGCCCGAGGAGGCGGCGGCTGACCGGATGTTCCGTTGACCTGCATCGCGCGCCCCGGTAAACGGACGCGCGCTCCCAGCAGCTGAGCTCGGGGCCGGCCTGCAGACCGCAGCCGAACGAGAAGGACTGTCCGAATGGCGACTGGTACCGTGAAGTGGTTCAACGACACGAAGGGCTTTGGCTTCATCACCCAGGATGGCGGAGGCGAGGACGTCTTCTGCCACCACACGGCCATCAAGGCGGAAGGGTTCCGTTCCCTCGCCGAGGGCCAGAAGGTGGAGTTCGAGGTGGTGAAGGGACCCAAGGGTCTGCAGGCCCAGAACGTGCGCAAGCTTTCGTAAGAAAGCGTCTCGCTGCGAAGCCCCGAGGCCCGGTCTGGCTCCCCAGGCCGGGCCTTCGTGTTTCCAGCCGGCCGGGGCCTCAACCCGCCTGCGCGCCCGGTTGGTCGTCGGTGCCCGAGGCGACCTCGACGACCGTGAGCGTCTCTTCGCGCTTGTCGATGCGGTACCAGGCGGTCGCGTCCTCCACTTCGATGCGAAGGAGGGTCGAGTCGGGCGCCAGGCTGCGCGCGAGCGTCAGGCTCGGCGGCGGAGCGATGCTGGCCAGGTCGGCGAGCTCCGCCAGGAGCCGGCCCAGCCGCTGCACGACGTGCGAGGAGAACGTGCGCAGCCGCTGCGCAGCGGCCGGCTCGACGAGGATGCGGTAGCTCATGGATGCACGCTAACCATTCGTGCGGGCGCAGCGGTAGGGGGGCGCGGCGGATCCGGACGAATTTGTCGGAGATCGTGCGGGACCCTGGTGCCTACCCTGACTTCCGGGTGGGCTCCGGAAGGGCGGCTGGCAGCTCCCCCGCCGGACGCGGCGGATCGGAGAAGCTCGACGGCAGCAGGTTGAACGGGAGCAGCTTCACGAGGAGCGGCAGGAGCAGCATCCCGCCCGGGGCGGCGAAGATGGCCAGCGCGGGGATGGTCTTCGCCACGTCGATGAGCTGCTCGCGGACCTTCGCCTTCTCTTGCGGGGTGAGCGTCGCGCCGGCGCTCGCGCGGGCCAGGAGCTGCGCCAGCTCGCCGGTCTCCCGGATCTCCTGCAGGATGCGGTCGAGGTTGTCCGCCACCGCGGCCTTCAGGCGGCTGGTGAGCGCGTCGGCGAGCCCCTCGGGGGTCTCGGCGAGACGCAGCGCGGTGAGCGCGTCGCGGTTCTGCCGGTAGAAGCCGTCGACCTGCACTTCCAGCGCCGCCAGCTCCTCGGCCTCGACCGCGAGCGCCACCGCGAGCCGCTCGACGAAGGCGATCTCGCCTCCCTCCAGCTGGCTGTCCATCAGGGCGGCGAGCAGCACCTGCTCGACGGCGAATCGGCGCAGCGCCGGGGCGCGCATGGCGGGCGCGAGCCGCTCGATCGGCCGCGGGTCGCGGCGGGCCCGCTGCAGCAGGCGGTACTCGGGCGCGGGCAGCTTCTGGCCGCGCAGGACCTGGTCCATGCTGCGCGCCACCTCCCCCCCGTTCTTCTGCGAGGCGGCGAGGCCCGAGAGCAGCTCGACCAGGACGCACCGCCAGGCCAGCGCGGCTCGGTCGGCGATCCCCGTGGCGGCCGGCGAGATGCGCCCGTGCGCGAACGCGGCCAGCGCCACGCTGGCGCAGGTGCGCACCTCGATCGCGCCGAGCCCGTTGTGCAGCGGCAGCCCCGCGAACGGGCCGCCGAGCGCCAGGTAGCGGCGCGACAGGCGGGTGGCGATGCGCGCGGCCAGCCGCTGGAGCGAGCCCTCCCGGACCCCGAGGGGATTGGCGAACAGGCGCACGGCCTCCTTGGTCCGCCCGGCCACCGCGGCGAGCACGGCGAGGAGCTGATTGCGCCGCGTGTCGACCGCTACCTCCGGCGTGACCTCCGGCCCGTTCTCGACGAAGTACGGAGCGGCGGACAACGCGGCCGCCTTGGCGCACAGCCGCACCAGGCCGGCGACGAAGTGCGCGAAGGCGCGAGCGCCGGGCACGGCGTCAGGCGGCAGCTCCACCGCCGGGTCGACCGCGCCGGTGCCGTAGGCGAGGCCCGAGGCGCGCAGCATCACCTCGAGCCGGTCGCGTCGCTCGTGCAGCGCCAGGCGGTGCGGCGGGCCCTTGGTAACGCGCACGGCGACCGCGCCGACGACGGCGAGCAACCAGTCGGTGCTGCCGACCGGCAGCTCGGCCTGCCGGCCTTGGTGGCGAAGCGATTCGATGCCGCACCCCACGGTTCTCCGACGATTGTAGCAGAGCCCCCGGGGCTGGGCCGCCGGCAGTTGCCGCCGTATTCGCCGGCGCTGAGCCTATTTACTTTACCGCTTTCACCCGGGCGCGCTTCTCGTCCAGCTCGACCGGCGGGGGAGGCGGCACCGCCTTCACGATGCCGAACTTCTCGTAGAGCCTGGCCTCGACGTCGCGCAGCATGTCGGGGTGCGCCTTGAGGAAGTCGCGCGCGTTCTCGCGGCCCTGCCCGATGCGCTCGCCCCCATAGCTGAACCAGGCGCCGCTCTTCTCCACGATGTTGTTCTCCACCGCCAGATCGAGCAGGTCGCCCTCGCGCGAGATGCCCTGGCCGTAGAGGATGTCGAACTCGACCTCGCGGAAGGGCGGGGCCACTTTGTTCTTCACCACCTTGACCCGCGTCCGGTTGCCGACGACCGTCTCGCCGTCCTTGATGGCGCCGATGCGGCGGATGTCCAGGCGCTGCGAGGCATAGAACTTGAGGGCGTTGCCGCCCGTGGTCGTCTCCGGGTTCCCGAACATCACGCCGATCTTCATGCGGATCTGGTTGATGAAGACCACCGTGGTGTTCGACTTGGAGATGGTGGCGGTGAGCTTGCGCAGCGCCTGCGACATGAGCCTCGCCTGCAGGCCCATGTGCTGGTCGCCCATCTCGCCCTCGAGCTCCGCGCGCGGGACCAGCGCGGCCACCGAATCGATCACGATCACGTCGACGGCGCCCGAGCGCACCAGCATCTCGCAGATCTCCAGCGCCTGCTCGCCCGTGTCCGGCTGCGAGATGAGCAGGTCCTCGGTGCGGACGCCGAGCTTGCGCGCGTAGCCGACGTCGAGCGCGTGCTCGGCGTCGATGAACGCCGCCACCCCGCCGTTCTTCTGCGCCTCGGCGACCACGTGCAGGGCGAGGGTGGTCTTGCCGGACGATTCCGGCCCGTAGATCTCGACGATGCGCCCGCGGGGAACGCCGCCGACCCCGAGCGCGAGGTCGAGGGAGACCGAGCCGGTGGAGATGGCCGGGATGTCCTGCGCCAGTGGCTCGTCCACGCCGAGCCGCATGACGGAACCCTTGCCGAACTGCTTCTCGATGGCGCTCACCGCCAGCTCGATGGCCTTTTCTTTCTCCGCGTTCGCCACTCGTTCCCTCCTTCGCGCCTCGGGCGCGATCACTGAATTCTTGTACAGGACCCGATCCATGAGTTCAAGCGTCCCCGCAGGGTGGTGCCATCCGTAGCACCGCCCCCCGACACGGGCAGTCGCGGGTGCACGCCCAGATTGAGGTTTTTCTTTGCGGGCTGGAAAAAGCCGAAGTGATTTCGATCGCTTGCCCAGAAGGCTTTGCGTCGGCGACCCCGATGATCCGACGCTCGAATGACCATCCGAGAACGCCTGGAACGGGGAGGGAACACACCCTCAGACCTGACATGTACCAGCTGTACAGAGCCGCGGACCGGACCTCTCCTGCGCCGGTCATCTCACGCGCGGCCTCAAACTGATCGTGCGCCCGCAGTCGCCGCCGGCAAGCGGCGCTGTGATCCTGGGATCCCCGGCGGCCCTTACCGCCTCGGTTCGGCCGCGGAGGCGGTCTGGCGCGCTTCCTTGACCCGCTTCCAGGTCACCGTGACGGTGCCTTGGCCCATCGAGGGATTCTGGTTGATGAACTTCATCTCGTCTCCCGACAGCTCGAGGGTCCGCTTCTGATCGGTTCCGACCCAGTTCGGGTAGGTGCTGCCCTCGAGATGCATGACGAGCATCTTGTCGGCGTCGTTCACCGTGTAGGTGCCGAAGTACGCGATGCTGCCCGCCATCGCCGCCTTGTTCTCCTCCGGAGTGCCGGTGGTGCGGTTGTTGGAGGCGAACTTGGGGACGTCGGCACGCGTGATGACCAGGATGACGCGGCCGTTGCTTGTGAGGATCACGCTGCCCTTCGCATCGGGGCCGTAGGGCTCCGTCTTGTTGCCTCCCTGGTCGAGGACGTTGGACACCATCGTCCAGGCCCCCTGGATGCGCTGCTGGAGCGAGCCCGTCTTCTGATTGCTCCCGCCGTGGGACGCGAATGCGACGAGCGCCACCGCCGCGAGCGCCGGCAGCGCTGTCTTGGAGACCGTCTTCATGGCACTTCCCCCTGGTCGCCGGATGTGCAAGCCAGGGCGACCGGGGTGGACCACAGCACGGCGCGGGCAAAATAGCTATGGGACTCCGGGCTTTACTGCATCGCCGATGCCGAGCAGCTCGACCTTGAAGATGAGCGTCGCGCCGCCCGGGATGGTCGGCGGGTGCCCGTGGTCGCCATAGGCGATGTCCGAGGGGCAGACGAGCTGCGCCTCCTCGCCGACGTGCATCTTCTGCACCCCCTCGGTCCAGCACTTGATCACGCCGTTGAGTGGGAACTCGGCCGGCTGGCCCCGCTTGTAGGACGAGTCGAAAACGGTGCCGTTGATCAGCCGGCCCTCGTAGTTGACCTTGACCTTGTCGGTCTCCTTCGGGCTCGGGCCGTTTCCGGGACGCAGCACCTTGATCACCAGCCCCGAGGGCGTCTTCTGCGCGCCCTTTTCCTGCACCGCCTTCGCGAGGAAGTCCTTGGAGGCCGACTTCTCCTTGTCGGCCGCGGCGTTGGTGCGCGCCTGCACGAGCTTGTTGATCGCCTCCTGCCGCTCCTCCGGCTCCGCCTTGGCCTTGGCGCCCGCCGCCCCGTCGTGGAAGCCCTGCTCCACGACCTTCAGCTCGTTGGCCTTGAGCTGGAGGAACTGGACCCGGCCGCCGGTGACGTAGCCGATGGCGTAGAGCGTCTTCTCGTCGTCGGTCTTGGGCGCCTGGGCGCGCGCGGCGAGAGGGAAGGCGAGCAGGACGGCGACAGCGATGCGAATCATGGCATTCCTTTCGTGAGGCGCGCACTTATCGCACGCGCACGGCGCGGCGTCAGCAGTCAGTCGCCGTCCATGCCTTGGGTGATGGCGATCAGCAGCGTCCCCGCGTCGGGCTTGCCCGGATCGAGTCGCAGCCCGCCGACGAAGATGGTGCCTCCGCGCTGGATGCTGTAGTCGGTGTGCAGCTTGCGGGAGTGCTCGGGGTGCTCCCCCAGCAACTCCAGGTGCACCTTGAAGCGCCCGTCCGGCAACACGTGTCGCGGGATGACCTGCACGCTGCGCGAGCCCGGCAGCTCCATCTGGGCGGCGCTCTGGAAGGCGAGGTCGAACGTCTCCTCGCTCAGCAGCTGGAAGTTGCGCCAGCGGAAATCCTTGGCGAATTCCGCCAAGTGGCGCGCGATGGGAGCCAGCTTCGGGTCGGTTTGCTCGGCCCCGGCCGTGGCCGCGATTGCCCGCACCGTGATGCGCACACGCGAGCCCTGGGGGGCTGTCCCCGCGTCCGGCGAGCCCTCGGCGGCGAGCACGGCGAGTGCAGCGAACACCGCCCTCATCGCACCACCGCCGAGCTATCGTCGTCGACCCAGATCACCGTGGTCTGACCCGACTGCAGCACCGCGCCTTCGTGGCTCTCGAAATCGATTTCATCCACGGTGGCCCCGCCCCCCCTCGCGTCGGCGAGCAATGGGCCGGTGCGCGTGTCGCTGCGCAGCGGCGAGAGGAGCGCGACCACCGCCAGCGAAGCCGCGACCGCCAGGCCCGCGGCCGCGGAGATGCGGCCCCGGTGCGCCCTCCAGGTCTCCGTGCTCCAGACTCGCAGACGCAGCACCGCGGCCGGCGGGCGATCGTGGAGCAAGCGCGCCAGCACGGCGTCCGCCATCCCGGACAGGTCGGCGGCCGCGGCCCTGCGCACCACCGCCTCCCGCACCGCATCCCTCTGCGCCGCGAGCAAGGCCCTGCGCGTGGCGCACGCGTCGCAGCACGCAACGTGCTCGGCGAGCCACGCGCGGTCCTCCTCGGGCAGCTCGCCATCCATCCACGGCCCGATCAGGGGGACCGACTCCTCGCAGCGCCGCGTCATTCCTCGCCCTCCGCCTCGTCCTTCGTCTCGTCGTTCGTGTCGATGTCCAGGTACTCGCGCAGCTTCCGCTGCATCTTGAGCCGGGCGTGGAAGAGCCGGCTCATCACCGTTCCCTTGCGGATGCCCAGCGCGCGGGCCAGTTCCTCATAGCTCAGCCCTTCCACCTCGCGCAGCAGCAGGATGGCGCGATGGTTCTCCGAGAGCGTGGCGAGCGCCTCCTCGATCTTTCCCTTCAGCTCCGCGTTGAGCGCGGCGCTCTGCGGGCCCGCGAGCGCCGCCGAGGGCGGATCCATGCGGGCCTCGATCTCCGCGTCGCTCTCGTCCAGCTCTACCCGCTCGTTCCGTCCCCGCTTGCGCGCCGAATCCAGGCACAGGTTGGTGGCGATCCGATACGTCCAGGTGAAGAAGGACGAGTCGCCCTTGAACGAGGGCAGGTAGCGGTGCACCCTGACGAACGTCTCCTGGGTGATGTCCATCGCCTCGTCCGAATCTCTCACCATCCCCAGCGCCAGTTGGAAAACACGCCTCTGGTATCTCTCCACCAGAGCCCGGAAGGCCTGCGTGTCGCCACCCTGCGCGGCCCGAACGAGCGACCTGTCGTCCGGCGGATCGGCGCCCCGATCGTGCGGCTTCCTGCTCTCGGTCATCGGACGCGCCCGATCGAGCTTCTATTCATGAAAACGACGTTCGCGGCGAGCCTGCCCGTTCGGGGGCAGGCGGGAATGGTTGCCCGCAGGCGTGCCCGTTCGCAGGCCGTGCGGGAATGTAAGCCTTACGTCGTTGTCTAGACTACGATGCTTTTGCGGGCTTCGAGTCCCGCGGATAGACCCACATCCTTGGCCGGTCCGATGCAACTGCCGAAGCCGACAGCGGAGATCCCCGAGCTAGGCGGGCTCGTTCCCTCTCGCCTGTCGACGCTGGCGCAGCAGGGGATGGCGGCCCGGCGAGAAGTCGACGCGCTGCTCGGCCGGGCGCGGCGGCGGGCGCGCGGCCTCGCGCTCCTCCGCGCCGCTGCGTTGCTGGCCGCCGGCGCCGCGGTGGCCGTCTGCAGCGGAGCGCTTCTCGGCTCGTTCGCGCCGGCAGCGGTGGCGCGTGCCGCGGCAGCCGTGGTGCTCCTTGCCGCCGCCGCCGGGGTCGTCGTCTTCTCCCTGCGGTCTCCCTTGCAGCGCGCCGCCGCCCGGGACGACACCGCGCTGGCGCGAGTCCTGGCCGGATCCTCGGAGCTGCTCTCGAGCGTTGAGCTGTCCCGCGCCCCCGAGCAGCCGGGGATCTCGCGCGACCTGCTCTCGTTGCTCCACTTGCGGGCGGCGGGCCAGGCGCGCTCGCTCGACGTACGCGGGAAGCTGCCGCTGCGCTCGGCCGGGCTGCCGCTGGCGGTGCTCGCCGGTGCGCTGATCGCGGCGGGGCTCTTCCAGCTGGTCGCGCCGCGGCGCTTCGCGCTCGGGCTTTCCCGGCTGCGTGGAGGCGACGCGGCCGCGCCGGCCCCGGAGCTTTCACCCATCGTCGGCGACCTGACCATCACGTACCTGTACCCACAGTACACCGGCCTGCCCGCGCGCACCGAGGAAGGCACCGCGGGCGATCTGCGCGCGCCCCGCGGCACCGAGGCGCACGTCACGGCCCGGGCCGACCGCGACCTTGCCGAGGCCGTGGCGGTCGTCAACGGGAAGCCGGTGAAGCTCCTTTCGCAAGGGCCGGGGCGCCGGCAGCTCTCCGGATCGCTCACGCTGACCCAGCCGGGGCGCTGGAGCTTCCGTTTCCTCGACGCCAAGGGGCGCACCATCGCCCAGGGGCCGGAGCGCCCGGTCGAGATCGTCGCCGACCAGCCGCCCCAGGTCACCATCGAGGCCCCGTCCGAGAAGACACTGGAAGTCGATCCACAAGGGCGCGTGATGCTCAACTGGTCGGCCACGGACGACTACGGCGTGTCCCAGGTCGCCCTGCTGTTCCAGCTCGCGGGGGGCAAGGAAGAGCGTGTGGTCCTCCACACTCCGGGGCAGGCGGCGCGGCGGCTGCGGGGGACGTACTCGTGGGAGCTCTCGCCCTTGCGTCTGCGCGCGGGCGACAAGGTGACCTACGCCGTCGAGGCGCGGGACAACGACGCGGTCGACGGTCCGCAGCGGGGCGCGTCGGCCACTCAAGTGCTGAAGGTGTTTTCCGCGGCGGAGCACAGCCGCGAGGCGCTGCTGCGGGCCCAGGCGTTGTGGGAGCGCCTGGTGGCGCTCGCCGCCGACCGCATCGACGAAAAGCCCGCGCCGCCGACCGACGCGGCTGGCTGGTACGCGGCGACCGGCTCCTTGGACCAGCGCGCGCTGCAGCTGGTCTCCGAGCTGCAGGCTGCGGGGACGGCCCTCATCAAAGACAAGCAGGCGCCGCGCGAGGTCGGGCGCGCGCTGCGCTACGCGGCGAGCTCGCTGGGTCCGGCGGTGCGCCGCACCTCGCTGGCGCGCGCGCCGCTCTCGCGCGGATCCTCCGGCCTGGACGGCGCGCAGCGCAATTTCTCGCGCGCGCTTTCCGCCGAGATCGCCGAGGAGGAGAAGGACATCCTCTATCTCCAGGACCTGCTCGACAAGGCGCGGCTCGAAGCGATGCAGGAGATCGGCAAGGAGCTGGCCGCCTCCCGCCGCGAGCTGGCGCGCCTGGCCGACAGGCTGCGCAAGGCGCCCGACGAGGACACCAAACGGCAGATCCTCTCCGAGGTGGAACGGATGCGGGAGCGCATCCAGGACCTCATGGCGCGCATGCAGGAGATGGCGCGCGGCATCCGCGACGAGCACCTGAACGCCGAGGCGATGGAGAACGTGGAGCGGCAGCAGGACCTGCTCTCGCAGCTCTCGGACATCCAGCGCAAGCTGCAGAGCGGGAAGGTCGACGATGCGCTCAAGCAGCTCGACCAGCTCGGGCAGGATCTGGAGAAGCTGGAGAAGGGGCTCGCCCAGCGCGCGCAGGACGAGCAGGGCGGCCAGTACTCGGAGGAAGCGCAGAGGCTCTCGCAGGCCGCCCAGAAGCTGCGGGACGTCACCGCGCGCGAGAAGGCGCTGCAGCAACGCACTGCCCAGCTCCGCCGGGAGATGGGCGCGCAGCAGCAGAAGCGGTTCGAGCAGCGCGGCGGCAAGGACCTGGCCAGGCGGTTGCGCGAGAAGGTGGAGCAGGCGCGCCAGGGCGTGAAGCAGATCGATTCGAAGCTGGCCGAGCGCATGGGCCTGGAGGACGTGCTGGAGGCGGCGCAGTCGAGGGTCGACGATCTGTCGCGCGCGCTGGAGTCGGGCGATTTCTCCGAGGCGCTCGAGCAGGCCGAGCGCAGCCTGCGCGCGGTGGAGACCTTGCAGGCGCGCCTGGGAATGGAGGAGCAGCTCGCCCAGCGGTATCCGGGGTTCGTGCGCGATCCGGAGGCGGTGAAGCGGGGGATGAAGGGCGTGCAGGGCGCCGGGCCGCCCCTGCGCGAGGTGGTGAGCGAGCTGGAGCAGACCATGCCGCGCGGCGAGCCGATGACTCCGGAGCAGATGCAGGAGATGCTCCGGCAGCAGGCCGAACAGAGGAAGATCGGCGACGACCTGCAGCAGGCGCGCAACCAGCTGGGCGAGGTGGGCCGCAAGGTGCCCATCTTCGGGCCCCAGCACGAGCAGATGCTGCAGCAGGCACAGGAGGGGATGGGCCGCGCGGAGCAGAAGCTGGGCCAGGGCGAGCCGCGGGGCGCGCAGGCCGGCGAGCAGCAGGCGCTGGAGCAACTGCAGAAGTTCGAAGACGCCATGCAGCAGATGGCCAAGCAGGCCGGAGGCAAGGGCCAGGGCGGGCCGCGCATGCCGATGCCCTGGGGAGAGCCGGCCGGCGAGCAGGGCGAGAACGACTCCGGCGACATGGACACGCAGAAGGTGGAGATCCCCGACGCCGAGGCGGGGCGCGGGCCGCAGGAGTTCCGCAAGGAGCTGCTCGACGCGATGAAGCAGAAGGCGCCGGAGAAATACCAGGAGCGGGTGAAGCAGTATTACGAGGAGCTGGTCAAGTGACCGCTCGCGCCCTGCGGCTGGCCGCTCGCGGTCTTCCGCGCTCGCTGCTCCTGCTCGTCACCCTGGCGGCGCTGCCGGCCCCCGCGCGCTCGACCTCGCAGGCGGCGGAGCGGATCGACGGCGACCTGGAGGCCTGGGACATCGAGGGGGTGCAGCGCGGGCTCGACGAGCTCACCTCGGAGGATCGGGGTTCGGTGGCGGCGGCGTACTTCCGGGGGCGGGTCCTGTTCGAGCAGGGCAAATACGCGGAATCGGTCACGGCGTTCGCGGAGGCACGTTCGCGCGGCGCCGCGCAGGTCGACGGATTCGAGGCCCAGGCGAGGCTCGCCCAGGCCGCCGCCGACGAGGTGAAGGGCGACGAGGCGCACGAGAGCGCGCACTTCGTCGTGTACACGCGCCCCGGGAAGGACGTGCTGCTCGTCCCCTACGCTCTGGAGGCGCTGGAGAAAGCGTACGCCGCGCTGACGCAGGACCTGGGCTACTCGCCGCCGGCGAAGGTGCGCGTCGAGGTGTACGAGACCGCGCAGGCGCTGGCCCGCGTCTCGCCGCTGACCGTCGCCGAGATCAAGGCGAGCGGCACCATCGCGCTCTGCAAGTACAACCGGCTGATGATCACCTCGCCGCGCGCGCTCTTGCGCGGCTACGCCTGGCTCGACACGCTCTCGCACGAGTTCGTGCACTACCTGGTCACCCGCAAGGGCCGGAACTCGGTTCCCATCTGGCTGCAGGAGGGGCTGGCGAAGTTCCTCGAGACCCGCTGGCGCGGCGGCCCGGGACAGGCGGTGGACGAGATGTCGACCGCTCTGCTCACCAAGGCGGCGCGGGAGCACAAGCTGATCCCCTTCGCCGCCATGCACCCGTCGATCGCCAAGCTGCCCACGCAGGAGATGGCCGCGCTCGCCTTCGCCGAGGTGGAGTCCGCCATCAAGCTCCTCCACCAGCGCGGAGGGCAGCAGGCGCTCACCGAGCTGGTGGCGGCGATGGCGAACGGCTTCTCCGACGAGAACGCGGTGGCGCAGGCGTACGGCAAGCCGTTCGCGCAGTTCGAGCAGGAGTGGCGCGCCGACCTGCTCAAGCCGCGACGCGAGCCAGTTACCCAGGCGCCCGGCTCGGGGCGCCCCCTCGCCTCGCGCAAGCTGATCTTCAAGGAGGACGCGAAGAAGAAGGGCGCGGCCGCCACGCCGGAGCCGGGCGAGGAACGGCCGACCGATCCGGAGGCGAAGCGAGCCGTGCGCCTGGGAGAGATCTTCTTCGCGCGCCGCCGCTGGGCCGCCGCCGCGCTCGAGTACGGCAGGGCCCGCGCGCGCCTCTCCCGGGAGGTGCCGCTGCTCGCGCGCCGCTATGCCTTCGCGCAGATCCAGCTGGGGCGCATGGGCGAGGCCGAGAGCGCGCTCGCCGCGGCGCTGTCGCGCGACCCGCAGGACGAGGCGGCCCAGGTCCTGTACGCACGCGTGCTGGAGAAGCGCGGGGAGTACGCCAAGGCGCGCAGCGCGCTGGACGCAGGCATCTCGGTGGACCCGTTCGATCCCGAGCTGCACGACGTCTACCTGGCGGTGGCGAAGGGCCTCAAGGACGATGCGCTGATCGAGCGCGAGAAGCGCGCGCTCGCGCTCGCCCTGGGCGAGCGGCCCGCGCCCAAGGACACCAAGGAAGGGGCTCCATGAGCGAGGCACTGGATCTGAAGACCACGGCCGCGGCGTCCGACGCCGAGCTGATCGCCGAGCTCGGCCGGGCGCGCGCCCGCATCCGCGCCGAGATCGGAAAGCGGGTGGTCGGGCAGGAGGCGGTCATCGACCAGCTGCTGGTGGCGCTCTTCTCGCGCGGCCACTGCCTGTTCGTCGGCGTGCCGGGGCTGGCGAAGACCCTGCTCATCTCCACGCTGGCCGAGGCGCTCTCGCTGAGCTTCAACCGCATCCAGTTCACGCCCGACCTGATGCCCTCCGACATCACCGGGACCGACGTGTTGGAGGAGGACCACACCACCGGCCGGCGCGCCTTCCGCTTCGTTCCCGGTCCGGTCTTCGCCCACGTGCTGCTCGCGGACGAGATCAACCGCACGCCGCCCAAGACCCAGGCCGCCCTGCTGCAGGCGATGCAGGAGCACCGCGTGACCGCGGGCGGGCGCACCTATCCGCTGGAGGAACCGTTCCTGGTCTTCGCCACGCAGAACCCGATCGAGCAGGAGGGCACGTACCCGTTGCCCGAGGCGCAGCTCGACCGGTTCATGTTCATGGTCGACGTGAATTACCCGAGCGCGGAGGAGGAGGTGCAGATCGTCCGCGCGACCACCTCCGGCGCGCAGCCCGCCCTGCAGAAGGTCCTCGCGCCGGAGCAGATCCGCGCCTTTCAAGACCTGGTGCTGCGGGTCCCCGCGGCGGACCACGTGATCCGCTACGCCGTCGAGCTGGTGCGGCGCACGCGCCCGGGCGGATCAGCCGATCAGCACGTGAAGGACCACGTCGCCTGGGGCGCCGGCCCCCGCGCCTCGCAGGCGCTGATCGTCGGCGCCAAGGCGCGCGCCGCCCTCGACGGCCGCCCCGCCGCCACGGTGGACGACGTGCGCGCGCTGGCCGAGCCGGTGCTGCGCCACCGCGTCCTCACCAACTTCCACGCCGAGGCCGAGGGAGTGGACTCGCGCGCGGTGGTCGCGCAGCTGCTCCGCGACGCGCGCGCATGACGCTCGATCCGGCTCTTCTGGCGCGCCTGGGGCCGTTGCAGGTACGTGCGCGCAAGGTGATGGAGGGCGTGCTCACCGGCCTCCACCAGAGCCCGGTGCACGGGCAGTCGGTGGAGTTCGCCGAGCACAAGGAGTACGCGCCCGGCGACGAGATCAAGCACATCGACTGGCGCGCCTACGCCAAGCTCGACAAGTACTACGTGAAGCGGTTCGAGATGGAGACGAACCTGCGCGCCCTGCTGGTCGTGGACGGCTCGGGCTCGATGGCCTACGGGCGCGGCGCGATGACCAAGCTGCAGTACGGCGCGGTCTGCGCGGGAGCGCTCGCCTACCTGCTCGCGCGGCAGGGTGATCAGGTGGGGCTCATCGTGGCCGGCGACGCGGAGCCGGGCAGCACCGAGAGGCTGCCGGCCGGGGTGCGCAGCTTCCTCCCCTTCGCGGCCTCCGGCGGGCACGTGCAGGAGGTGCTCCGGAGGCTCGACGCCGCCGCCGGGCGCGGCCCCACCGACCTTTCCGGAGCGCTCGACTTCGCCGCCGAGAAGGCCGGCCGGCGCGGGATGGTGGTGGTCTTGAGCGACCTGTTCGACCCGACCGAGCGGACCGTGCCCGCGCTGAAGATGCTCCGCGGCCGCCGCCATGACGTGCTCCTGCTGCACCTGCTCGATCGCGAGGAGCTCGACTTCCCCTTCGACGATCCGACCCGGTTCCTCAGCCTGGAGGACGAGCGCCAGATCGACGCGCAGCCGCGCCAGATCCGCGAGAGCTACCTCCAGGAATTGCGCCGGTTCCTCGAGGACACCAAGCGGGAGCTGACCCGCGCAGACGTGGAGTACGTGCAGGTCCCCACCGACCGCGCTCCGGACCGCGTGCTGCTCGAGCTGCTCGCCCGCCGCGAAGGGAGCGCGTAGTGGGCCCGCTCGTCTTCGCGCATCCCGCCTACCTGTGGGGCCTCGCCGCGCTGGCGCTGCCCATCCTGGTGCACCTGTTCAACCGGCGGCGGCCGCGTCCGCTCCCCTTCGGCGCGATCGAGTTCGTGCTCCGCTCCCAGCAGCGCCGCGTGCGCCGGCTGCGCCTCCGGCAGATCCTGCTGCTCGCGCTGCGCTGCCTGCTGATCGCCGGCGTGGCGCTGGCGCTGGCGCGCCCGTCGCTCGAGCCCCGCGGAGCGCAGGCGGCGGTGTCGCGAGGCCCGCAGGCGACGGCACTGGTGATCGACGCTTCGCTGTCGATGCGCTACCGGCGCGGCTCGCAGACCCTCTTTGCGCGGGCGAGGAGCGAGGCATTGGCGGCGCTCGACCGGCTCGGCCCCGACGAGCCGGCGACCGTGGCGCTCTGCGCCGGGAATCCCACGCCGCTGCCCGCCCCCAGCTTCGATCGGGTGGCGGTCCGGCACCTGATCGAGGAGGCCAGGCCCACCCATCTGGGCTCCGATCTGACCGGCTGCATGGCGGCGGCTGCGCGGGCGCTGGGGGAGAGCCCGGTGGCGGGGAAGCGCGTCGTCGCCTTCACCGATCTCGCTGCCCACTCGCTGCGGCTCGACGCCCCGCCGCCGCTGGTTCCGCCTCCGCCCGGCTCGCCGCCGGGAACGCAGGCGGTCCGCCCCAACGTGGTGCTGGTGGACGCGGCGCAGGGCAATGAGCTGCCCAACGCCGCCGTGGTCGCCACCGCCGTGCAGCCCGCCCCGTCGATCGGCGCGCGCGGCTACGAGGTGATCGCCACCATCGCGAACCACTCCGCGGCTGCCGTGTCCGGCCTGCCCGTCACCCTGCGCATCGGACCGCAGACGCTGGCCAAGGGCTTCGTGGACGTGCCCGCGCACGGCACGGCGAAGAAGACGCTGGGAGCGGTGCTGCCGCCGGGAACGGTGGCGGGACGGGTGGAGATCGCCCGGGCGGAGGGGCAGGGTCTGGACGAGGACGACGCGCAGGACTTCACCGTGGAGGTGCCCCGCGACCTGCGCGTCCTGGTGGTCGACGGCGCCCCCTCGGCGCTGCGCACCCGGGACGAGGCGTTCTTCGTCGAGGCGGCGCTCGCTCCGGCGCGCACCGGCGGCCGGGTGGCGCCCACCGTGCTCGACGCGGAGGCGGCGCAGGGCGCCTCCCTCGAAGGGTACGACGTCATCCTGCTGCTCGACGTGATCGCGCCGCCCAAGTCCTTCAGCGAGAAGCTGCGCGCGGTGGTGGCGCACCGCGGAGTCGGGTTGTTCGTCTCGCTCGGAGATCACGTCGACCCGGATGCATACAACGACGTCTTCGGCGATCTGCTGCCCCGACCGCTGCACCTGATCAAGACCGCTGCCGATCCCGCCGGCGAGCAGCGCAAAGGAGATCCCCGGGTCAACGACCAGGCGGCCCGGTTCGGGGTGGTGGAGTGGACGCACCCGCTCTTCCGCGTCTTCTCCGCCGCCGACCGCGAGGGCCTCCTCGGGGCGCGCACGTTCAAGTACGCGCTCCTCCGGCCCGATCCTTCGGGCGGCTCGCGCGCCTTGCTCTCGTACGACGACGGGGCGCCCGCGCTGGTCGAAGGTCAGCACGGGCAGGGCCGCGTGTTGCTGTACACGAGCACGGTGTCCCACGCCTGGACCGACTGGCCGGTGCGGGTGAGCTTCTTGCCCGTGCTGCAGCAGTCGGTGAGCTGGCTGGCGGGCTCGCTCGAGGAGAAGGCGCCGCCGGCCTCGCAGGTGGGGAACGATCGGACCGTGATCGCGCCCCAGGGGACGCGGATCGCCGCCGTGCTCGGGCCGGGCGGCTCGCCGCTGCCGCTGCGCCGGGAGAAGGCCTCGTCGCAGGCGCAGGATTCCGTCTCGGTCCAGGCGCTGGAGCCCGGCCTGTACCGGGTGCAGCTGCAGCCGGCGGGGGGCGCGGTGCGCGTCGAGCCGGCGCTGGGGTTCGTCGCCCGGCTCGATCCCAAAGAAAGCGACCTGCGCCGCGTCGACGAGGCCGAGTTGAAGGCCCAGCTCGGCGGCGCCGGAAGCGCCCAGGTCGCCTCCAGCGCCCAGGCCGCCGAAGGCGCCCGCGGCACCCCTCTCTGGGGCAGCCTCCTCCTCCTCGGAGTCCTTGCCTTGCTCGGGGAGGGCGCCCTGACCCGCCGGTAATCCGGGCTCCTTCTTTCACGCAGAGCTCGCCGAGAGCGCAGAGGATTCGGTTTGCTCTCTCGGCGAGCTCTGCGGGCTCTGCGTGAACCGCTTTTCGGCCGCGCCGGCGTGGACCGCAGGCCGGTCGGTCAGGCGCGGCGCCATTCGGTGGGGTCGCGGGGCTGGGAGGCGACGGCGGGAGCGGCCACCAGCCTGGCGACGAATTCGCGGTGCTCCTTGGTTCCGCAGCGGGCGGCCGCGCGCGAAGGGTCGACGGCCGACGCGGGGCGGGCGAACTGGAGCAGCTTCTCCATGCGCGCGGCCGCTTCGGCGAGGCGCTCGCGCGCAAGTGGACCCGCGTTCGCGCCGCGCGCGATGCTCTCGATGGCGTCGTGCTGGAGCTTGAGGGTGTGGCAGACCAGCACCGCGTCCACGCCGGCGGCGATGGCGAGCTCGGCGCCGTCCACTACTCCGTACGTGTCGGCGATGGCTTTCATCTCCAGGTCGTCGGAGATGCACGCCCCCTGGAACTCGACGTCCTTGCGGAGCAGCTTCATGGCCTCCGGAGACAGGGTGGCCGGCAGCCGGTCGAACGCCTCGAATCGGATGTGCGCGGTCATCACCGAGGCGAGTCCGGCGCGCGCCGCCGCCACGAACGGCACCAGCTCCACCTGCCAGAGCCGCTCGCGGTCGTGGGCGAGGCGCGGAAGCGTGAGGTGCGAGTCCTGCGAGGTATCGCCGTGGCCGGGGAAGTGCTTCCCGCAACTCGCCACCCTGCCCGTCTCCAGGCCCTTGCCCAGCGCGGCGCCCAGGCGCGCCACCCGCGCCGGGTCGCGGCCGAACGAGCGGTCCCCGATCACCGGGTTGTCCGGGTTGGTGTCGACGTCGAGCACCGGGGCGAAGTCCTGATCGATGCCGCAGGCCGACAGCTCCTCGGCGATGAGCAGGCCCAGCTTCTCGGCGATGGCCGTGCCGTTCATCCCCGGGACGCCGCCGGCCGCGTCCAGCTCGCCGATGCGCCGCATGCTGGGCAGCTCGGTCCAGTGCGGCGGGCGGAGCCGCTGCACGCGGCCGCCTTCCTGGTCGATGGACAGGAGCAGCGGCCCGGGCGCGGCCGCCTTCAGCGCGCGCGACAGCTCGGCGAGCTGGGCGGGGTCGGTCACGTTCCGCTTGAAGAGGATCACCCCCGCGATGCCGCGCCGGACCAGCTCCAGCTCCTCGGAGGTGGGTGTAGGACCCTGGATGCCGGCGATTACGCACCGTGCGGCGAGCTTCTCGTAGTCCATGGCGGCTGCCTAGCACGGAACCCTCGTGGCCGGCACTCAGGATGGAGGCGGGCCAGCCGATTGTTGGCTGGTCGCATCCCGAGGGAATCGACGTCTGCCGTTTCGTTGCCCGGCGGGCAAGCGGTTGGTAGAGATCGAGAGGCGGGCGAGCCCGCCGAAAACGAGGTTTCCCCTGTCTCGGCTGCAGCATCGGATCGTTTTCTCTGCGGTGGCGGTGTGCGCGCTCTGCGCCGCCCACACCGCGTCGGCGGCGTCGGCCGACCGGCAAGCGTTGCGCAGCGCGTTCGACGCCCTGCTCTCGCAGTCGCCGCTCACGGGTGCGCGAGCGTCGGTGGAGGTGGTTTCACTCGACGACGGCGCGGTGATCTATTCGCGTCGCGCCGACGAGCAGCTGAATCCGGCTTCGAACACCAAGCTGGTCACGGCCGCGGCCGCGCTGCTGCGGCTGGGCCCCGACTTCCGCTTCACCACCGACTTCCTCTCGGACCGCGTCCTGGACCGCCGCGGGCACGTGCAGACGCTGTACGTGAAGGGGCGCGGCGACCCCACCCTCAACACGGAGCGGCTCTACGGCCTGGCCGCCGACCTGTGGCACCGGGGCGTGCGCCAGGTGGGCGAGATCGTGCTCGACGACACCTATTTCGACGCGGAGAAATGGGGGCCTGGCTGGGAGCAGGAGACCAGCGACAAGGCGTATGCCGCGCCCGTCGGGGCGCTCTCGCTGAACCACAACGCGGTCGCCATCTACCTCTCGCCGGGCGACCGCCCGGGCCAGCGCGCCCGCGTCGAGCTCGAGCCGGACGCCGACTGCTTCGTCCTGCAGAACAACGTCACCACGGTGCGCGAGGACGCGCGCCGCAAGCTGCGGCCGCACACGTACGCCGAGGGCGAGCGGACGCGGGTGGCGATCGATGGCCGGCTGCCGGCCAAGGCCGATCCGGTGGTGCTCTACCGCCGCGTGACTCATCCGGCCATGTACTTCGGCCACACGCTCCGCCTCGCGCTCAAGCAGCGCGGGATCCGCGTGGGGACGCGGGTGAAGCTGGGCGCCGCCCCGGCCTCCGCCGCGCTCGTCGCCTCGTACGAGTCCGACGAGCTGTCGGACGTGGTGCGCGACATGAACAAGGCCTCCTCGAACTTCATCGCCGAGATGCTGGTCAAGGCGCTGGGCGCGGAGCTGAAGGGCCCTCCCGGCACCTGGCCGAAGGGCATCGAGGTGACCCAGGAGCTGCTCGCCGAGCTGGGCATCCCGCGCGGCTCGTACCAGCTGCGCAACGGGAGCGGGCTGAACGACACCAACCGCTTCTCCGCGCACCAGATGATCACGCTGCTCACCGCGGTGTGGAAGCGGTTCCCGGTGGCGGCGGAGTTCGTCTCCTCGCTCGGCATCGCCGCGCGCGACGGCACGATGCGGCTGCGGATGGAGGGCACCGATGCCGCCGGGCGGCTGCGCGCCAAGACCGGGACGCTCGACAAGGTGACCGCGCTCTCCGGATTCGTCCAGAGCCTGGGTGGGGAGAGGTTCGCCTTCTCGGTCCTGGTGAACGACTGGTCCGGGCGGAGTGGTCCAGTGGTGTCGAGCGTGGACCGGCTGGGCGGCATCCTCGCTTCGTCAGGTGGTCCGGACCGGGAAGCATTGGCGGCGCTGGCGCCGGCCGAGCTGTCGCCGGCGGAGCTTCGCGCCCGGGTGGTGACGTACGCCGCCATGGCGCAGGCCCGGGACAAGAAGAACCTCGCGTTCCTGCGCAGCGCGCTGCGCAGTGAGCGCGATCCCCTGGTGCGCGTGGTGGTCGCCGATGCGCTGGTGCGGAGCGACCCCGAGCAGGGCGGCGGGCCGCTCCTGGAGGCGATGCCCACTTCGACGGACCTCTTCGTGAAGCTGCGGGCCGTCGGCCGCGAGCTGTCCCTGCCCGTGCCGGCCGTGTCGCCGCTCCTGGACCTGGCCGTCGACGGCAACGCCGAGGCGCTCGCGCGCCTGCTGGCGCTGGCGCCGCTCGCGCGCGGGGCGCAGCGCGACGAGCAACTCGAGACGCTCCTGGCCAAGGGGCTCGCGGACGTGGCGGATGCCTCGGCGGACGAGCTGTTCGCGGCGCTGCGGGCGGCCCCTGCCGTGCAGGCGCAAGCCGCCGTCGATCTCGCTGCCGTCGGCCTCGCCGCGGCGGAGTCGGACCCGGCGCGTTCGGCGCTGGCCCGGGTGCTGAAGGAAGCTCGCGGAGCGGACGCGGCCCAGGCGCAGGCGTGGCTCGCCGCCCTGGAGCGGCGCGTCGAGGCCCCTCCCGCGCCGGCACCGTCCCAGGAAGGAGCGCACGCGGTGGCGGGGGCCCCGGGGCCCGCATCGGCCGGGGCCGCGCCCGCGGGCCCGGCTGAGACCGCCCCGTCGCCGGGCGCCGCGCTCCCGCGCCCCGCCGCGCCGATCACCGCAACGACCCTGGCTCCGGTCGCGGCGGCGGCCGCCTCCGCGCTGAGCCCGGCCCAGGCCGCCGTGAACGCGTCGTTCGGCGCCTCCGGTCCCGAGTGGCCCGTGACCGTGATCCCGAACCCCGCGTGGGCTCCGGCCCGCGGGAACGGCGCCGCGAGCTCCGCGCCGGGAGCGCCGGCGGCCGGACACGCTGCCCCTGGCGGTCAACCGCAGCCGGCTTGCACGGCCGAGGCGTCCCGCTGCCCGCCGCGCGACGCGCGCCCCGGCGGCTAGGGTTCCCTTTCGAGCGGCGTCGCCGCTCGAAGGGGGGAGACGCGCGCAATCTAGAACGGGATGTCGTCCTCGGCGGCCTTCGGGCTGCTGCTGCCCTCGTCCATCCCGGGCGGCGGAGCGCCGAGGTCGTCCGGAGCGGCCCCCCCGCGCGAGGCGCCGCGGCCCTGGCCGCGCTCGCCGCCGGAGAGGAACACCACCTGGTTGGCGACCACCTCCGTGGTGTACTGCTTGACGCCTTCCTTGTTGGTCCACTCCCGCGTCTGCAGCCGGCCCTCGAGGTAGACCTGCCTGCCCTTGCTCAGGTACTCACCGCACAGCTCGGCTTGCTTGCCCCAGACGACGATGCGGTGCCACTCGGTCCGCTCCTGCTTCTGTCCCGCCTTGTCGGTCCAGTTCTCGTTGGTGGCGATGTTGAAGTTGGCCACCGCCTGACCGCCGGGCGTGTACCGCACCTCGGGATCCTTGCCCAGGTTGCCGACCAGGATGACCTTGTTGACTCCACTGCCCGCCATGAGTGCCTCTTCGGTAAAAGTCGCGGCACGGTAACACACGGGTCCGACACGGTGGCAAACGCATTCGGACCGCTCGGCGCCGCCGGCCGCCCGGCTAGACGCCAACCCAAAACGGGGAATCCTACGCCTCGAGCGCGAGCCGGATTTCCGCCAGCGGCGCCGTGAACGGCAGCCGCCGCCGGACGGCCGCGACGTCCCCGTTCGCTCCGCGGGCGGCCAGCCGGATCGCCTCGACCCGCCCCTGCCCCAGGAGCCTAGCGACGTCGAGGTTGCGTCCTGCCCGGCGAAGCTCGCAGAGGCGGCGCGCCACGTCCGGCACGGCGATCCGCGTGCGATCGGCGATCTCCGCCAGGGTCGCGCCCTCGGCGCACAGCTGCCAGACCGTCTCCAGCTCACCGGCCCCGGCCGGGTCGCGCGCAACGGGCGGCTCAGGCGGCGGCGGGACCTCGAATGCCTCATAAGCCGGCGCCGCCGGGGACCCTTCGTCCGGCTGCAAGCGGGACACGCCGTGCCGCGGTTCCTCGGTCGTGTCGGGCGCCGCCGCTTGCGAGCGGCGCCCCTTCCGGGTCACCGCGAGCACGCGCTCGCCGTAGCGCTGCCAGCGGCTCGGACCGGCGCCTCTGACCGCGAGGAACGCGCGCTCGTCCTGGGGAAGCGCGCTGGCGAGCTCGCGCAGGGTCGCATCGTGGAACACCACGTACGGCGGCACCCTCGTCTCGCGCGCGATCTCGGTGCGCAGGGCGCGCAGCGCGGCGAACACCTCCTCGTCCATGTCCGCCGGGACCTCGCCAGGGCGCGGCGCGCGGGGCAGCTTTCGCTGCCGGTCGAGCGACACTTCTTCCGCCGCCGGCGCCCGCTGCCCGGCGCAGCAGTCGCACGCCGAGCAGGAGCGCGGCGCTTCCGGATCGCCGAAGTAGCGCAGCAGGTTGCGCCGGCGGCACCCCTCGGTGTCGCAGAAGCGGACCATCCGGTCGAGCATCTGCCGCTCGTGAGCGACGCGCATCGCGGCGAGCTCGAAATCGACCGCGGGCTCCTCCACCTCGGGGGTCAACACGGAGAAATCCTGGCCGCGGCGCGCCAGGTGCCCGGCGGACTCCAGCAGCTTCACCGCGGCCTGCGCGTCGGCGGGGTGGACTCCGCACACCGCCGCCAGCTGGGCGGAGCCGCCCGAGCCGAGCCCGCGAGCCACGTCCCAGATCTTTCGGACGGTCTCTTCCTTGGGCCGTGAACCCTCGATCATGCGCTTCTGCAGCATGACGTCCGCGTAGTTGAACAGGAGCAGAGCCAGGCTCGGCGCGCCGTCGCGTCCGGCGCGTCCGATCTCCTGGTAATAGGCCTCGATCGATCGCGGCAGATGGAAGTGGACCACGAAGCGGATGTCGGCCTTGTCCACGCCCATCCCGAACGCGTTGGTGGCGACGACGACGGAGATCTCGCCGCGCAGGAAGCCCTCCTGGGCCGCGGTGCGCTCCGCGTCGTCCATGCCGGCGTGGTACCCGGCCGCGTTCACGCCGTTGGCGCGCAGCGCGAGCACGACCTTCTCCACGTTGCGCCGGGTGGCCGCGTAGACCAGGCCGGGTCCTCCGCGACGCGCTAGCGCGAGGACGCGGCCGACCTTCTCCTGGTCGCCGGAGGCCCGCGCCACCTCGACGAACAGGTTGGGTCGGTCGAAGCCGGCGACGAATACCTGCGGATCCTCCAGGCCGAGCGCGCGGACGATGTCCTTGCGCACTTCGGGGGTGGCCGTGGCGGTCAGCGCCAGGACGCGCTCGGCGCGCAAGTGCCCGCACGCTTCGGCGAGCTTGAGGTAGTCGGGCCGGAAATCGTGGCCCCAGGACGAGATGCAGTGCGCCTCGTCGATGGCGAACAGGGGTACCCGCACCTGGCCGATCGCGTCCCGGAAGGAGCTGGACCGGAACCGCTCGGGCGCGACGTACACCAGGCGGTAGGCCCCGGCGCGGATGCGCGCTTGCCGCTCCTTGCGCTCCGCCTCGGACAGGGAGCTGTTTACGAAGGTGGCCGGGATGCCCCGCGCGGCGAGGGCGTCGACCTGGTCCTTCATGAGCGCCACCAGCGGCGAGGCCACCACCGTGGTGCCCTCGAGCAGCAACGCGGGAAGCTGGAAGCAGAGGCTCTTTCCCCCTCCCGTGGGCAGGATGGCCAGGGTGGGCCGCCCCGAAAGGACGGAGCGGATGATCGCCTCCTGCCCCGGGCGAAACCCGCCGTAGCCGAAGTGAGTGGACAGCGCCTCGCGAAGCTCCTGCATGGTTCCCCCTTATGCCACGGCGCGCTGCCGCGGCGGCTCCCCCGCCCCCGTCCGGGCGCTGTGGAACCCGTCGGCGGCGATGACCAGATGGTCGACGACCCGGACGCCCAGCGCCCGGCCGGCCTCGTCCAGCATCAGCTGGAGGCGATGGTCGTCGGAGGAGGGCGTCGGATCGCCCGACGGATGGTTGTGCGCGAACGCCACGCAGGGCGCGGCGTGCACCAGCGCCGGCGCGAACGCCTCGCGAGGCAGCACCGAGCATTGCGTGAGCCCGCCCGAGGCGATGCGCACGCAGCGGACCTCCTCCATGCGCGCCGTCATCAGGAACGTCCAGAATTCCTCGTGCGAAAGGTCGGCGAGGAGCGGCCAGAGCCGCGCCGCGATCAGGTCGGGCGAGAGGAACCGCGTCCGCTCGCGCTGCTCGGCGGCCATCGCGCGCCGGCCGAGCTCGAGCGCGGCGACCAGTCGGGCGGCCTGCGCGGCACGGACCCGCGCCTCGCGCAGCACTTCGGACGGTGGCATGCGCCGCAGCCGCAGCAGCCCGCCCTCGAGCAGGCGCGCGGCGACGGCCTCGGGCCGCTCGCGCCGGCCGGTGCCCGCGAGCACCGCGGCCACCAGCTCCACATCGGACACGCCGCCCGGCCCGACCTCGAGGATCCGCGACATGCGCTCCCGGCTCTGCAGTGGCCGTGCCATCCTCGGTGCGAGGGGCTCCGCTGCAACGAGGGCGTCCGAAAACAGGACACCTCCGTCCAAAACGATTCACGGGGCTGACTAAAGGCGTTTCACGCGGAGCTCGCCGAGGGCGCAGAGATTTTCGTTTTTCAGGAATCCACTCTGCGTGCTCCGCGCGCTCTGCGTGAGATGTTTTTGGCAGATGCTGAGGCTAGAAGCGGGCGGAGAGGGCGAAGAAGGCCTTGATCTTGTCGTTCGTTTCCCGCAGCCGCGCGGAGAGGGTGCGCACGAAAGTCCAGAGCAGCTCGTAAGCCAGGTCCTTGTGCAGGAACATCAGCTGCTCGAGGTCGGCCTTCTGGATGACGTACAAGGTGCAGGCGAGGTGAGCCGTGGCGTCGGCCGAGCGCGGCGTGTCGTCGATCAGCGCCATCTCGCCGAAATAGCTGCCGGGCTCCAGGATGGCGAGCGCCTCCTCCCCCACTCCGGGCACCATCTTGGAGATGCGCACCTTCCCGGAGGCGATGATGTACATCTCGGTCCCGACCTCGCCCTCCTGGAAGACGCGCTCGTTCGCCTTGAGCTGCTTCTGCGCGGCGATCGCGCCCACCTTCTGGAGGTGGTCGGTCGTCAAATTCGCGAAGAGCGGGATCTTCTTGAGCTGTGCGGGGTCCAAGGGGTTCCTCGCCGCCACTCTAGCAAATGCTCCCCGGTGGAGGCGATTTCTCCGCTATGCTGCGCGCGCACCGAGGAAGGCGCCGCGGCATCGAATGGCGTCCAGAGGTGATGGAGCGTGGAGAAGCACGCAATCGTGATTATCGGAAGCGGCCCGGCGGGGTACACGGCTGCCATCTATGCCGCTCGCGCGAACCTGAAGCCGGTGATCTTCACCGGACTCCAGCCGGGCGGGCAGCTCACCATCACGACCGACGTGGAGAACTATCCCGGGTTCCCCACCGGGATCCTCGGCCCGGAGCTGATGGAGCTGTTCCGCGCGCAGGCGGAGCGATTCGGGACCCAGATCATCGACGACGCCGTGACCCGGGTGCAGCTGCGCGAGCGGCCGTTCCTGGTCGAGGCCGGCAAGCGCCAGATGCACGCCGAGGCGATCATCATCGCCACGGGCGCCTCGGCCAAATGGCTCGACATCCCCAGCGAGAAGGCGCTCAGCGGTCATGGCGTGTCCGCCTGCGCCACCTGCGACGGCTTCTTCTTCCGCAGCAAGGACATCGGGGTGGTGGGCGGCGGCGACACCGCCATGGAGGAGGCGCTGTTCCTCACCAAGATGGCCTCCAAGGTGACGGTCATCCACCGCCGCGGCGATCTGCGCGCCAGCAAGGTCATGCAGCAGCGCGCCTTCGCGAACCCGAAGATCGGCTGGGAGTGGAACCAGGAGGTCATCGAGGTGCTCGGCGACAAGAAGACCGGCGTGACCGGCGTGAAGACCAAGAACACGCAGAGCGGCGAGCAGAAGACGGTCCCGATGAACGGCCTCTTCGTGGCCATCGGGCACGAGCCGAATACGGAGC
Organism: Myxococcales bacterium; assembly: GCA_035635335.1. Taxonomy (GTDB): domain Bacteria; phylum Myxococcota; class Myxococcia; order Myxococcales; family 40CM-4-68-19; genus VBKO01. Next base: position 11,982 of record DASQBG010000199.1, on the reverse strand, counting down.
TGTTCAAGGGCCAGCTGGAGATGGACCCCGTGGGCTACATCAAGGTCCAGCCGGGAACGACCAGGACCAGCATTCCCGGCGTGTTCGCCTCGGGCGACGCCGCCGACCCGGTCTATCGCCAGGCCGTCACTGCCGCCGGCACCGGCTGCATGGCGGCCATCGACGCCGAGCGCTGGCTAGCCTCCCAAGGCGTCCACTGAGGGTTCACGCAGAGCTCGCAGAGCGCGCAGAGGATCTGGTTTGCAAAAAACCAAATCAACTCTGCGGCCTCTGCGATCTCTGCGTGAAACTAGCCCTTGGAAGCTTTCTTGCCGGGGCGCGGGGTGGGGTCGGTGTCGCGGAGGTCTTCGCCTTCGCGGACCCATTCGCCGCTGCGGCCGCCGGACTTCTTGACCAGGCGGAGAGAGACCAGCTCCATCCCCCGGTCGTGCCTCTTCATCATGTCGTAGACGGTCAGCGCGGCGGCGCACGCGGCGGTCATCGCCTCCATCTCCACGCCGGTGCGCTCGATGGCGTGCACGCGCGCCTCGATGCGGACCACCCCCGCCTCCTCGTCCGCGGCGACCTCCACGTCCGCGCCCGCGATGGAGATGGAGTGGCAGAGCGGCAGGATCTGCGGCGTGTGCTTCGCCGCCATGATGCCGGCGAGCCGGGCCGCGGCCAGCGCGTCGCCCTTCTCCAGCCGGCCCTCGTTGAGGAGCTTGAGCGCCCCGCGGCTGCACTTGAGCTCGGCGCGGGCGATGGCCACTCGGCTCGTCCGCTCCTTCTCCCCCACGTCGATCATCTTCATCGCGCGCCTTTATAGCCCGCGATCGCGGAGCTGATCGTCGTCCTCGCCGTTCAGGTGGCCGACCTCGTGGATCAACGTGTCGCGCACTTCCCGGCGCAGCTCTTCGTCATTGTGCGCCGCTCGGGCGAGGTTCTTCCGGTAGAGGAAGATGGCGGGCTTTTCCCGATCGGTCGACCCGTCGCCAGGCGGGCGGAAGAGCCCCAGGATGCCTGGCGAGAGCGGCGGGTCGGTGGCGGTCAGGTCGCCCACGTCCGGCAGGTCCACGACGGCGAAGTTCGATCGCTTGAGGCCGACCTGGATCGGAGGAGGGAGCCGGGAGACTTCCTCCTGCACGACGCGCGCGAACGCCGAGACGCTGGGCGCCGCGGTCGGCCTGAACGCCTCGCCGTCCAGCTTCTGCGCCCGCGCGAAATGGGCGGCCGCCGCCACGTCGTCCTGCCCGCGCTCGGCGATGAGGCCCAGGTAGTGCTCGGCCCAGGCGTCCGGCTCCTCGGAGGTGAGCTTCTCCAGCTCCGACTTCGCCTCGCCGAACCGGCACAGCTCGAACAGCGCCACGCCCTTCTCCCGGCGCGCCTCGCGGTCCTTGCCGTCCAGCTCGACCGCCTTGCTCGCCGCGGCCAGCGCCTCGCCGGGACGGCCGAGATCGTCGAGCGCCATTGCCTCGAGCAAGTGGAGGTCCTTGATCAGCGCGCGGTCCTTCATCCGGTGCGCGCGCGGGAAGGCCCGGCGCGTGTACGCGAGCGCCAGCTCCAGATCGTCGCGGCCGCCCAGGCGGCGGACGTGGAGATCGGCCGCGGAGCGCAGCACCTCGGGATCGTCGGGATCCAGGGCCAGGGCCCGCGCGTAGGCGGTGCGGGCCTCGTCGATGTGCCCGAGCTCGGTGAGAGCGGCGCCGCGGAAGTGGTGGGCGGCGACGCTCTGCGGATCGACGCGCGAAGCCTCGCGCGCGCATTCCAGCGCGTCCTCGAAGCGGCCCTTCTCGAAGTCGCGGGATGCCTGCTCGAGCAGGTCGGGCACCGCCGGCTCCCGTCCCTCCGGAGACGGCAAGCAAGGCGGTGCCGGAGGCTCGGGCTGAGGGCGTTGGGCCCCGCGCACGGCGTCCGAGGCGTCGATCGGCTTGGCGGTCGACGCTGCCGGGCTGGCGACGATCGAGGCGCTGGTGGGCTTGGCGGCCGGCACCACCTCGGCGGCGAGGTGCGTCCGTTTGCAAGCAGGCGCGGCCACCGTCGCGGCGGCGAGGGCGAGCGGCAGGAAGCGGCGGAGCGTGTGGGTCATTGCTGGCCTGATCAACAACGGGTGCCGGCGCCTGGCTTCCCGCCCGGGGTCCGGCGAGCTGAGCGCACACGGTAGCACGCGCGTGCCCAGCGGACGAGTCGCCCCACGTCTGTCTGCCTGGTTTCCCGGAGGGCGGCTACTTTTCACCCTCTGCCGCGCCGCCACCGCCGCAGGCCGGCGAGCGCGAGAAGCACGGCCAGCTCGAGGCCCATCACGGCACCTCCGCTGGAGCACCCGAACCCACCGTGCGGGGAGGAGGGGTCGTAGGTCGGCGGAGGACCCACCGCGAACCCGGCGCCGGGTTGTGCCGTGCCGGCATCGGCCTCCAGGTCGCCGGCGTCGGGCCGCCGACGTCGCGCATTCCGGCGTCGGGCGTGCCGGCGTCCCACATTCCGGCGTCGGGTGTCCCGGCGGGGGGCCGTTCTACTCGGCCGCCATGCCCAGGAACGAAAGCGGCCCCTCGTAGAGGGCGCGCCGGGCGATCGCCTCGGAGAGGCCGGCCTTGCGCAGCGCCTCGGCTGCGCGGGGGAGCGCGAGCAGGTCGCTCGCGCCTTCGCCGATGTCGCTCGTCAGCACCACTCCTTCGGCGCCGTTCCGCGAGAGCAGCTGCGCCGCGTCCGCCGGCTCGAGCAGCCCCGGCTGCAGGGTCAGCCCGGCGAAGTGCCCGCAGCCGCGCACCAGCAGGAATGTCTCCTCGGTGACGTGATCGACCAGGACGCGCGCGGGCGTAAGGCGCGACTCGCGCAGCACCGCGAGCAGTCTCCGGGTCACCGCCAGCTTCCCCTGCCCCGGCGTGTGCACGATGACGGGCTTGCGCAGCGCGAGCGAAAGCTCCAGCTGGCGCGCGAGCAACTCCTCCTCGCGCTCGCCGCCCTCGTGCAGGCCGAGCTCGCCGAGCGCGACCACTCGCGGGTCGTCGAAGTAGCGCGGCAGGCGGTGCAAGAGGTCGTCCACGCCATGCCATGGGATGCGCGCCGGATGCACGGCGAGGGCGACCCACGGCCGGATCCCGGCGGCCCGGAGCCGCTCCACCTGCACGGTGACGAGCCCGTCCCAGTGGCGCCGCAGCTCCACCGCGCTGGAAGCGCCCGCGTCGTTCGCGCAGGTCACCGCGGCGCGGAGCCCGAACCAGGCCAGGGTGGTGAGGTCGGCGTCGCTGATTCCCTCGGCGTGGAGGTGCAGGTCGACGAATGGCGGCGGACCGAGCGCCATGCGATGACGCTAGCATGGCACGCGTTTCGCACGCGGCATTTCACGCGAGTCCCCGCGGAGGCGCGGCGTGCAGCGGTTGACGCTGCCCGACGCGAGACCTACCAACAGGTGCTTGGCGGCCGCGCGGGCAGGCGGTTGGAAAGTGGACGGGAAGGAGCATCGATGGAGGCCATCGCAGCCGTAGTCCTCGCCGCCGGCAAAGGGACCCGGATGAAGAGCGAGCGGGCCAAGGTCCTGCACCAGGCGTGCGGTCGCCCGCTGGCCTGGTTCCCCATCCGGGCCGCGTTTGCCCTCGACTGCGCGCCGGTCGTCGCGGTGGTGGGTCACCAGGCCGAGCTGGTCGAGAAGGAACTGTCCCAGCTGTTCCCCGGCGCGCCCCTCGAGTACGCCCTGCAGACAGAGCAGCTGGGCACCGGCCACGCCGTGATGTCCGCCCTGGCCGCGCTGAAGAAGGCCGGTTTCTCCGATCGGGGAACCGTGCTGCTCCTGTGCGGCGATACGCCGCTCGTCACCGCCGAGACGCTGCAGCGGCTCGTCCGGGCGAAGCAGGACTCGCGCACCCCGCTCGCCTTCATCGCGACCCGCCCGGCCGACCCGAAGGGGTACGGACGCATCGTGCGGAACGAGAAAGGCTTTCCCGAGCGGGTGGTCGAGGAGAAGGACGCCTCCGCCGCGGAGAAGAAGATCGGCGAGGTGAACGCGGGGATCTACCTGGTGGACGCGCCCTTCCTGTTCAAGGCGCTGGGGCAGGCGACCCGCAACAACGCGCAAAAGGAATACTACCTGACGGACATCGTCTCGGCGGCCGCGGCTGCGGCGCGCGAGGGTCGGGCGCCCTGGCCCGCCACCATCGAGGCCAGCGAGGAGGAGGTGAGTGGCGTGAACGATCGTGCCCAGCTCGCCTGGAGCGCGGCGCGGCTCCGCGAGCGGCGGCTCTCCGCGCTGATGCGCGAAGGGGTCTCCGTCATCGATCCGGCGGTCACCTACGTGGACGAAGGGGTGGAGATCGGTCCCGACAGCGTGCTGGAGCCTCTGGTGAGCCTTCGCGGCAAGACCCGCCTGGGCCGGGGCGTCGAGGTGGGCCAGGGCTGCGTGCTGATCGACGTGGAGGTCGAGGACGGCGCCCGCATCCTCCCGTACTGCCATCTGCACGACGCCAGGCTCGGCAAGGGAGCGATCGTGGGGCCCTTTGCACGTCTACGGCCCGGTGCGCAGGTTTCCGAGCAGGCGCACGTCGGCAACTTCGTCGAGCTGAAGAAGACGGTGCTGGGCAAGCGCAGCAAGGCGAACCACCTCAGCTACCTGGGCGACGCGGTGATCGGCGAGGGCGTCAACGTCGGCGCGGGCACCATCACCTGCAACTACGACGGCAAGAAGAAGCACCTGACGGTCATCGAGGACGGCGCGTTCATCGGGTCGGACACCCAGTTCGTCGCCCCGGTGACCGTGCACAAGGGGGCTTACGTGGGCACCGGCACCACGGTGCGCGAGGACGTTCCCGCGGGGTCTCTGGCCGTGAGCGCGGGGAAGCAGCGCAACATCGAGGGTTGGGTGGAGAAGAAGGGCAAGAAGTGAGTGGTCCGGCGGTTGGGGCGTGGGGCGTTGGGCGCTAGGTTGGAGCGGAGGCGGTAGAGCATGTGCGGGATCGTGGGATACGTGGGGGACGAGGAGTGCGCGACCCTCCTGGTCGAGGGGCTGCGCAAGCTCGAGTACCGGGGCTATGACTCGGCGGGTCTGGCGGTGCTGGGCAAGGAGGGCCTCTCGGTCGTCCGGGCCAAGGGAAAGCTCGCCAACCTCGAGAAGCGGCTCGCGGAGCAGACGCCGCGCGGGATGACGGGCATCGGGCACACCCGGTGGGCCACGCACGGCAAGCCGTCGGACGAGAATGCGCACCCGCACAAGTACGGCGGCGTCGCCGTGGTGCACAACGGAATCATCGAGAACCACCTCGAGCTGAAGGAGACGCTCGCGCACGCCGGTCACAAGTTCGGCTCGGAGACCGACACGGAGATCTTCGCGCACTTGATCGCCGACGAGGAGAAGTCGGGGAAGGCGCTGCCCGACGCGGTCCGCGGGGCCCTGTCGAAGGTGAAGGGGACCTACGCGCTCGCGGTGATGAGCGAACGCTCGCCGGAGATGCTGGTGGTGGCGAAGAACGCCTCGCCGCTGGTCCTGGGATTGGGCGAGAAGTGCAACTTCGTGGCGAGCGACGTGCCCGCCATCCTGGCGCACACCCGCGACGTGATCTTCCTGGAGGAGGGGGACTTCGCGGTCATCACCAAGAAGGGCGTCGAGCTGACCGACCGCTCGGGCAACAAGCTGGCCCGCAGCGTCCGCCGCATCGAGTGGACGCCGACGATGGCCGAGAAGAACGGCCACAAGCACTTCATGCACAAGGAGATCCACGAGCAGGCGCGCGCGCTGACGGACACCATCCGCGGACGCGCCTCGGTGGAGGAAGGCGACGTCTACCTCGACGGGTGCAAGCTCGACGCGAAGGCGGTCGCGGCGCTGGACAAGGTCCACGTGGTGGCGTGCGGCACCAGCTGGCACGCCTCGCTGACCGGCAAGCTGATGATCGAGACGCTGGCGCGGATGCCGGTCGAGGTCGACCTGGCCAGCGAGTTCCGCTACCGGCAGCCGCTGGTCGACTCCCGCACCTTGTGCGTCGCCGTCTCGCAGAGCGGCGAGACGGCCGACACGCTGGGCAGCTTCCGCGAGGCGAAGTCGCGCGGGGCGCGCGGGCTGGCCATCTGCAACGTGGTTGGATCCGCCCTCGCGCGCGAGTCGGACGACGTGCTCTACACGCACGCGGGGCCGGAGATCGGCGTCGCGTCCACCAAGGCGTTCACCACCCAGCTCGCCGCGTTCTTCCTCCTGGCCGTGCGGCTGGGACGCCTGCGCGGCACGCTGGATGCGCCGGCCGCGCGCAAGCACCTCGAGGCCCTGCGCGAGCTGCCCATGCTGGTCGAGCGGACCCTCAAGTACGAGGGGGAGGTCCAGCAGGCGGCGTACAAATTCTCCGCCGCGCGCGACTTGCTCTTCCTCGGCCGGGGGCCGCAGTACCCGGTGGCGCTGGAGGGGGCGCTCAAGTTGAAGGAGATCTCCTACATCCACGCCGAGGGGTATGCGGCGGGCGAGATGAAGCACGGGCCCATCGCGCTCATCGACGAGAACATGCCGGTGATGGTGCTGGCGCCGCGCGACTCGGAGACCAACCCGGGCGTGAACTACGAGAAGATCCTGGGCAACATCCAGGAGGTCAAGGCGCGCGGCGGGCGGGTGATCGCCATCTGCAGCGAGGGCGACAGCGTGGTGCCCCGGCTGGCGGAGTGCGCCATCGCCATCCCGCAGACCAACCCACTGCTCCAGCCCATCATCTCGGTCATCCCCACCCAGCTCTTCAGCTACCACGTGGCCGACCACCGCGGGACCGACGTCGATCAGCCCCGCAACCTCGCCAAATCCGTCACCGTGGAGTGAAAGAATCTGTAAATCCAAACCAATTTCACCACGGAGCGCACGGAGCACACGGAGGTGGGTCTTTGAAAGAACCCGGATCTCCGTGTCCTCCGTGTGCTCCGTGGTGCGGTTGTTTTTGCCGGATTGCCCGTTCGTGCGTCGCAGGGGTCGCGAAGTGGATCGGGCGCGAGGGGGTCGCGTAGGCTCGGTCGGTGGGGTTCCCGCTCAAGCTGGCGGAAAGGCGGCCCAAGGCGCCGGAGGCGGCCCTGTTGGGGCTGTTGCGCGGCGTGCCGCTCCTGCCCGGCCTTACGAAGAGCTGGCCGGAGGTGCTGGCGCTGGCCGAGGCGCACGGCGTTGGCCCGTTGCTGCACGCCGTCGCCCCGGAGCTGCCGGATCAGGCGCGGGAGGACCTGCGCAAGCTTCGGGCAGCGGCGCAGGCCGAACGCGGCTGGCAGCACGCTGCCCTGCTCCGCCTGGGTGCAGCGCTGGAGGGGGCTGGCGCGCTGGTGGTGCACGGCGCCGCGTACGCCGAGGACCTGTACAGGGCCCCCGAGCTGCGGCCGGTCAACAAGCTGGAGATGCTCATCGCGCCGTCCCGCACCTTCGCGGCGCTCGAGCGCCTGTCGCGGCGCGGCTATCGCATCGACGGGCGCCCGGAGAAGGGCTGGCTGGTCCTGCGGCTGCGCGATCCGCGGGAACCGCGCGTCCTGATCCAGTTGCGCCGGGGCTTCCCCGCTCCGAACGGCGTTCCCGAGGCGCCGCGAGACCGCGCGGGCCCGGAGCCCGAGGTGAAGAGCGCGCTCCCGGTGGGGTCGCTCTGCCTCCGCGCGCAGGGGACGCGGCTGCACCCCGACGATGCGATCCTGGTGCACGCGCTGTCGCTGGCTGCGCGCGGCTGGCGCGCTCCGCTCATCGAGATCGTCGACCTCGCCTACCTCTTCAGCCGGTGCGATCCCCTCATGGCGGTGGCCCGGGCGCGGCACGCGCGCCTCCTGGCCGAGCTGGGCGCCGCGCTCCTCCTGCTCGAGCGTTGCGCGGCGGCGGCGCAGCGGTTCGGCGGCGCCGAGGTCGATGCCGCGCGCATTCCCCGCCTCGACCTGCCGGCTGGCTTGGAGCGCCCGGCGGAAGGATTCGAGCTGTCCGCCGAGCCGAGCAGGCCAGGGGCCCTCCTGCAGGTCGCCCGGGCGCTGGGATTGGTTGCGGAGCAGGGGAGCGTCGAGTAGGGTCGCGCGCCTTTCGGGAGGAATCAGGGCGCATGCGCATCGCAGTGGTGGGAACGGGCTACGTCGGCCTGGTCGCCGGCACCTGCTTCGCCGAAACGGGACATGTGGTGGTCTGCGTCGACGTCGACGAGGCGAAGGTGCAGACGCTCCGCAACGGAGAGACGCCCATCTACGAGCCCGGCCTCGAGGAGCTGCTCGCGCGGAACCTCAAGGGCGAGCGAATCTCCTTCACCACCGATCTGCCGGGCGCGGTGCGAGGCGCGGAGGTGGTGTTCATCGCGGTGGGGACGCCGCAAGGCGACGACGGCAATGCCGACCTGCGCACGGCCATGAGCGTGGCCCACGACATCGCCGACGCCGCCGAGCGCTACACGGTGATCGTCAACAAGAGCACCGTGCCGGTGGGCACCGCCGCGCGCATGCAGGCCGAGGTGGCGGCCCGGACGAAGGTGCCGATCGAGGTGGTGTCCAATCCGGAGTTCCTCAAGGAAGGGGCTGCGATCGACGACTTCCAGCGCCCGGACCGGATCGTGATCGGCGCCTTCAGCGAGCGCGCCCGGGGCGTCGTCGCCGAGCTCTACGCGCCGTTCGTGCGGACGGAGAGCCGCATGTACTTCATGGACCCCGCCTCGGCGGAGCTGACCAAGTACGCCGCCAATGCCATGCTCGCGATGCGCATCAGCTTCATCAACGAGGTGGCGAACCTCTGCGAGCGCGTCGGCGCGGACGTCGACTCGGTCCGCAAGGCGCTGGGCGCGGACAAGCGGATCGGGCACCCCTTCCTCTTTCCCGGCGTGGGCTATGGCGGGTCCTGCTTCCCGAAGGACGTGAAGGCGCTTGTCGCCACCGCCCGGAACCAGGGGCTCGATTTCGCGCTTCTCGCCGCGGTCGACGCCGTGAACGACCGGCAGAAGCGCCTCCTGGCGCAGAAGGCGCGCGCGCACTTCGGCCCGGCGGGCGGCGTTCGCGGCCGCAAGGTCGGGGTGTGGGGGCTCGCGTTCAAGCCGAAGACGGACGACATCCGCGCCGCGCCGGCCCTGGCGCTCATCGAGGAGCTGCTCGCCGACGGGGCGATCGTCGCCGTCCACGATCCGGTCGCGATGGAGCCGGCGCGCAGGCAGCTGGGCGACCGCGTCCAGTACGCCGCGAATCCATACGCGGCCGTGGAGGGCGCCGAGGCCCTCTTCCTGGTCACCGAGTGGAACGAGTTTCGCCAGCCGGACTTCGCGCGGGTGAAGCAGCTGATGAAGCGGCCCGTGGTGTTCGACGGGCGGAACATCTGGAACCCGCAGCGGCTGGCCGAGCTGGGATTCACGTACTACGGCGTCGGGCGGAAACAGACCTAAAAGCGCTCACGCAGAGCTCGCGGAGGGCGCAGAGTCTTTTCCTTGGGACAGCGCATCGGGCGAAAGCGCCCGATCGTGCGCGTAGAACAGGATCCCTCTGCGCTCTCAGCGAGCTCTGCGTGAAATGTCTTTAGTCTAAGGCGGCGGAAGGTGCGGCTCGATCTCGCGCCACAGGCGGGGGAGGTCGGCGGTCAGCTCGTGTCCGTCGTCCAGCAGGACCAGGCGCGCCTCACGCCCGCGCTCGCGCATCCTCCGGACGAACTCCGGCGCGAGGTCGGGCGTCACCACCTCGTCCCGCCTGCCCTGCACTACCAGCGCAGGCGCGTCGGGGAGCGGAAACGGCTCGTGCCGGCCGGCGTCCTCGAGGAACCCCACCGAGAGCGGCTCCTTGCGGCCCCAGGCGTGGTGATCGACGAAGGCCTCGCCCCGCTCGCGCCACCGCCGCAGCTCGTCGGCCCCGATACGCCGCTTCCAACGCTCGGCCAGATCGAACGCGGGCGCCAGCAGCACCAGGGCGCGGGCGCGTCCCGGGCGCAGCGCGGACCAGAGCGCCGCGGTGTAGCCGCCCAGGCTGGATCCGAAGAGCACCGCCGCGTCGCCTTGGAGCAGCGCGTCGATCTGTCGCAGCATGCGGGTCACGCTGAGGTCCCGGAACGCCGGCTGGTTCAGATCGGGGATCTCCAGCCGCGCGCCTCTGGAGGCGAGGCGCTCGCGGACGAAGCGGCCCTTGTTGGACTCCGGCCCGCTGGCGAATCCGTGCAGCCAAAGGTAGCGCATGGGGTCTCCGTTCACTGAGCAGCGGATTCGGAGGTTCAGCAAGCGCGATCCGTGGTACATCGCCGCGGCCATGACCTGCCGCGTTGTCAAGCTCTTGCTCCTCTTCGCCTGCGTGCTCACCCTGACGGCAGCCGCCGGCTGCGGCGACCCGTGCAGGGACCTGGCCGGCCAGATCTGCATTTGTTTCCCGGACGACGGTACCAGGGCGGTGTGCAACCAGAGGGCGAAGGACGCGGAGTCGAGCTTTCCGGTCAGTCAGCAGGACAAGGAGTTCTGCCAGCAGAAGCTGGACTCGCACTCTTGCGACTGCCTGAAGCTCGCCACGCCGGAAGGAAGGGCCGGCTGCGGCTTGACCTATCCGTGACCTGAAGTCCGCCGGGTTGGAGGGGGAGAATGGCGAAGGTCTGCGTCACGGGGGCGGCGGGTTTCATCGGCGGACACGTCGCGGAAGAGCTGCTGAGACAGGGCCACGAGGTGGTCGGGCTCGACGATTTCTCCAGCGGAAAGCGCGAGACGGCGGCGCTGCTCGCCGATCGGCCGGGTTTCCAGCTCATCGAAGGGAGCATCGCGGATCCGCGCGCGGTCGCCCGGGCCGTGGCGGGCTCGAAGTGGGTCTTCCACCTGGCGGCGATCCCGTCGGTCCCTGTCTCGATGAAAGAGCCGGAACGGACCACCGCCGTCAACGTGGGCGGGACGGTGAACGTGCTGCAGGCTGCGGTGCGCACGCGGGTCGAGCGGGTGGTCCTCGCCTGTTCGTGCGCGGCCTACGGCGACGGGCCGGAGCAGCCGAAGCACGAAGCGCTCCTCCCCAGGCCCGTGTCGCCGTACGCGGCGCAGAAGGTCGCCTGCGAGCTGTACGCGCAGACCTATACGCGCGCGTTCGGGTTGCCCTGCGTCGGGCTCCGCTTCTTCAACGTCTACGGAGCGCGGCAGGACCCGAAGAGCGAGTACGCAGCCGCGATCCCGCGGTTCGTGACCCGCCTCCTGTCGGGACAGCGGCCCATCGTCTTCGGTGACGGGCTGCAAACCCGCGACTTCGTGCACGTCTCGGACGTCGTGCGGGCGAATCTGCGCGCGGCCACGGCTCCCGATGCGCCGGGAGAGGTCGTGAACGTGGCCAGCGGCCGGAGCGCCTCGCTGCTCGAGTTGATCCGTCTGATCAAGCAGGCGATCGGCCCCGCCGCGGCGGACCTTGCGCCGGAGCACCAGCCGGCGCGCGCCGGCGATCTCCGCGCCTCGTCCGCCGACCTGACCAAGGCCCGCCGGGTGCTCGGGTACGAGGCCCGCGTCGGCCTGGCCGAGGGCCTCGCCGGCGTGGTCGAGTCCTGGCGCGCCACCCTGTCCCGCGCCGCCTAGCTCGACGCGCGATCGAAAAACGCTCGCGCAGAGCACGCAGAGCACGCAGAGGTTTCTTTGCTCTTCCGACGGGCGCTTGGCGCCCGATCGGAAATGAACGAATTTCCCTCTGCGCTCTCCGCGAGCTCTGCGTGAAACCGCTTTTTCAGAGAGGCCTGAACGAGGAGAGAAGCTGCTGGAGGTCGTCGGGGAGCGGGGACTCGAAGCGCATCCGCTCGCCCGTGACCGGGTGGGGGACCGTCAGCTCGGAGGCGTGCAGCGCCTGGCGGTGGTGGCGCAGCGCGCGCCGCTCCTCGGTCGTGATCAGATCGTCGAACTCGCCTCGCGGGGCCGGGGCGCCTCCGCTCTCGGCCAGCCGGAGAAAGATGCCGTCGTCGGGCCCGTAGAGCTTGTCGCCGACGAGCGGCGACCCAGCCGCGTGCAGGTGGGCGCGGATCTGGTGCTGGCGCCCGGTGCGCGGCTCGCAGCGCAGGAGCGCCAGCGGCTTTCCTTGTGAGTCGCGGTAGCGCGCCAGCAGGCGGAAGACGGTCACCGCGGCCAT
>DASQBG010000198.1:0-1773 GCA_035635335.1 Myxococcales bacterium | reverse complement strand
GCCGCGAACAGGTCCCGCACCGGCTCGAGCAGGTGCTCGATGCGCGCGCCCTCGCCGGATTCCGCCACCAGCGACCCCGCGATGAAGGCGCCGAGCGCGACCGAGTACCCGAACTGCTGCGCCAGCAGCGAGAGCGCGAAGCAGATGCCGATGCACGCCACGCTGGTAGTCTCGGGACGATCGAGCCGCAAGATGCTGCGCACCAGGCGGGGAATGACGAGCAAGCCCGCTCCGACCACCACCACCAGGAACAACCCCAGCCTCGCCGTGGCCATGCCGAGCTGCGATGCGGAGAGGCTGCCTGCCGAGATCGTGGTCAAGGCGGCGAGCAGGAGGATGGCGATCAGGTCCTCCACGATCAGCACCGCAAGCACCAGCTCGCGGATCTTCCCGCCGATCCGCAGCTCGCTGAACGCCTTCGCGATGATGGTGGTGCTGGAGATGGCCACCATCGCCCCCGCGTACAGGCTCTCCCGCGCGGACCAGCCGAACATCCTGCCGGTGGCGTCGCCGAGGATGATCATGACGCTGATCTCCACCACGGCGATGATCCCGGCCGATGCGCCGACCCGCAGCAGCTTTTCGATGGTGAATTCCAGCCCGATGGTGAACAACAACAAGATCACGCCCAGTTCGGAGAGACCGTGGATGGTGTCGCTGTCGGCCACCAGCGGGAACGGGACGTGCGGCCCGACCAGCAGGCCCGCCAGGATGTAGCCCAGCACCACCGGCTGCTTGAGCCGTTGGAAGACGACGGTGGTCACGGCCGCGACGCAGAGCACCATCGCGAGGTTGGTGAGGAAGACGTTGGCGTGATTCTCCATCGGTCGGACAGATTACTACGCGCTAGACTGCACAAATGCCGCAGATCGCCAGCCGCGTCCGCTCGCTCGGGACCGAAACCGCCCTCGACGTGCTGGTGAAGGCGCGCGCGATCGAGGCGCGCGGGCGCACGGTCATCCACCTGGAGGTCGGTGAACCGGATTTCCCCACTCCGATGCACATCGTGGAAGCAGGCGTCCGCGCGCTGCGCGACGGCAAGACGCGGTACGGCGCGCCAGCCGGGCTCCCGTCGCTCCGCGAGGCCATCTGCGAAGAGCTGAATTTCCGGAACGTGCGCGCGCTGCCGGATCGGGTGCTGGTCACGCCCGGCGCGAAGCCGATCCTCTTCTACGGGTTTCTGGCCACGCTCTCCGCCGGCGACGAGGTGCTGGTCCCGGATCCCGGATTTCCCATCTACGCCTCCATGGTCCGCTTCTGCGGTGCGGTCCCGGTTTCCATTCCACCGCGACTCGCCGAAGGCCGCGCGCTCGATCTCGACGCGCTCGAGGAGGCGATCACGCCGCGGACACGCATGGTGGTGTTCAACTCGCCCTCCAATCCGACCGGCGCTGTGGTGCCCGAGGCCGATCTACGACGGCTCGCGGCGCTGGCCGAACGGCACGACCTGTGGGTGATGGCGGATGAGATCTACCGCCGGATCCGGTACACGGCGGAGGAGCCTTCGATCGCCGCGTTGCCCGGGATGCTGGATCGCACCATCCTGGTCGATGGGTTCTCCAAGGCGTATGCGATGACCGGCTGGCGCCTGGGCTGGGGCCTCTTTCCAGCGGCGCTCGCGCCAGACGCGGTGCGGCTGATGATCAATTCGAACACCTGCACCGCCTCCTTCGTCCAGGAGGCGGGGCTCGCGGCGCTGCGCGGGCCCCAGGAGGTGGTGAGCGCGATGGTGGAGCAGTTCCGCAAGCGGCGGGACGCCATCGTCGGCCGCCT
>DASQBG010000197.1:0-2148 GCA_035635335.1 Myxococcales bacterium | reverse complement strand
CTTCTACTCCTGCTCTCCCCGCTGCTGCTGATCACCGCCGCCGTGGTGAAGGCCACCAGCAAGGGCCCGGTGCTCTATGCGCAGGAGCGGGTCGGACTCGACGGGAAGCCGTTCCGGATGCTCAAGTTCCGCACCATGCGGGCGGACGCCGAGGCCAAGGGGCCGCGCTTCGCCGAGGATCGGGACCCGAGGGTCACGAGGATCGGCTCCTGGCTTCGCCGCTCCTCGACCGACGAGCTGCCGCAGCTCTGGAACGTCCTGCTCGGGGACATGAGCCTGGTCGGCCCGCGTCCGGAGCGGCCCGTGTTCATCGATCAATTCCGCCGGCGCATCCCGCGCTACCAGCTCCGGCACATGGTGAAGAGCGGCATGACCGGCTGGGCGCAGATCCACGGCCTGCGGGGCAACACCAGCATCCAGAAGCGCGTCGAGTACGACCTCTACTACATCGAGCACTGGTCGCTGCTGCTCGATCTGAAGATCCTCGCCCGCACCCTGGCGTTCGGCTTCCTTTCCCGGAACGCGTACTGATGCTGGGCCTGTCCGAGCTGCTCGAGACGGTGAAAGGCCTGCGGGTCGGCGCCATCCTGAATCCGACCAGCGTCACCGAGGAGCTGCGCCACCTGGCGGACCTGCTGCACGAACGAAGAGTGCTGGCGGCGCTCTTCGGACCGGAGCACGGGGTCCGCGGGGACGCGCAGTACCTGGAGGCGGTGGGGGACGCCCGGGACGCGCGCACCGGGGTACCCGAGCATTCGCTCTACGGCAAGGACTTCGCCTCGCTCACGCCGCGCGACGAGCACCTGCGCGGCCTGGACGCGCTGGTCTTCGACGTCCAGGACGTGGGCAGCCGGTACTACACCTACCTGGCCACCATGGGACTCGCGATGCAGGCCGCGGCGCGGCACAAGCTGCGCTTCGTGGTGCTCGATCGGCCCAACCCCATCGGAGGCCTCGCGGTCGAAGGCGGCGTCGTCCAGCCGGGGTTCGAGTCCTTCGTGGGTCTGTGGCCCGTCTGCGCGCGGCACGGGCTCACCGCGGGCGAGTACGCGCGTTTCATCAATGAGAAGATCGGGTGCGATCTGCGCGTCGCGCCCTTGCAGGGGTGGCGCCGCGACTGCTGGTTCGCGGAGACGCGCCTGCCTTGGGTGATGCCTTCGCCGAACATGCCCACGCCGGACACGGCTCTCGTCTACCCCGGCGTGTGCCTGCTCGAGGGAACCAACCTGTCCGAGGGCCGGGGCACCACGCGTCCCTTCGAGCTGTTCGGCGCGCCCTGGCTGGACCCGCAGCGGCTGGCGGACGACCTGGCCAAGGAACCTCTCGAAGGCGTCCGGTTCCGTCCGGTGTCGTTCACCCCCACCTGGGACAAACACAAAGGCCAGCGATGCCACGGCGTTCAGGTCCACCTGACCTACGCGCGGGGCCTCGATGCCGTCCGGCTGGGGGTGGCTGCGGTGGTGCATGCGCGCGCCCAGGACCCGGTGAAGTTCCGCTGGCGCGCCGAGAAGTACGAGTTCGTCGAGGACAAGCCGGCGATCGATCTGCTCACCGGCAGCGCCGTCTTCCGTTCCATGGTGGAGCAGGGCGCAACCGTCGCGCGGATCTGCGCGGCCTGGGAGCCGGAGCGGGCCGCATTCGCTCGCGATCGAGAGAGGTTCCTCCTCTATGCCTGAGGTCGCGCTCTTCGGCGGCAGCTTCGATCCGCCCCACGTCGGGCACCTGCTCGCCGCGGCATACGTGCTGGCCACCGAGCCCGTCGACGAGCTCTGGTTCGTCCCCGTGCTTCAGCACCCGTTCGACAAGCCCCTGGTCGCGCCGTACGAGCACCGCGTCGCGCTCCTCGAGCGGCTCGCCGCGGATCTCCCGCGCGCCAGGGTCTCCCGCGCCGAGCAGGAATCCGGTGAAGGCCGGACGGTGGATCTGCTCGAGTGGCTCCACCGCAAGCACCCGCACACGCGCTGGGCGTTGGTCCTGGGCACCGATCTCGACGCCGAGAAGCCGCAATGGAAGCGCTTCGATCGCGTCGAGCAGCTCGCGCGCATCGTCACCGTCCAGAGGGCGGGCTACGGCGAAGGGGGCGTCGCCATCCCCGAGGTGTCGTCCACGCAGGTGCGCGCCCTGCTGAAGTCTGGCGGCGACGCGTCC
>DASQBG010000196.1:0-18134 GCA_035635335.1 Myxococcales bacterium | reverse complement strand
GTCGCTGTCGCTGTCGCTGTCGCTGTCGCTGTCGCTGTCGCTGTCGCTGTCGCTGTCGCTGTCGCTGTCGCTGTCGCTGTCGCTGTCGGTGTCGCCGTCGCGGTGCCTCAGCAGCCCGGCAGCCGGTACTCCCGGTATTTCTCCCGGAGCGCCGACTTGAGGAACTTGCCCGTCGAGGTGCGCGGGATGGCGTCGATGAACTCGAACGCGTCCGGCACCCAGTAAGAGTGCACCCGGCCGGCGAGGAACCCGCGCAACTCGTCGGCGCTCGTGCGCGCGCCGTCGCGAAGAACCACCACGGCGAGGGGCCGTTCGACCCACTTCGGATGCGACACGGCGACGACCGCCGCCTCCTTGACGGCAGGATGGCCCATCAGGGCGTTCTCCACCGCCACCGAGCTGATCCACTCGCCGCCGGACTTGATCAGGTCCTTGGTGCGGTCGGTCAGGTTCAGGTACCCGTGCGAGTCGATGGTGACCACGTCGCCGGTCTTGAACCAGCCGTCCTTCGTCCAGCGGTCCTCCGAGCCCTCCATGTCCGTGTACGACGAGGCGACCCAGGGACCCCGCACCTGCAGCTCGCCCTGGGTGTGGCCGTCCCACGGCACCTCGCGGCCGCTCTCGTCGACCCCGCGCACCTGCACCAGCCCGGCGGGGAGGCCCTGCTTGGCGCGGACGCGGACCTGCTCGTCGTAGGGTTGGTCGAGCATGCCTGCCTTGAGCCACGAGCAGGAGCCCAGGGGTGACATCTCGGTCATTCCCCAGGCGTGGACGAGCCGCAGCCCGTGCTTGTCGAACCCGCGGATGAGGGCCTCGGGAGCGGCCGAGCCGCCGACGATCATGCGCAGCCCCGGCTGCAGCTTCCAGCGGCCCGGCTCCTTCTCCAGGGCGTCGAGGATGCCCATCCAGATGGTCGGCACGCCGGCGGCCACGGTGACGCGCTCGCGCTCGAGCAGGTCGAGCAGGCTCTGCGCGTCGAGGTGGGGACCCGGGAAGACCAGCTTCGCGCCGGTCAGGGCGCAGCCGTAAGGCAGGCCCCAGGCGTTGACGTGGAACATGGGGACGACGGGCAAGAGCGTGTCCGAGTTGCGCAGGGCGAGCCCGTCGGTGAAGGGCACGAACATGGTGTGCAGCACCGTCGACCTGTGCGTGTACACGACGCCCTTCGGCTTGCCGGTGGTGCCCGAGGTGTAGCAGAGGCCGCAGGGATCCTGCTCGTCCAGCTCGGGCGGATCGAACCGTCCGCCGGCCGAGCTGACGAAGGTTTCGTAGTCGATGCATCCGGCGGGCGCCTCGCGCGGGGTGTGCCGGACCACGATGATCTTCTCGAACGGCGCACGCGCGCGGAACTTGTCGAGCAGCGGCAGGAGCACGTCGTCCAGGACGAGGAAGCGATCTTGCGCGTGAGTCGCGATGTACGCGAGGTCGTCGGGCGAGAGGCGCAGGTTGAGCGTGTGCACCACGCCGCCGGCGAGCGGCGCGCCGAAGTACGTCTCGAGGTGCGGCGCGTGGTTCCACATCAGCGTCGCGACGCGATCGCCTTTTCGCATCCCCGCGTTCAGGAGCGCGCCGGCCAGGGCGCGGGCGCGCGCGATCACCGAGCCCCAGGTGGTCCGGTGCAGCGCGCGGTCCGGCTGGCGCGAGACGACTTCGACGTCGGCGAAATAGCGGGCCGCCCGATCCGCGAGGAGCGGCACCGTCAGAGGGACGTCCATCATCGTTCCGCGCATCCGTACACCCCCGGTCGAAGGCCGGACGAGTGTACTCCTGGGTGCGTGCGCGGATCGAGCCGGCTTCAGGCCGGATCGGCCGGAAGGTCTGGCGCCGGCGTCCGGACCAGGGGCCTCAGCAGGAACGTGCGCCCGAAGTACCTTGGCCACGAGCGCTCGAGGAGCGACGGGTGGATGCCGGCGGCGTACTGCGCGTGGAGCTGGGGCAGCTCCGACCAGTGCACGCCGGGCTTGAGGTGATGCACGGTGTGGTAGCCGTTGTTGAAGAGCAGCCCGTTCAGCACCGGTCCGACGAAGTTGCGGGAGTGGTTCCACTCGCTGTCCGCGTCGGTCTCGACGTGCTGCTGGTAGTTCACGCACTGGATGGCGAACAGGGCGACCTGCTGGGGGATGACGAAGAAGAGCAGCGCCTTGCGCCAGTCGAGGGCGAAGAGCACCGCCATGGTCCCGAAGAACACCACGTACTCGGAGGCGGCCGCCCGGAACGCCGGCCGGTCGCGCTTCCACAGATCCTTGAGGAAAGCGTTGATGTCGCGCGTCTGCGCCAGGTTGGTGAGCGTCGGGTACACGAGCAGCGCCAACAGATGGTTGCCGGCGAACCACTTGGGAGAGCGCGAGCTGTCACCTGGCTTGTTGTTCAGCTTGTGGTGCACCTGGTTGTGCGTCGGGACCCAGGCGACGGCCGGGTGCCCGTAGAACAGGGCGATCACGTAGCTCGTGAGCAAGTTCAACCACTTGGACCGCCAGACGCCCAGGTGGTTGTGGTTGTGGCTGACCACCGCCGTGGTGAAGAACATGAACAGCGTCACGGGGTAGAGGACGGGGTGCACCCGCCCGAGTTTCCAGTTCACCACCGACAAGAGCGCCGTCAAGGCGAGGTACCCCAGCGTCCGCCGGTCGGCGGCATAACGAAGCATCGGCACCTCCAGTGCTGGTAAGTAAACCCACGCACCCTAGTCAGGGCGTGTCACGGGATTGTCAGCGATCCGCCCCGGCCATCGGACGGACGGGCTGCCGCCAGGTTTGCCTTGGACTTCCGGCGCAGTCTGGGTTACACGACCTCCTGCCGTTGCAGCGACAGCGGTCTCGCGGCAGTCCGCCGCGAGCACATGAAAGAAGTGCATCGAAAATGGCAACCGGTACCGTGAAGTGGTTCAATGACGCGAAGGGATTCGGGTTCATCGTGCAGGACAACGGCGGACCCGACGTCTTCTGCCATCACACTGCCATCGTGGCGGACGGCTTCCGCAGTCTGGCCGAGGGACAGAAGGTGGAATTCGAAACCAAGAAGGGGCCCAAGGGCCTGCAGGCGGCGAACGTCAAGCCAATCGCCTGACCGCCGCGCAGTGGCAGTAGGATGGAGCCCGGCCTGACCTAGAGGCTGGGCTTCATTCGTTCCGGGAGGCGAGGACTCGTGCAGACGCGCTCGAACAAGCGACAGAAAGAGCTGGCGCGCAAGGAGAAGCAGCGCGCCAAGCAGGAGCGCCGCGACGAGCGCAAGCGCGAGCGCGAGACCCGCGCGCCGCCCGCCGAAGGCGTGGAAGATCCGGACCTCGCGGGAATCGTCCCCGGCCCGCAACCGCGGCTGGAGGACGAGGAGCCGCAGGGGGCCTGACCGAGGCCTGACCGGCCTAGCCGCCCTCGGCGGACAGGGCCGCTTCCGTGGCCCGCAGCAGCGGTTCCGCCGACACCGGCGCCCCCGTCGCGTGCTCCATCCACAGATCCGGAGTGACCCGCCCGAAGGAGGCTGCGCGCTCGAACTCCGCTCCGAAGCGGGGCCCGCGCAGCTTCTCCTCCAGCTGGAACGCGATCAAATGCCCGATCGGGTAGTCCGGAAGGTAGAGGAACGCGCTGACCATGTGCGAGTAGATGGCGAGCAGCAGCGAGCCCTTCCCACCCAGCACCGGCGCGTAGTTGCGATCCCACACGTCGCGCGCGATGCCGATGGTCGCCTCGCGAAGCTGCCGCGGCCCGGCGTCCGGGTGCGCGTACATCCAGCGCCACACGGCCAGGTCGACGAGCGCCACGCCGCTGATCTCCCAGGTCGCCCAGAAGTCGCTGAGCACGCGCAGCTGCTCGCTCCGCGCATCGGGCTTGGATAGGCCCAGAAGCTCCAGGTCGCGGTTCTGGAAGGTGAACGCCAGCGCCTCGGTGAAGGCGGTGTTGGGGACTCCCGCAAGCAGCGTGCGGTCCACCTCGTAGAGCGAGCAGATCTGCTCGACGTTGTGGCCCATCTCGTGGACCGCGATGTTGTAGCCCTTGTAGTCCATCCCGTCCGGGTTCACCCGCGTGCGCAGGTGCGGATCGTCGCCGCGGCGCGCCGAGGGCATGGCGTGGCCCGCACCGCGCGCCGGGTCCACGTCGATGTGCGAGTCGAAGAACCGCGCCCTCCCGGAAGAGAAGCCCAAGCCTTCGAGCAGCCGCGGGATGTCCTTTTTGTACGCGGCGGCGCTCGGGTACTTCGCCCGGGTGACCCGCGACAGCTCGGCCTCGGGGTAGCTCGCGCGGGGGAGGAAGCCGCTGTACCAGACGTCCTGCGGCTCGAGCGCGCGGCCCAGCCGCTTGCGGATCAGCGCGGCAACCCGCGGCGCCAGCGGCGAGGCGGCGATGCTCTCCAGCAGCTGCTTGACCCGCGCCTCGGGGATCTCCCGATCGAACTGGAACCGGCGGTCGATCTCGGTGGGCGCGAGCGGCGAATCCGCGTCGGTGCGCCGCGCGGCGCGGAAGTCCTCCAGGATGACCGCGTAGCGCGTGTCGTCTTCGCGATCCGGGGCCGCAACCGCCTGCGGCGGCCGCTTGCCCTGCCGGCTCATCTGCTCCGTCTCGATCTCCTCCGCCGGCGCGGCGGTCACCCGGCCCGTGTCCGGATACCAATCGAGGCGCGGGTCGTCGATCACCGAGCGCGGGACGGTCTGGGCCACGATCTGCTCCATGACCTTTCGGATGAGCTGCTGGCGCGCAAGACCCAGCGACTTGTCCGGCTCGGCGTATTCCGCCTTGATCTGGTCGCGCAGGTTCCAGTGGCTGATCAGCCGCACTCCCTTGGGGAACAGCCGCGTGCCGTCGCGCGTGAGCACGTGGTGCATCCACAGGTTGTACCCGGCGACGTAGGCCTCGGCGGCGGCCGACGCCCTGGCGCGTGCCTGGAGCGCCTCGCCGCTGGGCCGCAGCGCGAACCGCCGGGTGAGCCGCACCGCCGCCCACTCCTCGCGCGACCACTTCCCGCCCTGCGCGAGCATCTCGTCCAGCGTGGGCAGGGGGAAGTTCAGCAGGGCGACGAAGGCCAGCCTGGACTGGAACAGGTCCTCGGAGGCGTGGGCCGACAGATCGAGGCCCGCGAACTGCTCGTCGATGGGAAGCTCGGGTCCCAGCTCCAGCTCGCTCCAGCGGCGCAGCTCGCGGCCGATGTCGAGGAAATAGCCGTCGACCTGCTCCAGCGCGTACTCGAACCTGCCGAGCAGCGCGGACAGCTTGCGCGGATCGGACTCGAACCACTCCTCCACGAAGGCGCGGCGCGCGCGGTCGTCGCCGTCCTGAGGCCGCCACATGGCCGCCACCTGCGTCAGCCCCCGCTCGATGCGGGCGCGCTGCGCCTCGCCGTGCTTCTTCAGCAGGAGGTCCACGAGCTCGCGATCGTCGCGGCTCCGCGGCCACCCCGGCGGCCACGCGCGCGACCCAAGCTGGCGGTCGCTAGGGATCGCCGCGCCTTCGCGCGCGTCGAGAGGCTCGGTGGCGTTGGGCGGCTTCAGTGAGGCACAGGCGGCCAACAGCACGGCGGGCAGGGCTCTTCGCATCGGCTGAGCTTTGTAGCATGACGCGAGGTACGTGGAGCTGCTTGCCCCGAATGACTCGACCGCCCCCGTCGGATGGTTACGCTACTCCCCCATGAAGCGCCTCGCCCTCCTCTGCGCCGCCACGCCGTGCGCCTGTTCGCTCCTCACCCGTTGACCCTCGAGTCCCGCCGTGCTTGGGACACCCACTCCTTCTCCGGAGCTCCGATCGATGCATGAATCCACTCCTCCTTCCTTCTTCCCGCGCCTGTGGCTGGCGGTCGTCTGCTTGTTCCGCGTGATCTTCGACCCTCCCTTCGCGGCTCGCGTCGCGGCGGCGCGCCAGGATCTCGATCGAGGTCCGCAGAGGCCCGCGCTCGCCGGCCCGCTCCCGGAGGGCACGCTGCACCTCATCGCCCTGCTACAGCGAGAAGGCCGGCTGCTCGACTTCTGCGAGGAGGACGTCGCGAAGTACAGCGACGCCGAGGTGGGCGCCGCTGCCCGGACCGTGCACGCGGGCTGCCGCAAGGTCCTGCGCAGCGCGCTCGCCCTGGAGCCGGTCCGCGCCGAAGCGGAGGGCGCGCAGGTGCAGGTGCCGCCGGGCTTCGATCCCGGCGCGGTGCGACTCACCGGAAACGTGATCGGCAACCCGCCGTTCACCGGCACCCTCCGCCACCACGGCTGGAAGGCGCGCGAGGTGCGGCTGCCGCCTCCGCCCGCCGGGCAGGATGCGACGATGCTCGCGCCCGCCGAGGTGGAGCTGCCGTGACGCCGCGGTACTCGGTGGGCATCGACCTGGGGACCACCAACAGCGCGCTGGCCGAGGTGGACCTCGCCATCGAGCCGGCGGGCCCCGGAGAGCCGCTTCCTTCTGCGCTCGCGCTGGAGGTGCCGCAGATCGCCGCACCGGGCGAGGTGGTGCCGCGCCCGCTGTTGCCCTCCTTCGTCTACCTGCCCTCTCCGGTCGAAGCGCCCAGAGGTGCCTTCGACCTCCCCTGGGGCGACTCGCCGGATTCGGTGGTCGGCCAGTTCGCGCGCGACCGCGGCGCCCTGGTCCCGGGAAGGCTGATCTCGTCGGCGAAGAGCTGGCTGTCGCACCCAGGCGTCGATCGGCGCGGGCAGCTCCTTCCCCCCGGCGCCGATCCGGAGGTGCCGCGGCTCTCTCCGGTCGAGGCGAGCGCCCGCATCTTGCGGCACCTGCGCGCCGCCTGGGACGCGCTCCACGAGGCCGAGGGGCTGAAGCTCGCCGACCAGGCCGTGACCCTCACCGTGCCCGCTTCGTTCGACGCGGTCGCGCGCGAGCTGACCGTGCAAGCGGCGGCGGAGGCGGGGCTGCCGCGGCTCACGCTGCTCGAGGAGCCGCAAGCGGCGCTGTACGCATGGGTCCAGGCGGCGGGGGACTCCTGGCGCAAGTCCGTGCGCCCCGGCGACGTCATCCTGATCGTCGACGTGGGGGGCGGCACCAGCGACTTCAGCCTGATCGCGGTGGGCGAGGAGGACGGCCGGCTCGCGCTCTCGCGGGTGGCGGTGGGCGAGCACATCCTGCTCGGCGGCGACAACGTGGACCTGGCGCTCGCGCACCTGGTGCAGGAACGGCTGCGGGCCGAGGGGCGCAAGCTGGACGGGTGGCAATTCACCGCGCTCATCTACGCCTGCCGCCAGGCGAAGGAGCACCCCGAGCTGGAGAGCAAGGGCGTGGTGCCGCTCGCCATCCCCGGTCGAGGCAGCGGGCTGGTCGGTGGAACCATCCGCACCGAGCTGTCGTGGCGCGAGCTGCGCAACGTGGTGGAGGGGTTCTTCCCCGAGGCGAAGGTGGACGCCGCTCCGACCTCCCAGCGCCGCGTCGGCCTCACCACCCTCGGGCTCCCCTACGCGCAGGACCCGGCCGTGACGCGCCACCTGGGTGCATTCTTGCGGCGCGGGGGCGGCGCTCCGAAGCGGCCCGGAGCGAGCTTCATCCATCCCACGGCGATCCTGTTCAACGGCGGCGTGTTCAAGGACGCGGCCCTGCGGGAGCGCGTCGCATCGCAAGTCGACCAGTGGGTCGCCGCCGAGGGCGGTCCGAGGCTCAAGCGGCTCACCTCCGGGAGCCTGGACCTGGCGGTCGCGGAGGGCGCCGCCTACAGCGGGTTGGCCCGGCGCGGCCGCGGCATCCGCATCCGGGGCGGCACCGCGCGGGCGTACTACGTCGGCGTCGAGTCCGCCGCTCCCGCGGTCCCCGGCTATGCTCCGCCGCTGCGGGCGGTCTGCCTGGCGCCGTTCGGCATGGAGGAAGGCAGCGCGGTGGAAGTACCGGCGCTGGAGGTGGGCGCGGTGGTGGGGGAGCGCACCTCGTTCCGCTTCTTCTCCTCGTCCTCGCGCAGGGACGATCGGCCCGGCACGGTGGTCGACGACCTGGACGAGCTCGCCGAGCTGCCCGCCATCGAGGCGGAGCTTCCCGCCCGCGAGGGCGCCGCCGGCGAGGTGCTGCCGGTCGGCTTGCGGGCCGGCGCGACCGAGGTGGGCACGCTGGAGCTGGAGCTGGTGGCGCGCGACCCGGCCCACGCCGGCGCCGCCTGGAAGCTGGAGTTCTCGGTGCGCGGCGAGGGCGAGCCGGACTCCGCGGCGGGCGGCTGATGGCCCTGCGATACTGCGTCGGCATCGACCTGGGCACCTCCAACTCGGCGCTCGCCTACGCGGACCTCGAGGCGAGGGATCCGGGCGCGGCGGTGAGCGTCTTCGAGGTCGCCCAGCTGGTCGGTCCCGGAGACGTCGCTCCGCGCCCTCTCTTGCCGTCGCACCTCTACCTGCCCGGGCCCCACGAGCTGCCGGAGGGCGCGCTCGCCCTTCCCTGGGACGCGGCGCATCGCGGCCCCGCGGTCGGGGGGTTCGCGCGGGACCAGGGCGCGCGCGTGCCGGGCCGGCACGTCGCCTCGGCGAAGAGCTGGCTGTGCCACCCGGCGGTGGATCGGACGGCGGCCATCCTCCCCTGGGGCGCGTCCCCCGAGGTCGCGCGCATCTCGCCCGTCGAGGCCAGCGCGCGCATCCTCCGTCACCTGCGCGACGCGTGGGACGCCGCTCATCCCCAGGCGCCGCTGGCGGAGCAGGACGTGGTGGTCACCGTCCCCGCGTCGTTCGACGAAGGTGCGCGGGCGCTCACGTTGCGGGCAGCCGCGGAAGCCGGGCTTCCGCGGCCGGCGCTGCTCGAGGAGCCCCAGGCGGCGTTCTACGACTTCACCCGCGTCCACCGCGGCGCGCTCGCGCAGGAGCTGGCCGGGGTGCGGCTGGTCCTGGTCTGCGACATCGGCGGCGGCACCACCGACTTCACGCTGATCGCGGTCGAGGGTTCGGGCGAGGAGCCCGTCCTGCGCCGGCTCGCGGTCGGAGACCACCTGCTGCTCGGCGGCGACAACATGGACATCGCGCTCGCCCGGCGCGCGGAGGCCGACCTGGGGGTGAAGCTCGGCGCGGGACAGTGGGGAGCGCTGGTGCAGGCGTGCCGCGCGGCCAAGGAACGGCTCCTGGCGGCCGACGGACCGGACCGGACGGCGGTCGTGGTGCCCGGCCAGGGTTCCCGGCTCGTGGGCGGAGCGCTCAGCGTCCAGCTCGCGCGCGAAGCTGCCCGCGAGCAGATCCTCGAAGGGTTCGTCCCGCGCGTCTCGCGCACCGACCTGCCGGCGCGCGGCGCGCGCGCGGCGGGCCTGTCGGAGCTGGGACTGCCGTACGCCTCCGATCCCGCGATCACCCGCCACGCGGCGGGATTCCTGCGCCGGCACGAGCGCACGGTCGCCGAGGCGCTCGGGCCCGGAGCATCGGTCGACGCCGTGCTCTACAACGGAGGGGCGCTGCACGCCGAGCTGCTCGCGCGGCGTCTCGACGAGGTCCTGCAAAGCTGGCAGTCAGCTCCGCTCCGGCGGCTGCGCAACGACGCGCCCGATCTGGCCGTGGCGCGGGGCGCGGCCACCTACGGCCTGGTACGGCGCGGCCTGGGGCTGCGCATCGGCGGCGGCAGCCCGCGGACCTACTACGTCGGCGTCGCCTCGGGCGAGCGGACAGACGCTCTGTGCGTCGTCCCGCGCGGCGCGCCCGAGGGAGTCGAGCAGGAGGTGCAAGGGCGCGGCTTCGGGCTCACGCTGGGCCGACCCGTGCGCTTCCGGCTCTTCGCCTCGAGCGGCTACCGGCCCGAGAAGCCGGGAGATCTGGTCCCGCTCGACGACGAGCTTGCCGAGCTGCCGCCGCTGCAGTCGGTGGTGCAAGGCGAGGGGGTAGCGGAGGTGCGGCTGCATTCCCTGCTCACCGAGATCGGCACCCTCGAGCTGTCCTGCGTGGCGGAAACAGATTCGGGGACACCATACGCAACTCCGGGGGCCGCGAAGGCGGCGGACGGGGCGCGCTGGAAGCTCGAGTTCCAGCTCCGCCAGGCCGGCGCCGCGGACGATCGCGGCGGCTCCGTGTCCGCGCTCCCTCGCGCGATCGAGCCGGCGCGAGAGGCCGTGCAGCTCGTCTACGGCAAGAAGCCCCAGCCCGTTGCCGGGCGCGAGGTGAAGGACCTGTGGCGGAACCTCGAAAAAGCGCTCGGCGACCGCGCCGGCTGGACGCTGGCGGTGAACCGCGACCTGTGGGGCGTCCTGTGGGCCGGCGCGCAGAAGCGCAGGCGCAGCCCCGATCACGAGCGGCTCTTCCTGCAGCTGTGCGGGTTCGCGCTGCGCCCCGGGTTCGGCGCGCCGCTCGACGCCTGGCGCTGCGAGCAGGCCTTCACCCTCTTCTCGCAAGGCGTGACGCACCACAAGGAAGCCGCGGTGTGGGCGGCATGGTGGATCCTCTGGCGCCGGATCGCCGCCGGCCTGGGCGAGACGGAGCACGCGGCGATCTTCGCCGCCATCGAGCCGCACCTGCGCCCCACGCCCAAGGGTCGGGTCGCGAATCCCGGCAAGAAGGCCCCCGGGCTCGCGGTGGACGAGATGGTCCGCCTGCTCGGAGCGCTGGAGCGCTTGTCGCCCGCCGCCAAGGTAGAGGCGGGCTCGTGGCTGGTCGAGCGCCTGCGCGCCGGGGACGCTCCCGGCGTTGCCTGGGCGCTGGGCCGCCTCGGCGCCCGCGTGCCGCTGGCCGGTGCCGCGCACCAGGCGGTGCCGCCCGAAGTGGCCGCGGAGTGGCTGGAGCTGTTGCTCGGGCTCGACCTGCGGGCCAACCCCGAGGCGCCCTTCGCCATCGCCCAACTGGCGCGCCTCTCCGGAGACCGCGCCCGCGATCTGGACGAGGAGCTCCGAGCTCGCGCCGCGGCGGCGCTGGAGGAAGCGCGTGCGCCGGCCGAGTGGGCGCGCGGCATCCGCGAGGTCCGCGCGCTGGGCGAGAAGGACGAGCAGCGCGTCTTCGGGGAAGCGCTCCCGCTGGGGCTACACCTGGCGTAGGTCGACGTCGATGTGCCCATTCGTACGGCCCTGCCAGACATCGAGCGACCGATCTCGAAAGGGGACTAGAGAAGCGTTTCACGCAGAGGTCGCAAAGGGCGCAGAGGAAAAAGAGGAGTTCAGGGGACACCATACGTAACTCCGTCCCAAGTCTCACGTTGGCATGGAGTTGCGTATGGTGTCCCCCGAACTGCCCTATGGAGTTGCGTATGGTGTCCCCTTAAATGCCCCGCTACATCCATGGTGAGACCGACCCGGTCGAGGTGGCGCGTCTCGAGACGCAAGCCCGCTTCCTCTCCCGCTGGATCCTCGAGGGGGTCGAGGTGGGACCCTCCGCGCGCCTGCTCGATCTGGCGTGTGGCACGGGCGCGATGTCCCGGCGGCTGCGCGCACGCTTCCCCGACGCCAGGCTGGTCGGCTCGGACCTCTCCCTCGACCAGCTGCGGGCCGCCCGCGACGAGCAGATCCGCCTGGGCGACCCCATCCCGCTCGTGCAGAGCACCGCCGCCGCCCTGCCCTTCGCCGACCGCACCTTCGACGCCGTGCACGCGTCGTGGTTCCTGGAGCACGTGGCGGGCCACGACGTAGTGCCCATCCTACGCGAGGCCCGCCGCGTGCTGCGGCGGAACGGCACCCTCTACTTGTGCGAGGTCGAGAACGACAGCCTGTTCCTCTGGCCGCGGCAGCCGCTCACCGAAGAGGCGTTCCGCGCTCTCTGGCAGGCCCAGTCGGCCGGCGGCGGCGACCCGATCATCGGGCGCAAGCTTCACGGCCTCTGCACCGCCGCGGGGTTCTCGCAGGTCGAGGTGCTGCCGACCACGCTGCACATGCACGCGGGCTCGCCGGCTGGATACCTCCACGGCGCCTTGCACGAGTTCGGCGAGATCCTGCGGAGCGCGCACGACTCGCTTCCCGAGCGGCTGCGCGGCCGGGTGGACGAGGCCATCGCGCAGCTCGTCTCGATCGAGCGCGCCCCGGAAGGCTCGTTCACGTACACGATGTTCCGCGTCCGCGCCCGCCCCTGAAACCCACTCTCCGGCAGCGCTTTCCCCCTGCGGCGGCGGCTGGTTTGACCCGCCGATGTAACTTTTGATACCGGATCCAGGCCGGCCGCGCGGGCCGGCAATAAACACCGGACGGGGGGACCGCCCGGTAGCAAAGAAGGTCTTCGACATGGCGCAGGGTACCGTGAAATGGTTCAACGACAGCAAGGGCTACGGCTTCATCTCCCAGGACGGGGGAGAGGACGTATTCGTCCACCACACCGCCATCCAGATGGACGGTTTCCGATCGCTCTCGGAGGGAGACAAGGTCGAGTTCGAGGTCGCCCAGGGGCCCAAGGGGCTTCAGGCGCAGAACGTCCGCAAGGCGTAGCTCCGCATTCCCGAGCGGCCCTGTGCCGCCTCAAAAATCGAAGGCCGCCCACTCCACCGGGCGGCCTTCTCGTTCGAGCGGGCCCTTCTACGGCGACCGCGCCTTCGACGGCCTCAATCGCGGTCGTCGCCGCGGCGCGCGGGAAGGATCTCCCAGGCCGGGTTGTCGCCGTGCTGCTGGCTCCAGAACCAGCGCCAGCCGTCGTGGAACACGTTCGGGACCTTCGCCCCCAGGATTCCGCGAACCGACGGGTCTCCGTCCGAGACGTGGACTCCGGTGATCTCGTTGTCGCCGTCGTTCTTGCCGAAGCCGCCGTTCAACGAATCGATGGTCGCGGAGGGATCGCGCCCTTCGGCCAGCCACCGCGCGGGCCGGTTCCTCGGGTCCGAATAGTCGACGGTCACGTCGAAGACGAATCCCGAGTCGAGCCCGTTGCGCTGCGTGTGCAGCGTGTCGCCCGCGTCCTCCACGCCGAGCAGCAGATCGCCGGAGAGGAACTGGACGTTGTCCAGCCCGGCGACTGCCATGCTTCCCTCGAAGAAGAGCGAGATGCTTCCCTGGTCCGCCGAGGGGTCCCGCTGCACCACCTTGAAGATGGACGTCCAGCCGCCCGCCACGCAGGCGCTGCCGTTCTCGGGGCTGGTCGCGTTCGTGTCGCCGGTCTCGTCGAAGAAGAACTCGCGGAAGCCGGTGCCGGGGCGGAAGACGCCGTTCTCCGGCCGCTTGAAAGGCGTGGCGTGGGCCGCCTTCGCCGCGACGTTCGCGTTGAATGGAGCGCTGCCCTGGACCGCCGTGTCATGCACGGTGACCCAGCGGGTCTCGAAGGTCTTCCCATACGTCCTCATTGCCACCTGATCCGGAGCGCAGAGCGCAGCCTGCGACTCGAAGGTGACCGGTTGCCCGGCCTCGTCGAGGACCTGGAGTGCCTGCAGCTTCCCGTTGTGGAGATCGCCGGGCCGCATCGGCACGTACCGGTACACGAAGCTGTTCGGCTGCCGGGCGGTGGTCCCCTGCTTGCCGGGGCCCCCGATGTCCTCGACGATCCAGAGGTTGCCGTCGGAGTCGTTCTGGATGCCCTCGTAGCCGCCGCGGCCAAGGGCCCCGGACACGTCCTCCACCTCGGACGGGAAGGTCGCGGTGGCGGCGTAGGTCGGAGCGTTCTGGCCCTCGGTGGTGAACAAGAGGCGCTGCGCGAAGGGGTCCCAGGTCGAGCCGTCGATGGTCTCGA
This sequence comes from Myxococcales bacterium, assembly GCA_035635335.1. Taxonomy (GTDB): domain Bacteria; phylum Myxococcota; class Myxococcia; order Myxococcales; family 40CM-4-68-19; genus VBKO01. Next base: position 4,645 of record DASQBG010000196.1, on the reverse strand, counting down.
TCGGAGTGCCCGTGACGTCCCGGGTCGCCATCAGCGTCACGCGGTGCATCGTGTCCGCATCGAGGTTGATGCGCGTGACGTATCCCAGACGCTTGCCGGCCGCGTTCCGGGCGGCGAGCTCGTGCCCCTGGAAGAGGAAGTGCGTCCCGTAGTCGTACTTCGGATCGGGCCCCTTCTGGTCCTTCAGCACGAGATAGGTGTTCTTGTCCGGCTCCGTCTTCTGCGCCTCCGTCTGCGCGGCGCGCGTGCCCGGAACCATCTGCGGCAGCGCCGCGTTGTCGGGGCTTGGCGTGTCGTTCTCGTAGCCGTACCAGCCGATGATCCCTTCCGGGTTCTCGAGCGGCATCGACCCCTGCGCCACCAGGGTCTGGCGGATCTCGGGCGAAAGCTGCGAGGCCGGAGCGTAGCCTGCCGCCTTCGGGTTGGCCGCGGGAACGTTCGTGAGGGACGGACCGGGCTGCCGCGAGTCGGCGACCGCGCCGGTGACGATCGCGGCGATTCCTGCGCCGACGAACGGCCCGAGAATGCGACGGTTCATGATCTCCTCCTTGGAGAGTCGTGAGGCCGCGGATGCTACCGAGCGTGCCCTGGGTCGTCGGCCAAACCTGGGCCACGAACGGGTGACGCTTTCGTGGCAGATCGACTGCTACGGCTTCCTGCGCAGCCGGGCGCCCACGTCGAGGTGCTGCTCCGCCAGGTCGCTCTCCTCCAGCCGCTGCCGGTGCGCGGAGAGGAGATCGCTGCGGGTCAGCATCCCGACCACCTTGCGGGGCTCGTCCCGCGCGACGACCGGCAGGCGCCCCACTCCCTCGCGCACCATGTGGTCCGCCGCCTCACGCAAGGTGCTGTCCTCGTAAGCGACGGCCGCGGGCCGCCGCAAGAGCTCGCCCACGCGGCGCGAACCGGGCTGCTCCGGGTCGAGCAGATCGCGCCGGGTGAGCACCCCTTCGAGCTGGCCGTCCCCGTCGACCACCGGGAAGCCCTGGTGCGCGTAGCCAGGCGCCCGCGCAGCGATCCGGGAACGGACCGCCTCGAGCAGCTCGCCGGAGGGGAGCGAGACCACCGGCCGCGACGCGGCCGTTCCCGCCTGGATCTGATCGAGGAAGTCGGCCGCGTACTCGCCAGGGACGCGCACGCCGCGGCGCACGATCTTCTCGGTCATGATCGTGTTGCGCATGAACAGGCAGGAGATGAGGAATGCCGCGCTGCAGCCGCCCAGGAGCGGTAGCAGGCCCAGCGGCTGGCGGGTGGTCTCGAAGGCGAAGATCACCGAAGCGAGCAGCGCGCGCGAGGCGCCCGTGAACATGGCCGCCATGCCCACCAGCGCACCGATGCGGACGTCGATGCCGAGGTGCGGAGCGACCGCCAGAGCTCCCGCCGCCAGCGCGCCTCCCAGCCCTCCGCCGATGGTGAACAGGGGCGCCAGCGTGCCGCCGGAGGTGCCGCTGCCGAGGGAGACGCACCAGGAGAGGAACTTGAGCGAACAGAGGACCAGCATCGCCTGCAGGGTGAAGTCCCCGGAGAGGATGTGGTCGATGTTGTCGTAGCCGACCCCGAGCGTGCGGGGCGCGAAGTACCCGACCACGCCCACGGCGATCGAGCCCATCGCCGGCCACCACATCCAGTGCACCGGCAGGTGCTCGAAGGCGTCCTCGACCGCGTAGACCGCGCGCGTGACCAGCACCGAGACGATTCCGATGAGCGCTCCCAGCACCACGTAGCTGGCCAGCGCCGCCCCGTGCGGCTGGAGCAGGTTGGGCATCGAGAACGCCGGCGAAGGCCCCGCGAAGGCGATGCGCACTCCGGTCGCGGTGGCCGAGGCAAACGCGACGGGGATGACCGAGCGGGGCCGCAGCTCGAAGAGGAGCAGCTCCACGGCGAGCAGCACCGCCGAGACCGGGCTGCCGAAGGTCGCCGCCATCCCCGCCGCCGCGCCGGCCGCGAGCAAAGTCTTCCGCTCGGCCGCGGTGGTGCGCAGCACCTGCCCGAGGAGCGATCCGAGCGCGCCGCCGGTGGCGATGATCGGGCCTTCCGCCCCGAACGGTCCGCCGGTGCCGATGGCCACCGCGGCGGAGAGCGGCTTGAGCAGCGTGATCCGCGCCGGAATGCGGCTGCGGTTGAGCAGGACCTGCTCCATCGCCTCAGGGATGCCGTGGCCACGGATGGCCGCCGACCCGTAGCGCGCCATGAGCCCCACCAGGATCCCGCCCAGCACCGGGACCACCACCACCCATCCGCCCAGGTGGTTCCCGGCGGGGGTGGCGTACGCGGTGCTGAAGCGGCCGTAGAAGGCGATGCTGGTGACCAGCCAGATGAGCCGGGTGAGGACCTGCGCGACGACCCCCGCGGCCAGCGCGATCAGCACCGCAAGCACGCTGACGAACACCACCCGGCGGTCGACCAGCGCGCGCTCCGGCGGCACTCGCGCAGCCTCCAGCGCGGGAGCCATCGAGGGGGCGACCGGGATTCCCTCGGTGGTGGCGCCGGTCACCACGTCATCGACGGGCATGCGGGCCCTTGCGAGGGGAATCCGTCCCCGCGCGCGGCCGGCCGGAGCGCCGGCGATCCTCGAAGAACATCGGCGCCGCTCCGCCGGGAAGCTGCATCCGGTCCACCAGCTCGAGCAGCCCGGACGCGAGCCGCTGCCGCCTGCCCGGCGGGAGCTGCCGAACGGCTTGGATCAGCCGCTCCTGCAGGAGCGGGGGCGCGGAGGACACGAGCGCCCGCCCGCGCGCGGTGAGACGCAGGTCGGTGCGCCTGCGGTCGTCCGGCGACCGGCTGCGCGCGATCAAGCCCGCCGCGGCCAGGCGCTGCACCACCGCCGAGACGGAGCTCTGGTGGGTGAGCGTCCGTTCCGCCAGCTCCGAGACCGAGCGCGCCGGCCCCGCCGCGATCTGCTGCAAGACGAACAGCTGCGCGCCCGAGATGCCCACTTTCCGCTCGGCCTCGCGGGAGGACTCGCGCAGCGCGCGTACGATGCGCCGGATGCAGTCGAGCACCGCCCGGACAGGCCCGGCAGATGCATTGGATCCCATGGATTGCGCTGTTTAATGGAGGGTGAACGCGTGCGCAAGCTTGCGCATCCGCGGCGTCCCCATCCTGCGCGACAGCTTGGTGATCCGCTGCTCCCGCCCGCGGCGGGCCAGCTTCTTCGCCAGCGCGATGGGAGTCGCGTCCCGGCCCTTGCGGAGCAGCTCGAGCAGCGCGGCCTCGCAGGCGGACCGCTTCCTCCCCTCGCAGGTGATCAGCTCCTCCACCGTGGGGAAGTAGGGCTCGAGGACTTCGCCCTTGTACGCGGAGGAGAGGATCGACGGCCAGATGTACGACGACTTGCACACCGCCGGGGTGTTGCCGAGCTGCTCCGCGGTCTCCTTCACCGCCGCGGTCAGCAGCTTGCGCCGGTCGGTGACGCCGTCCACCGCTTCCCGATGCAGCCGCGCGAGGATGTTGGCGCAGATCATCGTCCCCGCCCAGGTGCGGAAGTCCTTGGCGGAGAACCGCTCGCCCATGACCTCCTTGATGTCGTCGTTGATCATCTGCCGGTTGACCTTGACCAGCTTCCCCTCGCCGTTACGGTATTTGAAGAGCTGCCCGCCGCGCATCTCCTTCAGCTCGCGCACGATGCGAGCCACGCGCCGGTCGCGCAGCTCGCGCACCTGGCGCTTGCCCGACTTGCCCATGTAGTCGAAATGCACCGTGTCGCCGTGCACCGCGGCGTGGCGGTTCTGCAGGGTGGCGATGCCGAAGCTGCCGTTCTCCTTGGCGTAGACCTCGCTCCCCGGCCGCATGAAGCAAGTGGAGAGGACGCGGAGGATGCAGCCCATCACCCTCTCCCGCGGCAGGCCGCGCAGCGCAAGGCGGCGGTCGATCTCCTTGCGCAGCCGCGGCAGGGCCCGCGCGAAGGCGACGAGCTTCTCGTACTTCCTCTGTTCGCGCTCGAGCACCGCGCGGTCGCCGTACCGGTACTGCCAGCGGCCCTTCTTGTCCCTGCCGATCGCCTGCAGCTTCGTGTTCGGCGATCGGCTGACCGCCACGTCCGTCCAGGCGGGCGGGATCTTCAGCTCCTCCAGGCGATCGAGGTCCCGCCTGCTCGCTCCCACCCAGCGGAAGCCCCTCTTCGGCGTGCCGACCCGGTGGATGCCGGTACGCTGCAGCTCCTCGATGAGGGTCACGTGTGCCGGTCAATCTAGCTATGGCGGCGGCCGCGCAAGGGCCGCAACCGCCGGCGCCGAGCGGCATCTGAACGATTCCGCGAGTACTTTCCGGCGCGCACCGCCTGAACGGGCGTAGGGCTGCTTGCTTGCCTTTTCACCCGTTTTCGGGGTAGGGAGCGCGGCTCCTTTCGGGGGGTCCGCGCGGAAATTCGCGCTCCCGCGGCGCTTGTTCCAGACTGACATCCAGAAGGGCAGACACAGACGTGGCGAACATCGACCTCATCCGCAACATCGGCATCTCGGCGCACATCGACTCGGGGAAGACGACCCTGTCCGAGCGCATCCTCTATTACACCGGCCGGATCCACCAGATCCACGAGGTGAAGGGGAAGGACCAGGTCGGCGCCAAGATGGACTCGATGGAGCTGGAGCGCGAGAAGGGCATCACCATCCAGTCCGCCGCGACCTACTGCGAGTGGGATCCGAGCGAC
>DASQBG010000195.1:0-20562 GCA_035635335.1 Myxococcales bacterium | reverse complement strand
CGTCGACAAGACGGAGCCAACGTTCGCGATCGCCCTCACCGTGACGCCATCGAGGAGGCCCGAGGACACGGTCGCCCGGCCATCAGCGCCCTCACTCACGATGGTGGCGAGCGAGGAATCGGTCGTGCTCCAGAGCGGCGCCGGCGCCCCGGCGACTGGGTGGTTGCGCGCGTCGACCGCCGATGCGTGGAACAAGGGCGTTTCGCCCGCCGGCACCGCGATGGACGAAGGGGTCACGATCACCCGGGCGACGACCTGCGCCACCGAGATAGCGGCCGTCGCCTCCTTCCCTTCGGCGGAGGCGTGCACGATCGCGTTCCCGTTTGCCACGGCGGTGACGAGCCCACTCTGCGTGACGGTGGCCACGGTCGCGGCGCTGCTGCTGAAGGCGATGTTGACCCCCGGGATCGGCATGCCGGCCGCATCGAGGGCGACCGCGGTGAGCAAAATCGTGTCACCCAGGCTGGTCAGAGGAGCCGAGGCTGACGGCGTCAACGTGACGGACGCCACGGGCGGCCGGGATGGCCCGCCTCCCCCACAGGCGAGCAGGACCGACAGGATAAAGGGACAGGCGCGGCGAAGCGGCATCCACCCTCCTCGGCGAGGGATCCTACCGGGGCTGACCCGCAGGTCGAGGAAACGTTTGACAGACGGCGCCGCGCGTCCTTACATTGCGCGTCGTTCCATCCACCCCTTGCAACCGTTCGCGCCGCCCGTGGGGCGTGCTGCGACCCAGACCCACCCGAGCATGCGCGCCGCGCGGGCGCGCCGGAAACAGCCCATGAACCTCTCAGAGCTCAAGGAGATGAAGATCCTGCAGCTGGCCAAGCTGGCCAAGGACCTCGAGATCGAGGCCCCCGGCGCGCTCCGCAAGCAGGACCTCATCTTCCACATCCTCCAGGCCCAGAAGTCCGACACCCTGATCGAAGCCGAGGGCGTGCTGGAAGTCCTGCCCGACGGGTTCGGCTTCCTCCGCAGCCCGGACTTCAGCTTCACGCCGGGTCCCGACGACATCTACGTGTCGCCCTCCCAGATCCGCCGCTTCAACCTGCGCACCGGCGACATGGTGAAGGGGCAGATCCGCCAGCCCAAGGACTCGGAGCGCTATTTCGCGCTCCTCAAGGTCGACGAGATCAACTTCACCGAGCCCGTCGAGGGCGGCCAGAAGGTCCTCTTCGACAACCTGACCGCGCTCTACCCGACCCGGCACATCAAGCTCGAGTACTCGAAGGACAACATGTCGACGCGGATCATCGACCTGCTCACGCCCATCGGGTTCGGGCAGCGCTGCCTGATCGTCGCGCCGCCGCGGGCAGGCAAGACGGTGCTGCTGCAGGACATGGCGCACGCCGTCGCCGCCAACCACCCCGAGTCATTCCTCATCGTGCTGCTCATCGACGAGCGGCCCGAGGAAGTGACCGACATGCAGCGCACCGTGAAGGGCCAGGTGGTCAGCTCCACCTTCGACGAGCCGGCCACCCGGCACGTGCAGGTCGCCGAGATGGTCAGCGAGCAGGCCAAGCGCCTGGTCGAGCAGGGCCGGGACGTGATCATCCTGCTCGACTCCATCACCCGCCTGGCGCGCGCCTACAACGCCACCGTGCCGCCCAGCGGGAAGATCCTCTCCGGCGGCGTGGACTCGAACGCGCTGCACAAGCCCAAGCGGTTCTTCGGCGCGGCGCGCAACGTCGAGGAGGGCGGCTCGCTCACCATCATCGGCACCGCCCTGGTCGACACCGGCTCCCGCATGGACGAGGTGATCTTCGAGGAGTTCAAGGGGACGGGAAACTCGGAGATCGTGCTCGACCGCAAGCTGATGGAGAAGCGCATCTTCCCCTGCCTCGACATCAACCGCTCCGGCACGCGCAAGGAGGAGCTGCTCATGGACGAGAAGCAGCTCAACCGCGTCTGGATCCTGCGCCAGCTCTTGCACCCGCTGAACGTGATCGACTCGATGGAGTTCCTGCTCAGCAAGATGCGCGGGACGAAGAGCAACAAGGAGTTCCTGGATTCGATGAGCCGCTGATCAGTGCAAGCCGCCCAGGAGCTTTTCCGGAGACGTCCCGCCTTGCACGCCGCTTCGGTATAGCTCGTACCGGTCGGCGCCGCCGTGGTCCTTGCCGGAGACGGCGGCGCGGTATCCGGCGTCCCGCGCCAGGGCACGCAGCCGCCGCCGCGAAGCGTTGTAGGGATACGCGAACACTTCGACGGGCGCCGCCAGACCGGACTCGAGCTGGCGTTTCGACCGCACCAGCTCATCCATCGCCTGCTCGTCGGTCAGGTCGGGCAGCCGCTTGTGCGTCGCCCCGTGGGAGCCGATCTCCATCCCCAGCGCGGCCAGGGCGCGCACCTCGGGCCAGGAAAGGTACCGGCGGCCGGGCTCGCCCTGCGACCGGTGCGCCTCGTCCGGGCCGATCCATGCGGTCACGAGGAAGAAGGTCCCGCGCATCCCGCGGGCGCGCAGCGCCGGCAGGGCCGCGGTGAACGCGTCCTGGTAGCCGTCGTCGAAGGTGAGGAGGATGGGCTTGTCCGGGAGCGGCGCGCCTCGATCTTCGTGCTCCAGCCATTCGTGGAAGGTGACGGTGTGGAACCCGGCCTCGCGGAGCGCGTCGAGCTGCATCGCGAACGCGGCTTCGCTCACCGTGAACTCGTCGCCGGCGCCGCCGATGGAGTGCCAGGTCAGGATGGGCACGTCCGGACGGCAGGCGGCGCCGCCGGCCACGATCGCCAGGAGCAGCGCGGTGCGGAGGATGTGCCGCATCAGGCGATGAGCGGCACGCCGCGTTTCTTGAGCCGCAGCGTCAGGCCGAGTCCGACCGCGGCGACGAGCAGGTTGGGGGAGAACGCCGCGAGGAAGGGCGGCACGCCCCGGTCAGCCATCGCGAACCCGAGCCGCGACATGACGTAGAAAGCGACGAAGGCGCCCAGGGTGACCAGGTACGCGGACCCGCGCGCCCCGCCGGCCGCCACCGCGAGCGGCACGCCGACCAGCGCGAAGCAGAGGCAGGCGAACGGCGCGGCCCACCTGCGCCCTGCCTCGACCCGCAGCCGCGTCGCGTCCGACCGCCAGCCCATCCGGTCCATCTGAGCGGCGCGCGGGCCCAGCTCCTGGTACGGGATGGCCGTCTCGACGCCGTAGAAGCGGTTCTTGCGGGCGACGCGCTCCTGCACGCCGACCAGGAAGGTCCCTTCCTGGAAGCGCACCACGGTCTCTCCGCGCGCCTCGGTGCGGTGCAGCTCTCCGCGGCCGAGGCGGAGGAGCAGCGCCTCGCCCCCGGCGTCCTCGATCCGGCCGGTCTCGGCCAGCGCCAGCAGAGGCGCGCCGTCGCCCACCTCGTCCTCGATCAGCACCCCGCGCCACTCCGCGCCCTCGGCTTCCGCCACGTACACCATGAACCGCGGGAGGGCATCGTTGAACACGCCCGGCAGGAGCCCCGATTTGAGGTTGCGCTTGATCACGCCGTTCAGGACCCGGTTCACCTCCTGCAGTCCCCACGGCTCCGCCCAGCGGGCCAGCGCCGCCACGCCGAGGGCGAGCGCGAGGGCCACCAGGCACGGCACCCGGTAGAGCCGCAGCGGCGACTGCCCCGCGGTGGCGAGCCCGAGCAGCTCGCGGTCGGCCGCCAGCCGGCCCAGGCCGAGCTGCAGGCCCAGCATGTAGGCGAGAGGCACGGCCATGACCAGGAAGTGCGGCGCGAACGCGGCCGTCACGCGCCCCAGATCGCGCAAGGTGATCGCGCTGGAGAAGACCACCTCGTTGAGCTGGAGGAGCTGCGCGACCACCAGGAGTTGCAGGATTGCGCAGAGGCCCACCGCGAGGGGCATCCCCATCTCGCGCAGCACGATGCGGTCGACCAGCGGCAACTGCACGCGGCCACTCTACATGGAAGTTCTGGTACAGAGGCGTCTTGGTGCGCGTCAAACAGGCCGCCGGGCTGCTGGTGCCGCTGGGCCTGTTCGCGCACGCGTTCTTCTGCCCGATCTCGATCGCGGGCACGCAGATCGGGCTGGGCATCGCCGCCGCAGGCCTCGTCTGCGCGGCGGCGTCGGGATGGCGCCCGCGCCGGACTCCGCTCGATGTGCCGCTGCTGGCGTTCGTCGCCGTGGCGCTTCTGTCGGACGCCCTGTCCCCCTTCGGCCCGCCCACGGCCGCGTTCGCCACGCTCTGGCGCAGCGCGCTCGGCTTCTGGGTCGTCTTCCACGGCCTGTCGCTCGCCCCGCGCCAGGCGCCCCGGCTGGTGCTGTTCGCGGCCGCGGGCCTGTTCCTTTCCTCGGCGGTGGGGCTCGTGCAGTACCGGACCGGGGTCGACCTGGTCCACCTGCTCGGGCTCCGCGAGCAACCCGCCTGGGTCGAGGCGCCCGGGGCGCAGGGGCGTTACGGCGCGATGGGCTTCTTCACCTCGCGCCTGACGTTCGGGCACAACGCCACCGTCCTTCTGGCGCTGCTCGGAGGGGCGCTGGCCACCGGCGAGGTGCCGGTCCGCCTGCGCGGGCCGGCGCTCGTCGCGGCGACGGTCGCGTTCGCCGCGATCCTGGCGACGTTCGATCGCGCGGCGTGGCTGGGGCTCGCCGCAGGCGCGCTGGTCGTCGTGGCCGCGGGCCGGAGGAGCAGCCGCGCGCTGTTCGCCGGCCTCCTGATCGGGGCGGCCGCCGTCGCGCTCTTGCCCCAGGTGCGCGCCCGGTTTGCCTCGTCGTTCGACCTGCGCGGGAACGCGGACCGCGTCTTCGTCTGGTCGCGCGCGGCCGAGATCATCCGGGACCATCCGCTGGTCGGGATCGGATTCGGCAACTATCCGCGCGTCTGCGGCGCCTATTACGACCGCGTCGACCCGGCGTTCCCGATGCGGACCTGGGCGCACAACACGGAGCTGTCCCTGCTCGCGGAAACGGGCCCGCTCGGGCTTCTCGCCTTGCTCTGGCTCGTGATCGCCACCGCCGCGGCGCTGTTGCCCCGCGTCCGGGCGGGGGACGGGCTGGCGCTGGGCGGCGCCGCGGCGGCGATCGCGCTCGCGGTGATCGCGCAGGCGCACGACGTGCTCTACGACACCAAGGTCATGTACGCGCTGTGGCTCGCGCTCGGAGTCGCGTTCGCTGAGCGCGACCGAGCCTGAAGCTCCGTCGCTGTCGGGATCCTCTGCGCCAACGCCAGGAAGAGCGCGAGAAGGCCGGTCGGCCAGAGGTGCATCGCCACCCGGTCGATGGACGACCGGAAGAACCAGAGCAGCGGGTGCGGCTGGAGCACGTACAGGGGGAAGAGGGCGATGAACGAGAGCGCGATGGTCGTCGCCAGCACGCGCGACGGCCGCGGCCATCCCTGTCCCCGGAGGGTGACGTACGCCGCCGCCGCGACCGCTCCGAGGAGATGCAAGCCCCAGTTCTGGAAGTAGACCAGCCGGCGCGCCCAGGCGCCCGCGAGAAGAAGCCAGGGCCGCGGCGATGCCGCCCGCGCGAGCGCGTCCGTTGCCGAAGCGAAGTGGGTCAAGTCGTTCTCGTGCGCGAAAGTGCCCTTGAAGAAGGCCAGCAGGAGCAACCCGGGCAAGGCACCCCCGAGGACCGCCAGCGCGTCGCGAAGCCGCCCGCGCAGCGGTTCGCCTTTCCTCGCCACGACGAGCGCGGCGAGCGCGGAGCCGAGGTAGAGCAGGCCTTCGTTCTTGGTCCAGGCGCACATCGAAAATGCGACGCCGGAGACGAGGAGCAAGCGGGGATGGCACCCGCGCTCCAGCGCGACCGCCAGCAACGAGGCGGCCAGCAGCAGGAAGGCCGAGAGGGGAGCGTCGGCCTGCTGGTTGGCGGCGAAGACGAGGTATGCCGGCGTCGACACCAGCGCCAGAGCGGCGATCACGCCCCACCCGGGGCCGCGGAGATCCTTCACGGCCATTCCGAGGAGCGCGACGCCACAGGCCGCGATCGCCCAGGCGATCGCCGTGGGAATCCAGAAGCTCTCGGAGCGAAGGAGCCGGAACCACTGCGCCACCAGACCCGGCAGCAGCAGCGGATAGTCCTGGTGGGCCCAAAAGACCAGCTCAGGCGAGAACGCGTCGCGGAACGACTCGCCCGCCCGCGCCAGGGACCGTGCCCGCAGGTTCCAGATGGCCCAGGCATCGGCGCCGCCGTCCGGATACCGCAGCGTATGCTCGACGAACAGCGCGGTGGCGACGAGCGCCCCGACCGCGAGCGCCGCCCGGAACGGCGCCGGGGTCGGCGCGGGGGATTCACCCGCCTCCCCCGTGCGTCTGGGAGCGAGCAAGAGCGCTCCCGCGCCGAGGACCACGAGAGCCGCATCCTTCGCCATCATCACGGCGGCGCTCGCGCCGAACGCGAACAGCGCCGCCGAATACGTCATCGACCACAGTCCGGCGCCGGCGAGGAGGACCGCCGGAAGCCAGCGGCGCAGGGCGGACGCTCCCAGCGCGAGCGCGCACAGGCCGCTTCCGGAGGCGAGGATGGCGGCGACGGCGAGCGCCGTCACGGCCGCACCGGGTGCGCGACCGCGACGCCCCCTGCGGCTGGAAGGTCGACCACGAGAGCATGGCGAGCGCACAGCTCCGCGACACCGGCGGGATCGGTCGCGTCCAGAAGGACATAGGGCAGCGCGGCGTCGCCGTAGCGAAGGACCAATGGCGCGAGCGCGTAGAGCGCCTGCTGGTACTTGTCGTTCCCGCGCGTCGGCAGGCTGCCAGGGCGCAGGGTCAAGGGCTCGTCGGAGATGTACCCGATGCGTCCGGAGGCCGGGAGGAAGCCGCGCGCGGCCGCGTACCGCGCGTCGGGCCGCGCCCCGCTCGCGGCAGCCGGCAAGGTCCAGATCCGCTCGGCGAAGCAATGGAACCAGATCTGCCGGCCCAGCCCCACGGCGGCGAGCGCGATCACGATCCGCGAGGCCGTCCTGAAGCTCATTCGGCGGGGCGGGCCTCGCCCGGCGCGCGCAGCTCCTTCGGCCAAGGCGGCGGGACGCACCCGTATCGCACGATGCAGTAGACGGCGCGGAAGGCGTCCTTGAGGCGGATCTTCTTGCCGTCGGCAACCGACCGGGGGTGGTACGAGATCGGCTCCTCGGCGAAGCGCAGCGGCCGGCGACGGGAGAGATGGGCGAGGAGCGCGGTGACCTCGGGCTCGAACCCGAACCGGTCCTCCCGCAGGGGCAGCTCGCGGACGACGTCGGTGCGCATCACCTTGTAGCAGGTCTCCATGTCGCTCGTGCGCAGGCCGGTCACCAAGTTGCTCAAGGCCGTCAGCATCCGGTTGGCGGCCGTGTGCCAGAAAGGAAAGCTGGCGTGCCCCCGCGAGAAGCGGCTGCCGTACACCACGTCGGCGTCCCCGCGTGCGATCGGGGCCAGCAGGCGCGGCAGCTCGTGTGGGTCGTATTCGAGGTCGGCGTCCTGCACCACCACCACCTCGCCCCGGGCCTCCGCGAATCCGCGGCGCAGCGCCGCGCCTTTCCCACGGTTCACCGGCTGGCGGAAGATCCGCACCTGCGTCAGGCCGGCGGGATCGGCGGAGGTGACCAGGTTGGGGTCCTCCTCGATCCGCGACAAGACCGCCCGCGTGCCGTCGCCGGAGCAGTCGTCGACGACGACCAGCTCCTTCTCGACCGGGACGGCGGCAACCCGGCGCAGCACGCCCAGGATGAGGCGCTCCTCGTTGTAGACCGGGATGACGATGGAGAGCTTCAGGGGCGCCTCGGGGATACCGCCGCGCACGCTCGTCCGGCGGCCCGGCGGTTGTCAAGACAGCGTTGACTTGCCGGGGGCCTTCGGCTATCCATTCCGGCCCTTTCCCGGGCCGGTCCCCGCCTCGTCGGCGAGCAAGACCCGGGACCAACGAGACATTCCGATGCGCGAGAACATCCACCCCGCCTATCCCACTTCGAAGGTCCACTGCGCCTGCGGGGCGACCTGGGAGACCCGCTCGACGGGGGGCGACCTGCACCTGGACATCTGCTCCAACTGCCATCCGTTCTTCACCGGCAAGCAGAAGCTGATCGACACCCAGGGCCGCATCGATCGGTTCCAGAAGAAGTACGCGAACTCGCCCAAGGTCCCGCCGAAGAAGGCCAAGGCCGCCGCGGAGAAGAAGCCCGCCGCGAAGTCCGACAAGAAGCCGAAGAAGCCGAAGGCCGAAGCCTAGCCGCAGCAGCAGGAACGCCAAAAAACGTTCACGCAGAGCCCGCAGAGCACGCGGAGCTCGTTTTATCGATCTACGATCGTGCGGTCGTGCCCGTCGCGAGATCGGAGGGATTTCCTCTGCGATCTCCGCGCGCTCTGCGTGAAACCTGAAGGCAAAAAAGGAAGGCAAAAAAAGAGCGGCAGCGTGGGACGGTGCGAGTGGGGGGAACTCGCATCCAACCGCCACGCTGCCGCTGGGAAGGCCTCGGGGGCCGTCCTTTCATGTGCCCTTACTTCTCCCGGGCAGCGACCTTGTTGAGGCCTTCCTCGTCCTTGAGCACGAGGAGGCGTCCCTGGTTGGCGAGGAGCGCGTCGCGCTTCATCTTGTTGATCAGCGTGGACACGAACGAGCGGGAGGCTCCCACGAGGTCCGCTAGGTCCTGCTGCGTGATTCCGTGCAAGCAAAGCTCGTTTCCGGGAGCGATGCGCTCACCGTGCGCCTGCGCCAGCGAGATCAGCATCTCCGCCAGCCGGGCGGGCACGTCCTTGCGGGTCAGGCCGAGCACCCTCTGGCGCATCTGCCGCACGCGCTCGTTCAGCGCCCGGATGACGTCCACCGCCAGCGCCGGCCGCGCCTCGAGCAGCGCCCGGAAGTCGCGCCCCTCGATGCTCCACACCTCGCACTTGCCCGAGGCAATCGCCAGCTCCTCCATGACCGACCCTTCCGGCCGGAGCACCTCGCCGAAGAGGTCGCCCGGCTTGAGGATGGCCAGCACGCTGCGGCCCTTCCCCTTGCCCTGGCGGAGCAGCCGCACGCGGCCGCTGCGGAGGAGGAAGACCTTGTCCGCCGGCATGCCGGGCCGGTAGATGACCGAGGCATGCGCGAAGGTCTCGACCTTGAAGTAGCCGCGGAAGTCGACGACGTCGGCCGCCGGAAGGCTGGGCGAGGCGAGCGGCTGCGCGAACTGGTAACGGGTATCGACCTGCTGGCGTGGAATCATCGGAGACCCCCAGGGAAGAGGAAGCCTCCAACCAGTGAGCACCGACCGTGCCAACGCCTGGCCGCTGCTCGGTGCTCGTCATTTCAAGTACTTGACGGTGAGTCATGCCGGCAGCCAAGCGCCGGCTTGAACGATTCGTAGAGTAGGATTCCACGGAAAGTTGAACGAAGTGTTCAAACAGTGCCCGGATCGAACCCGTATTTCCGCAGTTTCCGCTCCAGGGTAGGCCGGGAGATGCCCAGGATCTGACACGCCCTCCCCTTGTGACCCTTGGTCATGGCGAACACCCGCTCGATATGGGCCCGTTCGACTTCATCCAGGGTCGGCACGCGCCCGTCCGCGGCGGCCGGCGGAGGGTCGACCGGGCGCGGCTCGGGGCGCGAAGCCTCGACCAGGTACTCCTCGAGCAGCAGATCGCCCTGGCTGAGCACGGCAGCGCGGGTGAGCACGTTCTCCAGCTCCCGCACGTTCCCGGGCCACGGGCGCGCCATCAGCTTCTCGAGCGTCTCGCGCGGGACGCGGCGCAGGTTCTTGTGCAGGCGATGGTTGATCTTGGCGATGAGGTTTTCGACGAGGAGCGGGATGTCCTCGCGGCGGTTGCGCAGCGGCGGGATCGAGAGCGTCACCACCCTCAGGCGCTGGTAGAGGTCCTCGCGAAAACGCCCCGCCCGCACCTCGTCCAGCAGGTCGCGGTTGGTGGCCGCCAGGATGCGCGCCCGGACCTGGATCCTCTTCACTCCTCCGACGCGCTCCAGCTCCCTTTCTTGGAGGACGCGGAGCAGCTTCGCCTGCAGGTTCTGCGAGAGCTCGCCGATCTCGTCGAGGAAGATGGACCCGTCCTCGGCCAGCTCGAACTTGCCGAGCTTCGCGGAGACGGCGCCGGTGAAGGCCCCCTTCTCGTGCCCGAACAGCTCGCTCTCCAGCAGCGTCTCCACGATCGCCGAGCAGCTGATGCCGATGAACGGCTTGGCCCCCGCGCTGTAGCTGTGGATGACGCGGGCGATCAACTCCTTGCCGGTGCCGCTCTCTCCCTGGATAAGCACGGTGGCGCGGCTGGCGGCGACGCGCCCCACGTCCTTGAACAGCTGTTGCATCGGCGGCGAGGTGCCGACGATGTCGTCCAGCTTCACCGCGCGCTGGGCCTCGACCGAGAGGAAGTCGGTGCCGCGGGAGAGGCGCCGCACTTCGAGCGCGCGATCGAGCGCCGCGTCCAGGGCCCGGATGTCGATCGGCTTGTGGATGTAGTCGAACGCTCCCGCCTTCATGGCCAGGATGGTGGTGGCCATGTCGTGGTGGGCGGTGATCATCAATACGGGAGTCTCGCCGGCGCGCTTCCTCAGCTCGGGGATGAGGTCGATGCCCGAGGCGTCCGGCAGACGCATGTCGAGGATGATGGCGGAAGGGGAGGTCTCCTCGGCGAGCTTGAAGCCCTCCGCGCCCGTGGCCGCGCTGATCACCCCGTAGCCGCGCTCCTCGAGGTGCATCGAGAGCAGCTCGCGGATGGAGCGGTCGTCGTCGACGATGAGGATTCGTTCCACGTGGGCTTGGGGGACGATCTTTAACGGATCATCCACCAAACGTCACGGAGATGACATTGCCCCGCCCATGGCCCTCGGCGAAGCGGGCCTCGCCGCGGTGCTCCCGCGCGATGCGCGCGACGACCGCGAGGCCCAGTCCGGTGCCCCGCGCCCGGTTGGGGGTGAACGGCACGAAGGCCTTCTCGCGCAGCTCGAGGGGGACCGGGTGGCCGGGATCGCCGACGGTGAGCTCCCATCCCGGCGGGGCGGCGACGACGGACACCTCGACGCGCCCGCCGCCGACCTCCTCCGCGGCCACCGCGGCCTGGCGGCAGAGGATCTTCACGGCGGTCCGGACCCGCACCGGGTCCAAGGGGAACGGCGGCAGGCGATCCGGCACCTCCACCGCGAACGACACCCCGCGCGACGACCACTCCGACTCGACGCCCTCCACGGCCTCGCGCACCGGCGAGCGCGGATCGCCCGGCACCAGCGAGAGCGACGGCGGCCGCGCGAACTCCAGCACCTCGTGGAGCAGCAGCTCGATGTTGAGCACCTCGCGGAGCGCGATGCTGGTGCGGCGCAGGTCGTTCGAGCCGAGCGTGCCGTGCCGCTCCAGCGTCTGCAGAGCGATCTTCACCGCCGAGAGCGGATTGCGGATCTCGTGCGCGACCAGGGAAGCGAACCGCGCCAGGTCCTCCGCCCGAAGCGCCGCATCGCCGACCTGCTGCGAGACCGCCATGTCGCGCACCAGCGCGACCACGCCGCCCGGCGCTGGGCTGAGCAGGAGCTGGGCCGCGAACGGCTGCCCGGCCCGGAGCAGCGTCCGGTGCTCCTCGAATGCTCCTCGCGCCGCCGCCTGCGCCAGGTCGCGCGCGGCGCGCTCGCCACCCGGGAAGAGAAGACCGGCAGGCTTGCCGACGAGGTCGGCGCTGCCCAGGACCGGTTGCGCCGGCCCGGCGACGCCGGCGATGCGCGGCTCGGGCGAGTCGTCCCAGGCCACCGCGCAGAGATCGTGCGCGCCGGCGAGGGCCGGGCCAAGCTCCTCGCACAAGTTCGCGAGCGTACGCGGTGCTTTGCTCGCCATGTGGGTGCACATCGCATGAATGCCTCTACGCTGCCACATTCCGTCGACAGCTCTGTTCAAAAGGTGCGCGGGCGTCCGGCAGGTGCCCGATGCGAGGAACGGCCGGATTCCCTACCGTGGGCGGCGCGCGGGATGGACTGCGCGGGGGGAGGAATCTCGTCGATGCGACGCTTGCTGAAGCTGCTCCGGTCCGAGGAGGGCCAGGGCATGTCCGAGTACCTGATCATCGTGGCGCTGGTGGCGATCGCGGCCATCGGCGTGGTGACCGTGTTCGGCCGCGACGTCCGCGAGCTGTTCAGCGGGACGACCGATTCCCTGGCCGGCAACCAGGCGAGCAACACGGCGGTGAAGGCCAACGTCCGGCAGAACAAGAGCCTGAAGACGTTCGGGACCTACAACGCCTCCCGCGGGGATTGAGTTCCTGCCGCCGCCGCCTGCGCCATGTTAGAAAAAGGGCCCATGAGCCGGGACAGGGACCGGACGGTCCGCTCCGACGAGCACAACTCCCGCGGCATCGAGCTCGCCGACCGGGGATGGCTCGACGAGGCCATCAAGGAGTTCAAGAAGGCGATCGAGCTCGACCCGGAATCCGCCCACGCCCACGACAATCTCGCGACGGTGTACAGCGAGAAGAAGCTCTATCGCGAGGCGCTCAAGGAGTACCTCACCGCGCTGGAGCTGGAGCCGGACAGCGCCACGGCCCACTACAACCTCGCCTGCTTCCTCGCCACCCACGGGTCCGACATGGCCGTGGACGAGTACAAGGAAGCCATCGAGCTCGACCCGGACTACCCGGACGCGCACCTCAACCTGGGCATGACGTTCGCCGACCAGGACCGGCGCGAGGAGGCCAAGGAGGAGTTCAAGGCGGCCATCGAGCTGGATCCCGAGGACCCGGTGGCGCGGCACGAGCTGGCGGCGCTCCTGATGGACGAGGCGGACTACCGCGGCGCCATCGCGCAGCTGAACGAGGCGGTGCGGCTCGAGCCCGAGAACTACGAGGCGCACCTCGACCTGGGCATCTGCTACGCGCAGAAGGGCTTCTACGCGGAGGCGGAACGCTGCTACGGGCGGGCGCGCGAGCTGAACCCGGACGACGTGCTGCTCAACTACAACGTTGCGGCGCTCTATTCGCTCTGGGAGAAGCCCGCGCAGGCGTTCGAGGCGCTGAAGAAGGCGCTGGAGAAGGACCCGGCCAAGGTGCGCGGCTGGATCGCCGCCGACCCGATGTTCGATGCGCTCAAGGGAGACCCCCAGTTCGAACACATCCTGGCTGTACAATAGCCGTACAGTGTTTCCCGTACTGAGACATTCCGAATCTGAAAGGCCGCCTTGCAACCCTGCAAGAAATACTGCCTCCTGGTTTGCGCCCGCGCGGACCCAACCCTCTGAAAAGCCAGCTATTCAGTGACTGGCATGACGACTGCACATCTGGATTGCCGGAGCGCATCGCTCGTCGTGGTCTGGTACCCCCCCGCCACCTCGATGCGCGATCGCGCTTCATCTTTCAGCCCCCGGGCATCCTGCCCGGGGGTTTTTTTCTGGTTTCCTGTTACAAGCGCGGCATGTCGCACCAGCGCGCAGGCCTGTCGACCATTGCCGTGCACGCCGGGACGCCCGAGGGCGCGAACGCGCCCCTGACCGTCCCCATCGTGCAGTCCACCACCTTCCGCTTCGAGAGCGCCGCGCAGGTGCAGGAGTACGCGCGCGGCTCGAGCGGGCTGTTCATGTACTCGCGCGACGAGAACCCCACCGTGCGCGCGGCCGAGGAGGCGCTGGCGCGGCTCGAAGGCGCCGAATCGGCCATCGTCTTCGGCAGCGGCATGGGCGCCATGACCACCGCCTTGATGGGCCTGGTCTCCGCCGGCGACGAGGTCATCGCCGCGACCGCGCTGTACGGAGGCACCTACAAGCTGCTGCGCGACGTACTGACCCGGTTCGGGGTCCAGCTGCGGCCGGTCGAGCCCGAGCGGCTCGTGGCCGAGGTGACCGCGCGGCCCGCGAAGGCCTGCGTCTTCGAGTCGCCCACCAACCCCACCCTGCGCATCGTGGACGTGGCCGCCGTCGCCTCGGCCTGCAGGAAGGCCGGTTCCGTGAGCGTGATGGACTCGACCTTCGGGCCGCCGGCGCTGCAGCGGCCGCTGGAGCTGGGCGTCGACGTGGTGATGCACAGCGCGACCAAGTACCTGAACGGCCACTCGGACCATCTCGCCGGCGTGCTGGCGGGCTCCCGCGAGCGCCTCGAGCCGCTGCGGCTGCTCTCGCACAAGCTGGGCGCCTCGCTCGATCCACAGGCCGCGTACGATCTGCTGCGCGGGCTGAAGACGTTCGTGCTGCGGATGGAGCGCCACTGTGCCACCGCGCTGCGCGTCGCCCGCTGGCTGTCGGAGCAGCGCGGGGTGCAGCGGGTCTGGTATCCCGGTCTTCCCTCGCATCCCGATCACGAGCTGGCGAAGCGGCAGATGAGCGGATTCGGCGGCATGGTCACCTTCACCCTGGGGACCAAGGAGCGCGCGTTCGCCTTCTGGGACCGGCTGCGGCTGGTCGCGCGGGCGGCGAGCCTGGGCGGGACCGAGACGCTCTCCTCGTTGCCCATCCTCTTCAGCCACACCGGCTACTCCGCGCAGGAGCTGGCCCGCGCGGGCGTGGACGAGGGCATGGTCCGGCTGTCGATCGGCCTCGAGGACGCGGACGACCTGATCGCCGACCTGGCCCAGGCGCTGGAGGCCTGATGGCGGCGTTCCTCGACTGAGGTGCGCTTCTCTCCCCTGCCCCGCTTGTTCTTCGCGCGCAACGCGCTCTCGGTGGCCCCCGACCTGATCGGCTGCGTGCTGGTGCGGCGCGCTCCGGGCGGTGTGCGGGCGGGGCGGATCGTCGAGGCCGAGGCGTACGTCGGCGAGCACGACCTCGCCTGCCACGCGCGCGCCGGGCGGACCGCGCGCACCGACGTGATGTACGGCGAGCCCGGGCATGCGTACGTCTATCTGATCTACGGCGTGCACCCCATGCTCAATGCGGTGTGCAGCCCGGAAGGCGAGGCGAGCGCGGTCCTGATCCGCGCCGCCGAGCCTCTGAATGACGCGCCGGGGCTCGCGCCCCTGTTGCACAGCGCGACCGGCCCGGGGAACCTGTGCAAGGCGTTCGACGTGCGGCTGCGGCACAACCGGGACGACCTGTGCGATCCAGACGCCGAGCTGTTCATCGCCCCGCGCACAGGCCCTGCTCCGCGCCTGTGGAAAGGCCCGCGCGTCGGGGTCGACTACAGCGGCCATTGGGCGCGCAGGAAGCTCCGCTTCTGCGACCGCGACAGCCCCGCCGTCTCCCGCCCCCGCCCACCATGAGTCAGGCCAAAGCAATCGCACCACGGAGAACACGGAGCACACGGAGGGTGGGTTGTTGAAAGAAACAACTCCGTGATCTCCGTGTGCTCCGTGGTGCAATCGGCTTGGCAGTTCTGGCTTGCGGGAGTGGCGGCTTTCATGGCTCACTCGCGCGCACGATGAAGATCCGCCGCGTGGAGATCTCCGGCTTCAAGTCGTTCGCCGACCGGGTCGTCTTCTCCTTCGACGACGGGGTCACCGGGGTGGTCGGCCCCAACGGCTGCGGCAAGAGCAACGTGGTCGACGCCATCCGCTGGGCGATGGGCGAGCAGAGCGCCAAGCACCTGCGCGGCCGCTCGATGGAGGACGTGATCTTCAGCGGCAGCGAGTCGCGCCCGCCCACCGGGATGGCGGAGGTGTCGATCACCTTCCAGAACGACGGCCGACTCGTCCCGCCGCAATACGCCGGGTTCGCCGAGATCACCGTCACGCGGCGGCTGTTCCGCGACGGCACCAGCGAGTACGAGATCAACAAGGCCCCCTGCCGGCTGCTCGACATCACCGAGCTGTTCCTCGGCACTGGAGTGGGGACGCGCGCCTACTCGATCATCGAGCAGGGGCGCATCGGACTCATCGTCAGTGCCAAGCCCGAGGACCGCCGCTCGATCATCGAGGAGGCGGCCGGGGTCACCAAGTACAAGGCGCGCCGCAAGCAGGCCGAGCGGAAGCTGGAGGCCACCGAGCAGAACCTGCTCCGGCTCACCGACGTGGTCGGCGAGGTGGGCCGCCGCCTCCAGGGGCTCGAGCGCCAGGCGAAGAGGGCCGAGCGCTTCCGCGAGCTGCGCGGCCAGCTGCGGCAGCTGGAGCTGCTCTCCGCCTGCCGGCAATGGCTCGCGGCCAAGGAGGAGGAGGGCGCCGGCGGGCGCGAGCTGCAGGACGCGGCCGACGCGGAGAAGGTCACGCACGCGCAGGTGGCGAGCCTGGAGGCGGGCCTGTCGGCGGAGCGGCTCCAGCTGCTCGACGACGAGCGCAAGGTGCAGGAGCTGGCCGATCGGTCGCACGGCGTGGACAAGCAGCTGCGGCTCGCCGAGCAGGAGCTGCAGTTCGCGCAGCGCGAGCGCGAGTCGATCGCGGCGCGGCAGGTGCAGCACGAGGACGAGATCGGGCTTCTGGGCCAGCGCCTGACGCTGCTGGCGCGCGAGGAGGAGGGCCTGCAGGCCGAGCGGCAGAAGCTCGCCGACGCCAACGCCGAGGACGAGACCCGGCGGGCGCAGGCGGAGGCCAGCCTGCAGGAGTCGATGGAGCGCATCCATTCCGCCCAACACGCCGTGGAAACCGAGCGGCACCAGGCGGTGGGCGTCCTCACCCGGCTGGCGAACCACCGGACGAACCTGGTCAACCTGGAGCGCCGCCGGCAGGACCTCTCCGGACGGCTGCAGAAGACGCAGGGCGAGGCGGAGCAGCTCGGCGCCCGCGGCGAGGAGATCTCGCGGCAGCGCGACGAGCTTTCGCAAAAGCTGTCCGAGACGCAGGCGAGCCGGCGCGGGCTGCACGACAAGCGCGCCGCGCGCGAGGAGCAGCTCCAGCACGGGCTCATCGAGCGGCGCGACCTGGAGGCGACGCTCATCCGGCTACGCGAGGAGCTGGCCGACCGGCGCAGCCGCCTCACCTCGCTGCTCGAGCTGCAGAAGAACTTCGAGGGATACGGTCGGGGTGTGAAGGCGATCCTGCTGCGCGACGAGGACGAGCGGCGGCGCGACGGCGTCTACGGGCTGGTGGCGGACGTGCTCCGCACCGACGCGCGGCATGAGCGCGCCGTCGAGGCGGTCCTGGGCGAGCGGCTGCAGCTCGTGCTGGTGGAGAGCCACGCGGCGGGGCTGCGCGCGGTCGACTACCTCAAGCAGGCGGCCCAGGGGCGCGCAAGCTTCATCCCGCTGACCGAGATGGAGCAGCTGCCGCTGGTTCCGGAGGCGGCGGAGCTGCCCGCCCCGGAGGGCACGGTACGCGCCGTGGAGGTGGTCCACTGCGCGCCGGAGCACGACCGGCTCAAGCGGTACCTGCTGGCGGACGTGTTCCTCTGCGACACGCTGGCCACCGCGCTGGCGCTGTGGTCGCGGGACCCGGGCGAGCGCACCTTCGTCACCGCCGACGGCGAGGTCGTGGACCGGGAGGGCATCGTCTCGGGCGGCTCGCTGGAAGGCGTGGCCGACGGCCTCTTGCACAAGCGCCGCGAGGTGCAGGAGCTGGCCGAAACGGTGCAGGAGCTGGAGGCCCGCCTCGCCCTCAGCACCTCGCAGGCGGAAGAGCTGGCCGCGCGCATCCAGTCGCTGGAGACCGAGGTCAAGCGGCTGCAGCACGACGAGCGCGAGGAGGAGCTGTCGCAGCTCCGCTTGGAGCGCGACGTGGGGCGGCTGCAGGAGGAGCTGGCCCGGCTGTCGCAGCGCGACCAGGTCCTGCGGCACGAGATCGAGCAGCTGCAGCAGGCGCTCGCGGAGGTGGAGCGGGAGGAGGCGCAGAGCCGCGACGCGGTGGCCGGCGGCGAGAGCGAGCAGCAGGAGCGCGAGGCGCGGCTGCGCGCGCTGCAGGGGGACTTGCTGCGCGCGCGCGAACAGGCCGAATCGGTGCAGGCCGAGGTGACCCGCGCCAAGGTGAGCGCGGCGGCGGTGGCGGAGCGGCTGGAGGGCGTGGCCCGCTCGCTGGCGCGGCTGGCCGAGCAGCGGGCCGAGATCGAGGGGCGGCGCGAGAAGCTGCAGTCGGAGCTCGTGCAGGGAAAGGAGCGCGCCTCGGCGCTGGAGGCGCGCGGCGAGGTCACGCGCGCAGAGCTGGCGGCACTGCTCAAGTCGGGCGAGGAGATGCGCGAGGAGCTGGGCCGTGCGCGCGCGTTGTACGACCAGGCGCAGGAGCGGCTGCGCGGAGGCGACGAGGAAGTGCGCGAGGCGCGCTCCGGCCTGGAGCAGGTGGCCCGCCGGCGCTCGGATGCCGAGCTGAAGATGCAGGAGATCCGCCTGACCGTGCAGCACCTCGAGCAGGGCACGCGCGAGCGCCACCTGATGGAGCTCGCCGAGGTGGCCCAGGCCAGGCGCGAGGACGCGCTAGGCCTCGACGCCGCGGAGGCCGAGTCGCGCATGTCCGCGCTGCGGGAGAAGGTCGACGCGCTGGGCGAGGTGAGCCTCACCGCCATCGACGAGGCGAAGGAGGTGGGCGAGCGGTTCACCTTCCTCACCGCCCAGAAGCAGGACCTGGAGGACTCGCTGCGCAAGCTGCGCTCCGCCATCGAGCGCATCGACCGCGCCAGCAAGGAAAGGTTCCGCGAGACCTTCCAGCTGGTGAACGACCGCTTCCAGCAGGTGTTCCCGCGCCTGTTCCGCGGGGGCTACGCAGAGCTGCAGCTGGTCGAGGATCCGGCGAACGCCGCCGTGGAGCCCGGCGTGGAGATCGTCGCCCAGCCGCCCGGGAAGAAGCTGGTCAGCGTGAACCTGCTCTCCGGCGGCGAGAAGGCGCTCACCGCGGTGTCGCTGATCTTCGCGATCTTCCTGATCAAGCCGACGCCGTTCTGCCTGCTCGACGAGGTGGACGCGCCGCTCGACGAGGCGAACGTCGGCCGGTACAACGACATGGTGCGGGAGATGAGCCGCAGCTCGCAATTCATCGTCATCACGCACAACAAGCGCACCATGGAGGGCTCGGATGCGCTGTACGGCGTCACCATGGAGGAGCCGGGCATCTCCAAGACGGTCAGCGTGAAGCTGTCCGCCCAGGCAGGCGCTGCCGCCTAGCCGTGCCCTCTGTGCTCTCCGTGGTGCGATTGCTTTGGCCATTTGATCGGGGCCCGGCGCGGGGGGTATTCCTGACGGATGCGCCCACTCCTCGCCGCCCTCCTCGCGATGCTCCTCGTGCCGCTCGCGGCGCGCGCCGACGACACCCGGCCACCGGTCATCTCGAACGTGCGGGCCGCCCAGCGCGGTGGGCAGGTGCACATCGAGGCGCGCATCACCGACGAGACCGGGGTGCTGATGGCGACCTGCCACCACCGCTCGGGCGGGGGGCGCTGGCTCGACGTGCCGATGACCAAGAGCGACTACGACGATACGTTCAAGGTGTCGTTCGAGGCCGGCCCGGACACCGAGTACTGGATCGACTCGAGCGACCTGTTGGGCAACGGGCCGTCGACGTACGGCGCGGCGGCGAAACCGGTGGCGGTCTCCGCCTCGAGCCCGAAGGAGGCGCAAGCCCAGCGCGAGCCGCCCAAGCGGCGCGAGCCTCGGCCCGCGAAGGTGGCGAGCAAGTCCGGGCCGCCGGTGATCGAGCACCGTAAGCCAGGCGCGCCACTTGCCGAAGGCAAGGAGGTGACGCTGCAAGCGCGCGTCCGCGGCGATGCGCCCATCGCCTTCAGCGGCGTGTTCCTGCGCAAGCAGGGCGAGTCCGGACCGGGGACGCGGCTCGCGCTCAACCGGGTCGAGGGCGAGAGCTACGAGGCGAAGATTCCGGCCGACAAGGCGCGCGGCAACCTCGAGTACCTGCTCGCCGCCAAGGACGAGAACGGGAAGCAGAGCTTCGGCGGCGACGGGAACCCGAACACCTGGTTCGCCATCAGCTTCAAGCCGCCTCAGCAGGCCCCGGTCGAGCAGCCGTTCAGCTTCGCCGTGAATCCGCCGGCCCGCGTCCATCCGGGCCGGTCGCTCACCGTGCGCGCGCAGATCACCGGGCCCGGCGACGAGCCGAACGTGCCGGGCAAGGCGCAGGTGCTGTGGCGGGGCAGCAACGGGCAGGAGCAGGTCACGGACATGCAGGCGGACGCGAGCGGAGGGCTGGGCGGCTTCAAGGCGGAGCTGCCGCCGCAGACGCCCGGCGCGGTCTACTACCAGGTCGTCGCTTGCGATCCCTCGGGCAGCAAGTGCGCGGTGAGCACCGGGAGCAAGCGGAAGTGGCACGCGGTAGCCATCGCGGCGGCGCCGGGCACGAAGCCCGCGGCCATCGACGCGGCGAGCAGCAAGGCGCCGGGAGCGCTGCCGGAGTAAAAGGCTTCGCAGACCGCTGCGGAAACGGCATAACCGGCCGTCGAAAGGCACAGCGCCGCCCGATCGGCGGCGACTGGCGAGGTGCCCGTACCCGTGCTCGCTTTCGCTCTGCCCGCCGACACCCAGACCATCGTCATCGCCGTTGCGCTGCTGATCGCGGCAGCGCTGCTGATCGCGCTGCTCGCGCGCGCGTCCGTGGGACGCCGCGTGGCCAGGCCGCCGCCGGAGCTCCCTCCGGAGAAGCCGGCCGTGCGGCCCGAGCCGCCGCCACCGCCCGCGCCCGTGACGCTGCCGCCCGCGGCCGTGACGCTGCCGCCCGAGCGGCTCGCGCGCGAGCAGCGCGCCGGCGAGCAGCTCCAGGCGGCGCAGGACGCTCTCGCCGCCGCCTAGACACGGCTGTCCGGCGATGCGGCGACGCGCGCCGAGGTCGACCGCCGCCGGCGCGAGGTGTCGGACGCGGAGCGGAAGCTCGAGTACGAGCGGCGGAAGATCGCGGAGGCAGAGGAGAAGGCCCGGC
>DASQBG010000194.1:0-4208 GCA_035635335.1 Myxococcales bacterium | reverse complement strand
ACTCCTCGGCGATCGGCCTCCAGTACGCCACGTTGGAGCCGCCCAGCGGATCGACCGCGAGCCGGGGGCGCGCCGCGCGCACCGCCTGGAGATCGACCACGTTGCGCAGGTCGTTCACGTACGGCGCGACGAAGTCATGCTCGTGCAGCGTCGCCGCGCGCGAGGCCTGGGCGCGGCGGACCTGCGCGGTCAGGAGCTCGTTGGCGCGGCGCTCGATCCAACCCGTCGCCGAGGTGTCCGCCGGGCCGCCGCTGGGCGGGTTGTACTTGATGCCGCCGTCCTCCGGCGGGTTGTGCGACGGAGTGATGACGATCCCGTCGGCGAGACCTGCCGTCCGGCCGCGGTTGTGGACCAGGATGGCGTGCGAGATCACCGGCGTGGGCGTCCATTGTCCCTCGGGCGCGTGGAGCACCTCGACCTCGTTGGCGGCCAGCACTTCCAGCGTGGTGTGCTGCGCCGGCTCGGAGAGCGCGTGCGTGTCCGCGCCCAGGAAGAGCGGCCCGGTGGTCCCCTGCGCCTTGCGGTACTCGCAGACCGCCTGGGTCACCGCCAGGATGTGCGCCTCGTTGAAGCTCCCGCGCAGCGACGAGCCGCGGTGGCCCGAGGTGCCGAAGCTGACCCGCTGCTGGGGATCGGCGGGATCGGGCTTGTCGAAGTAGCGCCGCCGGAGCAGCTCGAGATCGACGAGCAGCTCGCGCGGAGCGGGCTTCCCGGCGAGTGGATGGGCCATGCCGCAATCGTACTGCGTCAGGCGGCGGGCTGCTCGACCTCGCCGCAGTGCTCGTCGAGCAGCGTGAGCACGCGGTCGATGTCGAATGGCTTCTGCAAGACGCCGATCACGTGGTCGCGGAACGCGTTGGCGACCTGCGAGCCGCTCGACTCAGGGCGGGCCGAGATCACCGCGACCGGGACGTTCGCGAGGCGCGGCTGGGACCGCATCCAGCGGAGCACGGCGACACCACCCACGCGCGGCATGAGGAGGTCGAGCAGCACCAGGCAGGGCAGCTCCTCGCAGGCGGAGAGGTAGTCGATCGCTTGCTGGCCGTCCGCGGCGACGGCCGCCTGGTAGCCCTCTTCCTCGAGCAGCAACCTGACGACTTCGCGGGTGTCGGCGTCGTCTTCGACCAGCAGCACGGCGGGCATCCGGACCTCCTGGCAGTGCGACGGCTGGAACAGGGTAGCGCCGGAAATTCTTCCAGGCACCTCGCGGACTTGCGCCGCGGCGGCGGCTGCCGGGAACCCGCCGTCTTGCGGTGAACGAACGGTCGTGCTAATAGTCTGGACATGGATCCAGCGCGCAAGGTGGACGGGCGGATCGAGCGCGGCGAGCGCACGCGCCGGCAGATCCTCGACGCCGCCGTGCACATCGCCTCGGTGGAGGGCCTCGAGGGCCTCTCGATCGGGAGGCTGGCCCTGAAGCTGGACATGAGCAAGAGCGGCCTGTTCGCCGCCTTCGGCTCCAAGGTGGACCTGCAGCTGGCGACGGTCGACCACGCCGCGGAGATCTTCGTCGAGCAGGTCGTCCGCCGCGCCATGGCGGCTCCGCGCGGGCTGCCCCGCTTGTGGGCGTTGTGCGATTCGAAGCTCGACTACTCGCAGAAGGAAGTGTTCCGCGGCGGCTGCTTCTTCGCCGCGGCTTCGGCCGAGTTCGACGGCCGCCCCGGGCCAGTCCGGGAGCGCATCGCGGGGCACATGAAGAGATGGCTCGAGGTCCTGGTGGGCGCGGTGCAGCGGGCCCAGCGCGAGGGCCACCTGCGACCCGACGTCGATGCCGCCCAGCTCGCCTTCGAGATCGACTCGTACGCGATGGGGTCGAACTGGGCGTACCAACTGTTCGGCGACGCCGCCGCGTTCGACCGCGCCCGGAGCGCCACCAAGGCGCGCATCGACGGAGCGGCGGTCCGCCCGGTGCGTCCGTCCGGCTCACGTTCCGCCCGCCGCAAGCCCGCCGCCAGGGGCGGCTGATCCACGGTCCACCACGGAGGTCGCGATGCCCGCCATCCTCTACTCGCCTGAAAATAGCACGAACGTTCGGTTTGTTTCGCCGGAAGCGCCGGACGTCCCCTCCCCGGTCCCGGGCCGGGCTGCGCCGCCGCCGGGCGAATCGGCGCTGCCCGTGCGCCTGCCGCGCCGTCGACCGTCCCCCTGGCTGCGCGCCGCCTTCCGCGCCGCGGCGACGCTCGCGCCCCCGCTCGCCGTGCGCTGGGCGGAGCACGCCTTCGGCACCCCGCCGCGCCTGGAGGCGCGTTTCTCGCCGGTGCTCGCGTCGGGACACCGCTTCTACCTGGACGCCGGCGGCGAGCGCCTCGCCGTCTGGTCGTGGGGCGACGGCCCGACCGCGGTGCTGCTGCACGGCTGGGCGGGACGCTCCGAGCAGCTCGCCGCCTTCGTTCCACCGCTGCTCGCCGCGGGGTTCAGCGTGGTGGCGCCCGACGCGCCCGGGCACGGCGCCTCCACGGGCCGCGCCTCGTCCATCCTGGCCTTCGCCGATGCGCTCGAGGCCGTCGCCGAGAGGGTCGGTCCAGTCCACGCATTCGTCGGTCACTCGGGCGGCGCCGCTGCCGGCGCGCTCGCGATCCACCGAGGCGTCCCGGTGCAGCGGGCCGTGTTCCTGGCCCCCGTGGCGAGCCTCACCGACGTCGTGACGCGCTTCGCCTGGCAGCTGCACATCCCGCCCTGGATCGCGGACGCGATGCGCAGTCGCTTCGAATCGCGGCTGGGCGTACCCATGTCGGCCCTCGAGGTGCCGCCGCTCGCGCGCGGCGCGCAAACGCCCCTGCTCGTCTTCCACGATCCGGAGGACCGCGAGGTGCCCTGGCACGACGGCGCGGCGATCGCGCAAGCCTGGCCTGGCGCGCGCCTGATCGACGTGCCGCGCGTGGGGCACAACCGCATCCTGCGCGATGCGGACGTGATCGCGCAGGCCGTCTCGTTCCTGGCCCGACACGGCGGCGAGAAAAGCTGAGGCCCGCGGCCCGGGACTCAGGGCGCGAGCCTCATTGAATCAACGTGCCCGGCGGCCCAAAGGCTCGCCCTGCGCGCATTCCCCTTCGGAGGATCCAGGACCGCCGGTCGCTGCACCGTGCAGGTCACCCTGCCCGGCACTGCCTCTCATGAAGGTTCGGTGCTCCTCGGAGTGTTGTCTGCGGCCGGATTGCGGGGGATATCGGGTTCCCCGCACCCGCCGAGGCCTCGGCATTTCTACCGGGTCCAGCGGATCTGTCCGACCGCCATCCGCCGCGAGCTTTCGCACGCGGCTTCATCCTCCCTCGAGCTTTCCGCCTCCTCCAGAGTCCTGCAACCGACGACCTGCCCTCGGTACCCCGGACAATCTCGCGACCGCCCGGAGGCCTGAGAGCGCCTCCCGTGGGGTTCCAGTTCCCTCATCGCGACATCAGCAGGCGACGTCCACTATTGCCCGGGGTTCCCACACCTCGAGCTGACGGTCCGTCCTCGACGTTTCACACGTCCTCGACGGTTTGCTCCGCCACCTGCCTTGCGGGTTTGTTTCGCCCCGCAGCCGCGTCCAGGGTTTGCCCTTCAGGGGCTTGTCCCTCCCGCGGAGCCGTACCGGCTTTCGCCGGCCGATTCATGCCCTCTTGCCGTTGGATGGAGGCGCCTGCGGTTTGACCCGCGCCAGCGACCCCATCGTCGACTTCAGGGCCTTGCTCCCCGCGGAGAGTGCGGTGACGGTGGAACCGGTTAGAGCTCCGGCCGATCCGCGCCCCTCCTGGGCTTCACCTCCTCCGGGTATTCCATCCCCGCACCGTGGGAGCGCCTTCGCGTTCCCTCCGCCCACGACCTTCACCGCAACGAGCCCGTTGCGGCCGGTCCTCGGCGTCTCGCCGGTG
The DNA here is from genome assembly GCA_035635335.1 of Myxococcales bacterium. GTDB lineage: Bacteria > Myxococcota > Myxococcia > Myxococcales > 40CM-4-68-19 > VBKO01. The sequence goes on along the minus strand of DASQBG010000194.1, from coordinate 357 downwards.
CGAGGCTCGGTTTGCCTGGGACCAGGTCACCGACCCGCACGAGGTTTCTGGCCTGAACCCCCGCCCTCCTTTCGTGAGACGGGTTCGAGGCCTTGCGCCTGGCGACCCACCGGGCCGCCGGACACGCAGGACCTATGAGCACGGGTCGTGCCACGGAGTACACCCGGTAACTCCGCGAAATTGCGTATGTACGATGCGCACGCACTGTCCTCGTGCTGCACGCCAGCCTGTGGATGGTTTGTGGTTCACGAGGGAGGTGGATGTGGGAGACCTGTGGACTCGATCGCCATCCCCGCAATGAATCAGGCTGTGAACTGACCAGTAGCTGTACGTACCGTCCACATTGCGCACGGCCCC